>JBHIAO010000671.1:0-3031 GCA_046758565.1 Anaerolineae bacterium
CTGGAATCGCTCATCGGTGCGCCGCTGAAACGCTTCGAGTCGCTCATCGGTGCGCTGCTGAAACGCTTCAAGTCGCTCATCGGTGCGCCGCTGCGCTTCCGCCAACGCCCGCACCTCCGTAGCCAGTTCCTGGAATCGCTCATCGGTGCGTTGCTGAAACGCTTCGAGTCGCTCATCGGTGCGCTGCTGAAACGCTTGGAGTCGCTCATCGGTGCGCTGTTGCGCCTCTACCAACGCCCGCACCTGGACTTCGGTGCGCTGCTGGGCTTCCGCCAACTCCTGTACGATCCGTGGCAATGCCAGGAAGTCCTCGCTCAGAATCAGGCGACGCAGTTCCGCTTGCCACTCCGGGCGCTCGGCCAGGAGATGAACCAGATCGTCAAAATCTGTCACAGTAAAAGCCATCTTGTCGCTCCTGAACAAGAATTATAACACGTTGAGCCCGCTCGCGCCAAACGGCTGCAATCCCCACCTGCTGCTCATCTACCAATCGGTCTCTTCGCCGGCATGCCTGGCCGGCGGGGATACTTCGCCGGTGTTGGTGCCACCTTGTCGATGACCACGAGATGCAGCGGCTTGCCGAAGGCCGGCAGCCGATAAGGGATCGTGTCGCGATGTGCGCCGCCTAATATCTCGAGAGCCTTCTCAGCGGCTCGTAGCTCATCCGTCGGATCGGTTCCCTTCTGGGCGATGAACCGGCCGCCGACGTGCAGAAGCGGCAGCGCGTACTCGATCAGCACGGCCACGTCGGCCACGGCACGGGCGACAGCCAGATCGAACTGTTCGCGATAGGCCGGCTCCTGACCCACTTCCTCGGCCCGTGCCCACACCACGTCGATCTTCCCCAACCCGAGTTGATAGATCATATGTTCTAGAAACTCGGTCTTCTTGTGCGTCGACTCCACCAGCGTGACCCGCCATGCCGGCCGCACGATCTTCAGCGGCAGCCCAGGAAAGCCGGCCCCACTCCCGACATCGATCAGCGAAGTCTGAGCTCCGAAGTCGCCGCCAATGGCAAGCAAGACAGCCAGAGAATCGGCGAAGTGCTTGATCTGGACATCTTCGTAGTCGGTAATCGCAGTCAGATTAACGCGCCGGTTCCAATCGACGAGTTGTTCGTAGTACGTCTGGAACATCGCAAGCTGGGCCGGCGTCAGCTCGATGCCCAAGTCAGTCACCACATTTCTCAAGAGATCCACCTCTCCGTCTCACAATCACTCAACTCAGCTTCGTGACTGCCGACCACGGACCGCCGACCGCTGGGTTTTCGGCTGGACCGGCGGTCGGCCGTCGGCGGTCATCGACACAGACAATCTGTCCACTGTGCTGAACACCCAACCTTGTAGCAAGAAATTCACGGCTCGCCTTGACATTTCTGACATTTGTGTTATACTAGGTCCTGGTTGGAATGGTCAGCACCCGTAACTTGTGTTTCGTCTGACCGTTACAACACTGTGAGAGACCGGGAGGTGCCCGGCATCCAGGATACAATCATTGGAGTGTCACCTTCACCCCATGGATTTCTTGGTCGTGCGGATCGGAAGCATACTTGGCAGTGGTACGACGCCGGCTTTGGTCGGCGGTCTACGGTCTTGCCTGTGCTCCTTCCGCAGACTGGATGCGTGTATCCAACGATGTTGTTCATGATGTAGTGCGCAATTATACCACATGCCAGCCGGCAGAGGAGTGCCCTCTGCCGGCTTTCTTTTTTGGAAACAGACACGAGAAGAAAGGAGGTCCTGAATGACAATTCTTGCACCTGTACGATCTACCACGGTCGGCCTCTCGGAGCCGCTGGCTGAGGTCGACCCCGAACTCTTCGCTGCCGTCGAGCACGAGGAATGCCGGCAGCTCGAGGGTATCGAACTTATCGCATCCGAGAACTATGTCAGTCGCGCCGTCCGCGAGGCAATGGCCTCGGTGATGACCAACAAATACGCCGAGGGCTACCCCGGCAAGCGTTACTACGGTGGCTGTGAGTTCGTTGACGTTGCCGAAACGTTAGCCTGCGAGCGTGTGTTGGAACTCTTCGGCGCCGATCACGCCAACGTGCAGCCCCACTCAGGCTCCCAGGCCAATTTCGCCGCCTATCTGGCCCTCCTCGAGCCTGGTGACGCGATCCTGTCGATGAGCATGTCCCACGGCGGCCACCTGACCCACGGCAGCCCGGTGAACCTGTCCGGCCAGATGTTCAACATCGTTTCTTACGGCGTGGATCACCAGACAGAACGAATTGACTACGACCAAGTGCTCGCCTTGGCCCAGGAGCATCGGCCGAAGCTGATCGTGGCCGGCGCGACAGTTTATCCTCGGACTATCGACTTCGCCCGCTTCAGGGAAATCGCCGACGCGGTGGATGCACACCTGATGGTCGACATGGCCCACATCGCCGGCCTCATCGCTGCCGACCTGCATCCTGATCCGGTTCCCTACTCCGATGTCGTCACCTCCACCACCCACAAGACGCTGCGTGGCCCGCGTGGAGGCTTTATTTTGTCCATCGACGAGCATGCGAAAGCCATTGATCGTGCCGTGTTCCCATGCACGCAGGGCGGGCCGCTGATGCACATCATCGCGGCCAAGGCGGTGGCTTTCCTGGAGGCCCTGCGGCCTGAATTCATTGACTACCAGCGCCAAATCATCGCCAACGCCAGGGCTCTGGCAACCCGGCTGCAGAATAACGGGATCCGCATCGTGTCCGGCGGGACAGATAATCATCTACTCCTGGCCGACCTGACCGACATCGATGTGACCGGAAAAGAAGCCGAGAAAGCACTCGACCGCGCCGGCATCACCGTGAACAAGAACCTGATCCCCTTCGACGAGCGCTCACCCTTCATCACGAGCGGTATTCGCCTGGGTTCGCCGGCTGTCACCTCGCGCGGCTTCACCGAGAACGAAATGTGCCTGGTCGCTGATTGGATCACGCAAGTCCTGGCGCATATCGATGAGCTGGCTGTGATTCGCCGGGTTCGGGAGGAGGTCATGCATCTGTGTCTCCGTTTCCCAGTGCCGGCCTCGGCCCGCATTG
>JBHIAO010000672.1:0-3031 GCA_046758565.1 Anaerolineae bacterium
TTCGATATTCGAGTTTCGAATTTTAATGCGCTCGAACAACTTTACAGGTTGAACATATCGACAAAAAATTGTCGATGTAAGCTCACTAAGCGTCAAAATGTTCCCAGCCCTTTTCCTTGTAGTAGTCCTTGACCATTTTGTGAATGTCGATCGTGGTGCCCTTGGCCGGACCGTCCGGAATCGGGTGGTCGAGGAAACGTGGCGGAAGGGTGTCCTCTTCAGGGCGGAGGCCTTCGCGCAGATTGAAGTCGCGCTCGACCTGGCTGACGTGCGAGCAAACCTCCCAGAGGTCCCGTGCTGTGATCTTGCGGCCGAGCAGGCCGGAGTAGGCTTCCGCAGCCAGATCGAAATCCACCACGTCCATGCAGCAGGAAATATTCTTGCAAATGGTGATACTGTCCGACAGGAGCCCCAGGTGCTCGGCGTAGTTGACGAGAGCGCCTTTTCCTTCCTCTTTTAATCTGTGGGCTGCGTCTGGGTTGCCTACCCGCCGCATTGCCAGCTCTTCGTCCCCGGTCAGCTCGATCGTGGGCTCGCCGCGGTAATGATCGCCGCCACGCGAGTTGACGGCGTTCATCAGGGCGTATCCCTTGATGCCGCGCGGGTCGGCAGAAAAGAGTTCCAGCCCCTTCACTTCCACCGTGAACTTGCGGGCCTCGGCGCCGAATTTCTCTGCCGCGCGCTTCGTGCCTTCGGCCAGGAGATCGCCGATGCCCTGCCGTCGAGCGATCATTTCAGGAAGCCGCAGGAGCGCCTCACGCGAGCCCCAAGAGAGATCGATGCCATCAACGTCTGCGTCGGAAATCACCCCTTCGTGCCGGCATTCCATGAGCCAGGCAATGACCTCGCCTGTGCTGATGCAGTCGAGGCCGAGTCGGTTGACCGCATTGGAGACGCCGACCGCGAGCTCCAGGTCGGAGTTACCGCACTTGACGGTGAATGCCGCCTGTGCTTCGTACTCCGGGCCCTCGCCCTCGCTGTAGCGTGTGTAGTTGTACCGGGAACAGTGGACATTGCAGTTGTAACAAGATTTCGCCTTTACCACGTGGTCCCTTCTCAGGGCCTCGGCGTTGACCTTCTTGAGGTCCTGGTAAAGTGCGCTGCGATAATGGTAGGCAGGCAGAACCCCCATGTCCGCCAGCGAGTCCATGATGCGGGTCGTCCCGTACTTGCGCCGGGACTCGAACTGGTCGTGCCCTTCGATATTCGACTGCAACTGCGCGCAGGCTTTCTTGAATCGTTCCGGATCAGCGGGTTTGACCGGCTGGTCGCCGCGCACGACGATGGCCTTGAGCTTCTTCGACCCCATCACCGCGCCCATGCCCGTGCGGCCGGCTGCGCGTGCCAGGTTGCAGGAGATAATGGAGTAGCGGACGAGATTCTCCGCCGCCGGCCCGATAGCAGCAACCTGCAGGTCCGGATCGTGCAGTTCCTTGCGCAGCTTGACGGTCGTCTCGGTGATGTCCAACCCCACGAGATGGGAGGCATCCCGAATCTCGGCCCTGTCGTTGTCGATGAACAGATAGACCCATCGGTCTGAGGCACCTGCGAAAACGATCTGGTCGTGGCCGGCCCAACGCATCTCCGGAGCGAAGAACCCCCGCGCCCCCGAGTCGCCTAGGTAACCCGTCAGCGGACTCTTGGCACTGGCAATGAACCGGCAGGTGGCAATCAGCTCACTTCCGGTGAGTGGCCCGACCGCGATGCAGAGGAGGTTGTCCGGCCCGAGCGGGTCAATTCCGGGCTTCAGCTCCCGCAGCAGCGTGACGCTGTTCCAGGTCCTCCCACCGATTCCGTTCTCCGGAGTCGGACCGCGGCTAATTTCGTGATTGGTCAGGTCGATGCGCAGACAGTTTCCACGGTAGATGGTCATGAGTCAACCCTCACGCCGTTCTTCCAGCCTTCGCGAATCGGTTCTGCCTGCACCTCGACGTAGTGGGCTCGTCTCTGGTTGGCTTGGCCCTCGGACAGCAGAAACGCCTCCAGTGAAATTTTCTTATGTTCTTCCCGATAGGAGAGGGCGCCGCTGGGACACGCGTTTACACAGGAAGTCGTGCCGTCGCACAGGTCGCAGAAGAGCGGCAGGTCGTCATAGAACCCGACGGCTCCGACAGGACAGACCTCGACACATATCTCGCAAGCGCTGCACAGTTCGATATCCAGGAGGACCTCTCCCTTTTCGCCGACCGACAGCGCTTCGGGAGGGCACTCTAGGCAGGGCTTTTCCAAGCAACTGAGGCAGGCGACCGCCATGTCGACGCCCGTATCTTCCAGTTTGGCTACGCGGATGCGCGATAGGGCGGGCGAGACCGCGCCGAAGTGAAACGAGCTGCAAGCTACTTCGCACATCCTGCAACCCACGCAGATTTTGACATCGCAGTAGATCATCTTAGCGTCACTCCATTCGGTTGATCCGCAGAATCACGTTGCCTGCCGGGTCCGGGCAAAGTACTCGGCACTCCTCCTTCATCCAGTCGCCATCCTGCAGGACGCGCTGTTTGGCCGGCAGAAGCGGTAGGGTGGCCTGCAAGGCGTACAGGCAGAAATGGCAGCCGGGTGGGATGTAGAGCCGCCCGCTGCGCAGCATGAAACGATCGCCGAGCTTCATCCGCGAGGTGCACTGGCCCTTGACCGATTCCACCTCGATCCGCAGGTTCTTTAGTCCCCCTTCGGAGAGTCCCATATCGTTCTCTTCATCCGTCTTTGGTACCGCTTGGATTTCCGGAGTACTCTTGGAATCTTTCTCGATCTTGCCCGTCCGCTCGATCTTAAAGATCACGCGGCCCTTTGGGTCGGGGCACTGGGCGTGATGCACGCGCCACATCCAGTCCTCGTCCTTGTTCTCGGAAATCTCCCGCTCCTTTGGTGTGATCAGCGGTATCAGGCTCTGCAGAGCCCACAGGCAGATGTAGCCACCCTCCGGTACCTGGAGGTCGCCGTCGCTCACAGTGAAATAGTCGCCCGGCTTCATTGGAGGGTCGGCCGTACATTTTCCCATCACCTTCTTGACGGTCACCTTCAGCTCGTACAT
>JBHIAO010000673.1:0-3031 GCA_046758565.1 Anaerolineae bacterium
AGGCTCGTGTACTGAGGAGCCGTGTGAGATCGAAAGACTCACGCACGGTTCTGAAATGGCGGTGGGGCTGGGAGGCCCCTGCCGACCATAACCACCCGACCGCGCTGTCTGGGCGCGCATAGCAGCGTGGTTTGGGCGGAACTTAATCGTAACAGATTCCGTATTCGACTTCCTGGGAAGGCAAAGGTAGAATGGGACATTACGTTCGAAACGGGCGATGACAACTACGAGGAAGTCAAAAGCATTTTGGGGGTCATCCTGTCTGCCCCGAACCATTTGGTACTAGGACAGAACAGTTAACAAGCAGACTTGATACTCAAGATAGTTGATTTGTTTGAAGTAACCCCAGATCAGTTAATGAGAGATGATCTTGAAATAGATTGAGATGGTGCTGTATTGGGTTGAGGGTGTCGTGGGTGCGTGGCTCCTGGCCCGGCGCCTGAATTCATCGTTGGACCGCTGGAGTGACAAAACATACAGGGGAATGAATGATGAGTCTAACGGACCAGTATCTTCGCCGTAGCCAAGAAATCATTGGAAACCGTACTCGATCCGAAGTTCGGTATGACAATGAGGTAATCAAATGGTTGAAAACAGGTGTAGATATAAGAGAAGCAATCAGTAAAGCCAGCAAGAAATTCCCAGACGAAGCCTTGAGAATAGACGAGACAAATATCGATGATGTAGCTGCGCACTATGAATATCTCATGCAACACATGGAGATAATGCGAAGAATCAGTCCGAAACGGCGTAAAAACAAGGCATAGTCAGACTCGTCATCTCCTTCGCCAACTCCGCCCTGATCGGCAGGCCATCATCCGCCGGCGCTTTCCACGCAAGATCTTCGTCTGTAACGTCGCAAGAGGACAGACATGCCGACAAACCTTCCTCCAGAGGCTGTTGAGGCAGAACGGCGATATCGTGCAGCCAAATCGCCTGAGGAGAAGATCGCCCGACTCGAAGAGTTCATAAGCGCCATTCCCAAGCACAAGGGCACGGACAAGCTCAGGGCCGATCTGCGCCGGCGACTCTCCAAGCTGAAATCTGCGGCCCAGGCCCGGAAGAAAGTCGGCCGGCAAGTTTCTCCCTACCACATCGACAGAGAAGGCGCCGGCCAGGTGGTGGTAATCGGTCCTGCCAATGTGGGTAAATCTGCGCTGGTCGCGGCTTTGACCAACGCCACCCCCGAAGTGTCGCCTGCCCCGTACTCCACCTGGCAGCCCACCCCTGGCATGATGCTCGTGGATGACGTTCAGATCCAGTTGATAGATACACCGCCCCTGACTCGGGAGTATGTCGAGCCGGACTTCCTGGATTTGATTCGAAGGGCGGACCTGATCCTGCTGGTTGTGAACCTCCAAACGTATCCAGTTCAGCAGCTCGAAGATTCCACCGCTTTATTGGCAGAACATCGAATCGTGCCGCAGCATCTGGTAGATCGCTACCCCGAACAACGAGGGCTGACCGTCAAACCGTTGTTGGTGCTGGTCAACAAGAACGACGACGAAGACACAGATGAGCTCTTCGAGTTGTTTCTCGAGCTGCTCCAGGATGACTGGCCTTTGCTCCCTATCTCTGCGACGATCGGTCGCAACCTTGAGCGCCTGAAGCGGGCTGTGTTCGAACGGCTGGAGCTCGTTCGCGTTTACTCCAAAGCTCCCGGGAAAGAGCCCAACCTCAGCGCTCCGTTCGTCCTGAGGAAGGGGAGTACCGTAGAGGAATTCGCAGGAAAGGTTCACCAGGATTTCCTGGAGAACCTGAAAGCGGCCCGTGTCTGGGGTAGTGTCGCATTTGACGGCCAGATGGTCCCGCGAGACTACATCCTGCAGGATGGCGACGTGGTGGAACTGCGCATTTAGGTGCCTGAGAGACGGCGCACTCTCACGCTGCACCTCTCAGGCACCAGCGAAAGTTGTTGGTCAGCCGTTAGACGAGCCCCAGATTTGCAGACTGAGCTCAGTACTCCGGCATGGGCGGCGCCGGCGGCGGTGTCTCCTCGGGAATCTCCGTGACCAACGCCTCGGTGGTCAGGATCATCGCCGCAATGCTCGCCGCGTTCTCTACCGCGCTGCGGGTTACCTTGGCCGGGTCGATGATGCCCGCCTGGAACATGTTGACGTACTCCTCCTTGAGAACGTCGTAGGCAACCGCCTTGTCCTTCTTCTCAGCCTGCTGCTGCCGAACCTGCTGCACGATCACAGCCCCGTCCTGGCCAGCGTTCTGCGCCAACTGCCGCATCGGCTCCTCCAGCGCGCGACGCACGATGCGTACCCCTGTGGCCTCATCGCTCTGGGTGTGGAAGGGGTGGCCGTCCAGAGCCTTGAGGGCATTGATCAGCGTCACGCCGCCGCCGGCCACGACGCCCTCGTCGACGGCCGCCTGGGTGGCGCTCAGCGCGTCCTCGACGCGATGCTTCTTCTCCTTGAGCTCGACCTCGGTAGCGGCACCAACGCGGATCACCGCCACGCCGCCGGCCAGTTTGGCCAGCCGCTCCTGGAGCTTCTCGCGGTCGTAGTCGCTGGTCGTTTCGTCGATCTGAACGCGGATCTGCTGGATGCGGCCCTTGATGGCTGACTCCTCACCACGTCCGCCGACAATGGTCGTATCGTCCTTGGTGGCAACCACCTTGTCAGCCCGGCCGAGCTCACTGATCTGGACGGTGTCCAGCTTGCGGCCCACTTCCTCCGAGATCACCGTGCCGCCGGTCAACACGGCGATATCCTGCAGCATCGCCTTGCGCCGATCGCCGAAGCCGGGCGCCTTGACCGCCAGCGCGTTCATCGTGCCTCGCAGCTTGTTCAACACCAGTGTCGCCAGCGCTTCGCCCTCGATGTCCTCGGCGATGACCATCAGGTCGCGCTCGCCGGTCTGGATCATCTTCTCCATAAGGGGCACGATGTCGTTGGCGGCGCTGATCTTCTTGTCGTAGATCAGGATGTACGGCTCTTCCAGCACCGTCTCCATCCGCTCGGCATCGGTGATGAAGTAGGGGCTGATGTAGCCGCGGTCGAACTGCATGCCCTCCACGTAC
>JBHIAO010000674.1:0-3023 GCA_046758565.1 Anaerolineae bacterium
CGCAGCCGGTGCATTTATCCTCGATGACGTAGCGTGGGCGGCAGCGTACCTGCACTTGAAAATTACCCACGTACCCGGAGACTTTCTCGACCTCGCTGTAGCTCAGGAGAGTAATGTTGGGATGCCGACCGGCATCCATCATCTTGGGGCCGAGAATTCAGGCACTACAGTCGAGGGTGGGGAAGGTCTTGTCCAGTTGGGCCATGTGGCCGCCAATGGTCGGCTCCCGCTCCACCAGGTAGACCGGGTAGCCGGCCTCGCCGATGGAGAGAGCGGCCTGGATGCCGGCTATGCCGCCGCCGACCACCAGCGCCGCCCTGGTGACCGGCTCCTGGCGCGGCACCAGCGGAGCGTGATAGACCACCCGCGCCACTGCCGCTCGCACCAGCCGCCTGGCCTTCTCCGTCGCCAGCTCCCGCTCTGGGATCACCCAGGAGACGTGCTCGCGGATGTTGGCCATCTCGAAGAAGTAGGGATTGAGCCCCGCCCCCGCCACCGCCCGCTGGAAAGTGGGCTCGTGCATGCGGGGGGTGCAGGAAGCCACCACCACCCGGTTTAACCCTAAGTCGCGGATGTCCTGCTGGATCATCTGCTGCCCGGGTTCGGAGCACGAATACTTGTATTGCCGGGCGACGGTCACGCCGGGCAGAGCGGCAGCCATCTCCACCAGCGCCGCCACGTCCACCGTGGCCGAGATGTTGATGCCGCATTCGCAGATGTAGACGCCGATTTTAGGTTGTTCCATGTTTACATCCCTCGTCTGTGATAGTAGGGTTCGTCCGTCCACTGGTGATACTGTCCGGAGCGACCGAAGTCGTTACTCAAACTCAAGTTAATACTCCACAAACTCTCTTGGATAATGGGTCATATCCAGTCTTTCTTCATCAGGAATGGGCCTTATACCCCACTCTTGCATCGCCAGTGCACCGAGCAAAATTTCGATCCTTCTTCCTTCTTCATCTTCTCCTATTTCTTCCAGAACACGGGCCAGTGTGCGCACCGGCAGTCCTTCGACAAGACAGGTCAAGCGACACTCCTTGGTTACTTTGTGGGCCTCTCCTCCCAATGCAACCGGCTCAACCCTCTCCAATTCAAAGGTTGGCAATACAGAAGTTAGGTCTTGCACAACGTAAGTATTCCTTGCCCCGGTGTCGAAGAGCGTCCAACAATTACGCCCGTTTACAACAACCTCGGCTCTCACTCGTCCCATAGTTCACTCCTTCGATTTCTTGCTTCCCGCTTATGGACTCCCATATCACTTCGGTGAGGTCCATAAACTCCTTGACTACGATTCCGATAGCCGGGTCAGCACCGGGCCCACCGGCACCACGTGCCGCCTAAACATCAGCGCGTTCTCCGGCAGCCCGAAAGCCAGACCCATCAACTGGGGCAGGAACAGCACCGAGATGCGCAACGGCCGACCCATCAAGCGGGAGACCTTGTCCTGGTAACTATCCAGGTTCATGTGGCACATCGGGCAGACGGTGACGATGCAGTCGGCCGACTCGCACGCCTCCAGGATGGACCCCGCCATCTGGAGGCCCACCTCCGGCTTGGTGGTGAGCAAGGACGTGCCGCAGCAGGAGGCCTCGCGGTTGTGGCGGTGCACCGTGGCCCCCAGCGCCTCCAGGATGCCCAGCATTGAGGTGGGCCGCTGGTCGTCGTCGAAGGGGCTGTAGGGACGGACGGTCTGGCAGCCATAGTATGGAGCCACCGTCAGCCCTGTCAGCGGCCGCTGCACGCAATCGGCGATGGTTTCCAGGCTAAAGTCGTTCGCCAAGACGTCCATAAGGTGCCGTGCCTGGACTGTGCCGTGATAGGTTAGCCCCTCCACCTCCAGCGCCTGGTTGATGGTATCCAGCAAGCGGGGCTGCGAAGCGATGGCGGCATTCGTGCGTCGGAAGTTGGTGTAGCATGCGCTGCAGATAACCAGCACCTCCCGCCCGTCGCCGGCCTGCTCGACCAGGGCCAGGTTGCGAGCCGGCAGCACTACCCCCAACAAGTCGCTCACCACCGGGGCGACGCTGGCCCCACAGCAAGTCCAGTCCTCCAATTCCTCCACCTCCGCGCCCAGGGCCTCCAACACCGCCAGTGTCGAGGTCTTGTACTCCAGAACGGAGCCTTCCGCCGAGCAGCCTGGGTAGAATAGATATCTCATTGCTGCCCCTCCAGTTCCGCCACTCGCTCAAACAGCCGATCCAGCCGGCCCTCGCCGCCCAAACGGGGCGCCTCCAGATGGACCTTTCCTCGGCGCAGGAGGGTGAGGCCCAGACCGGCGTAATCCAGCGCGGCTAGGGGGTTGGTCGCCAGGAAGTAGCGGAACATGAACTCCAGTTCCCGCATGCGCCCGTAGCGGCGCATCACATCGCTGAAGGCCCGGTAGAAGGCGGTGCTTTCCGGCCACTCCACTATGCCCTCCTGGAGCGCCAGTTGCTTGAGCTTGACGATAGTCTCGGTGAGGGGGATGCCTCGGGGGCAGCGGACGTGACAGATGTAGCAAAGGCTGCACAGCCACATTGCCTTGCTGTGAAGCACCTGGTCTTGAAAGCCCAGTTGGGCCAGCCGCCACATCTGGCGAGGGGTGAGATCCATCGCGGGGGCGGAGGGGCAGGAGGCGGTACAAGTGCCACACTGAATGCAGCGGCGCAGCAGTTTCCCGGCGGGGGTGAGACGGTCCACAAAGGTAGGGTCTCGTTCCACCGCGGTTAAGTTAACAACTTCAGAAGTCGCCAAAGCATACCTCCTGGCTTTCTCAAACACGTTGGACAAACCCAAAATGCCAGGCTAAATTTTAACACGTCCGCCGCGCTTTGTCAAGAGCGAGATGTCACAGAGGCAACAGAGCGTGATCCTGCAAGAAGACACGGGCCAGGAGAGACACTCCTGGCCCGTGCAGTCCCAGGCAAAACTGGCGGTGCTGACTCAATCGCCACCCTCGGCGGCGACGGCCTACTGTGCGATCAGGTACTCAGCAGTAGAAGGCACCAATAGGGTCTATGATCCGGGGACTTCTGGACTCTCTT
>JBHIAO010000675.1:0-3019 GCA_046758565.1 Anaerolineae bacterium
CAACAGGGTTACTTCCGACAATATCTCAACGAGGCCGGTTGGCAACAGGAGGCCTATGAGGACAACGATTTCCACAACCTGCCCCTGACTCTGGAGCGTCGGCCGGACGGGACGCCGCTCACCGTCGAAGTCCCTTACCCTGACCAGCAGGTCATCGCTCAGGTGTGGCGGGTGCAGGTGGGTCGTGTGCCTCTCTATCTGCTAGACACCAACATCCCAGCCAACCGCCGCGCCGAAGATCGAGATATCACCGACCAACTGTACGGCGGTGATCTGGAGATGCGCATTAAGCAGGAGATTATGCTGGGCATCGGAGGCTATCGCGCTCTGGAGGCTTTAAGCCTAAAACCGACCGTCTACCATATGAACGAGGGACATTCCGCTTTCCTCGCGCTGGAGCACATGCACCGGCTTATGGAAGCCCATGATCTCTCATTTGCCGAGGCGCGCGAGGCGGCATCGGCTGGCCTGGTCTTCACCACTCACACCCCCGTACCGGCCGGCCACGATTTCTTCCCACCGAATCTGATGAACCGCTACTTCTCCGATTACGTTCGCAAGCTGGGCCTCTCCCGACAGGAGTTCCTGGCTCTGGGGCAACAAAATCCGGACAACGGGAAAGAGGATGAATCTTTCGGCATGACCATCCTCGCCCTGCGCATGGCTGCCTACAGCAATGGGGTCAGTCAACTGCACGGCCAAGTCAGTCGTCGGATGTGGCAAGGGCTCTGGTCGGGGGTGCCTGAGGATGAAATCCCTATCGACCATGTGACCAACGGTGTCCACTTCCGTTCGTGGATCTCCCACGAGATGGACCAGCTCTACGACCGTTACCTGGGGCCGCGCTGGCGGGAGGAACCGGTCGACCGGACCGTATGGGATCGGGCTGGACACATTCCAGCCGAGGAACTGTGGCGCACCCACGAGCGACGGCGCGAGCGGCTGGTGGCCTTTGCTCGCCGCCGATTGCGCGCCCAACTGGAACGACGCGGCGCGTCTCGAGCTAAGATCCAAATCGCCAACGAGGTGCTGGATTCCGAGGTGCTGACCATCGGCTTTGCCCGTCGGTTTGCGATGTACAAGCGGGCAAACCTGCTTCTGCATGACCCTGAGCGCCTGGCACGCATTCTCAACGACCCCGATCGACCGATACAGATCATCTTCGCCGGCAAAGCTCACCCCCAAAACAATGTGGGTAAGGAGTTGATCAAGCAAATCGTGAAGCTGGCTCGTCAGGAAGCGTTCCGGCACCGGCTGGTCTTTCTGGAAGACTACGACATGGCCGTGACCCGCTATCTGGTCCAGGGGACCGACGTGTGGCTGAACACACCGCGTCGGCCGCGCGAAGCCAGTGGCACCAGCGGCATGAAGGCAGCCGCCAATAGCGTACTGAATCTGAGTACGCTGGACGGCTGGTGGGATGAGGCGTGGCGTGAGGCAGAGGCGAACTTGAAATCCGACCCCATCGGCTGGGCCATCGGGCGGGGAGAGACGTACGAGGACCCCAATGTCCAGGATGAAGTGGAAGCCGAGGCGCTTTACAACCTGCTGGAGCAGGATATAGCTCCCTGCTTCTACAATCGAGGCCCCGACGGACTTCCCCGTGACTGGATCTCCCGCATGAAGGCGTCCATCAGCAGCCTGTGCCATTTCTTCAACACCCACCGCATGGTGCAGGAGTACACGGAGCGCTTCTACCTGCCAGCGAACGAGCGTTACCGACAACTCACAGCTGACAGTGCGACCCAGGCCAAAGCACTGGCGGCCTGGAAGGCCCGAATTCAGGAAGGATGGTCTCAGATCCGCGTTGAGACGGTAGACACTGATTCTATCACGGAACTTCAAGTCGGCGATGAGATCCGCACCCAGGTACGAGTTCACCTGGGTGTCCTCACACCGGACGATGTGACGGTGGAGCTCTACCTGGGGCGAGTGGACTCCAATGGCGAGATTGTAGACGCGGAGACAACACCGATGAAGCTCGTGGAACCCGATGGCGAAGATCGCTACCTCTTCGAGACCAGTGCCGCTGTCTGCCGAAAGAGCGGCCTGCACGGCTACATGGTTCGGGTGCTGCCCCATCATTCGGACTTAATCACTCCTTTCCTGCCGAGACTCATCGCGTGGGCTACGTCAGATTCGTAAGCAAGGAGTTTTTGATGAGCCCTTTAGTGTCTTTGAGAGCGCGGTTAGCATCCAGTTAGGGGAGCCACTATCCCTCCAAGTCAATTCATTACTTAGTTGTAACTACTCAGCCCTCCAGCTGTGAGGGAAGAGTTGCCAAAACGTATCCTATGGAGATAGTATACCCAAGAAGATGACCTCCTTTAAGATCACACGTGAAGAAATAAAAGCGGTCTACGACCAGGGGCTAGAAGCGGTCATAGTGCTGGTGGAGCAACTGGTAGGGCGGATTACCGAGTTGGAAGCGCGGGTGAAGGCGCTGGAAGACCAACAAGCCAAAGACAGCCATAACAGCAGCAAACCGCCGTCGAGCGACGGACCCAAACGTTCGCGCAAGACCAAGAGCCTACGCCAAGCCAGTGAAAAGAAACCCGGAGGGCAACCTGGGCACCGGGGTCAGACGTTACAACGGGTAGAGAAGCCGGACCACATCGTGGTGCATGGGCCAGAGTGGTGCCAAGGATGTGGGCAGGCCTTGCAAGAGGTGGCTGCCAGCCAGCATGAAGTTCGTCAAGTGTTTGATCTGCCGCAACTGAGACTGGAAGTGACCGAGCATCAGGCGCAGGTGAAGGACTGCCCCAGGTGTGGACAGAGCAACAAGGGAGAGTTTCCTCAGGGGATTGGCAGTTCCGTGCAATATGGTCCACGGGTCAAGGCCTTGGCGCTGTATCTGATGCAGTATCAGCACTTGCCCTATGGGCGGACGAGCGAGTTGTTTGAGGACGTATTTGGGAGTGGGCTGTCGCAGGGGACGCTGCAAGAAGCGATTGAGTCATGCTCCCAAGGGTTGGAACAAACGCATGAGCAAATCAAGCACGGGGTAAGAAGCGCTGGG
>JBHIAO010000676.1:0-3014 GCA_046758565.1 Anaerolineae bacterium
TCGGCGTGTTAGAGAATCCATTAGTTGAGGTCACAGGAGCGTAAGATGCACCTTAGTCCGTCCAAGATAGCAGCCGTGTGTGTCGACCTACATCGGGGTCATCTGGATCCCGAAGTGGCCACCCTGCCGTTGCCGGCAGATCGTGCGGCCCGAGTCATCCAGGATACGGCACCGTTTCTGAGGGAACTGCGCGCACGCGGCGTGCCAGTGATTCACGTCGTCTCACAGTATCGTAACGCCGAAGAAATAGCGTCCAATCCTTTCTGGAAGGCGATCCACGAAGACCCGACAAAAGCTCGCAAGGGAATTCTCCGACACAATCTGGAGGGTAGTCCTGGCACGGAGGTGATTCCCGAACTGTGGGATGATCGGGACATTCGTGTTGACACCAAGAAGCGCTACAGTTCCTACCTCGGTACCGATTTGGAGTTTATCCTGCGCTCACGCCTGGGGGTCGATACCATCATCCTGTGTGGCGTGAACACCAACACCTGTGTGATGTGTGCGGCTTTTGAAAGTACGAATCGGGATTTTCGCGTGATCATTGCCGAAGAAGGTGTGGATACCATGGACGGCGATGAGATGCACCGCTTCGCCCTTCAATCCATGGCGGCTTCACTCGGCTGGGTGATGCACACCGCTGAGATCCTGAAGGCCTTGGACGGCTTCTCTACCGGACACTTTTAGCCTTGGCAGTAAGCCGCCCCTTTTGTGCTCGCGGCGGATGAGAATCCGCCGCCCGGTGGTCGCAGGGAGCTACTTTCTGGGCCGCAAACCGCCGGATTCTCATCCGGCGGGAGCAGATGAGAAAAAGTGTCCGGTAGTGAATGGACGGTGAGGTCTAAGGCGCATTGTAAAATGGGAAAGGAGAGAGGACAATGAACGATGTCGGGCATGAGAACGATGGCCATCTCTATCCGCGCTTCTCAGATGGGGAATATCAGCGTCGTTACCAGGCGGTGCGGGAACGAATGGCGGAGCAAGGCTTCGATGCATTGATCGTATGGGGCCAGGTAGGTATTGGGGGTACGTGGCAGCGGAACATCCACTACCTCTCGAACTATGCTGATACGCACTACAATGGCTACCTGATCTTCCCAATGGAGGGAGATCCGACGCTGTTCATCGCGATCTATCCACACGTTCGCCAGGCAAGAATGATGGCGGTGGTTGACGACGTGCGTTGGATGACGTGGGAGCCGGCCCAGGCCATCGTCGGGCGCATCAAAGAGCTGGGGCTGGAAGGGGGCAACATTGGCATCGTTGGCGTCACTGGGCTCTATAACGAGCCTCTGTCCGTTCCCCTGAATCACTACCGCTCCTTCCGCGCAGAGCTACCCCGTGCCACCTTCAGAGATGCGACGGCGATCGTGGAGGAAGTACGCCTCATCAAGAGCGCAGAGGAGATTGCAGCTATGGAGAAGGCGGCTGCCTATACTGACATGGGCATGGCAAGTCTGGTGGATCACATCCGGGCCGGCGCCAGCGACATCGAGCTCTGGGCTTCCATTCCGTGTGGGTATCTCCAAGAAGGCGGCGAATACCAATTCCAGTTACTGGGGTCCACCTCGATGTTCGAATCCAGCATGCCCTATCCCTGGAAATACCCGGCTCGCCACAGGATTGAGCAGGGGGACATAGTCGTCACCGAGATCAGTGCCGGCTACAACTGGTACGGGGGGCAGCTCATCCGACCGGTCGCCGTGGGTGAGCCACCCGATCACTACAAACGCCTCTTCGACGTGGCCTACAGTGCTTACAAGCGCATCCAGGAGGCGGTGGTGCCGGGGGCGACGGAGAAAGACATCCTCGAAGCCGCGGCCGTGATTAGCGACGCCGGCATGAAAATCCACGCCCCAACTGTTCACGGCTGGAGTATTGGCATCCACGAGCCCTTTGTCGGCATCCCGGGCTCGGAGGCCTGGCCTGTCAAGCCAGTGACCTTCCAGGAGGGCATGACGATCATGATCGAGCCAAATCCAGTTGCGGCCGACGAGGAGAGTGGTATTTTCTTTGGCAGTGTCCATGTAATCGAACAAGACGGTGCGCGGTGCCTCCAGAATTATCCGGAGGAGTTCGTCGTTGTCGAGATCTGATGGTGGTTGAAACCGATGAAGAGAAAGGAGTGACTGGTAATGGGTAGAATTGTCGACCTAACCGTGACTGTCAGTACAGAGACCAAGAGCCCCCCGTCAACCGACATGCGAGTGGAACTCCAACGTCACCGGCGTGGTCCCGGCTTCTGGCAGGTTACCTCGGTGAACCAGAGCCTGCACACGGGTACACACATCGACTCGGCCCTGCATTGCTTCGAGGACGGCGGGACCACGGCCGAAATACCACTGGACCAGGTCTGTGGGACGGCGGTCGTTCTGGATTGCAGCTATGTCGAACCGAGCCAACCCATTGAGTTGGGGGACCTTGAACGCGCCGGCAAGGACCTGGATATGCGAGAGGGCGATATCCTGCTCGTGCGGACTGATTGGACGGACAGGATGTGGGGCCAGTTTCCCGAGTTCTTCGTCAACTCCCCGCACCTCACACCCGAGGCCGCCGAGTGGCTGATTGCGCAGAACCCTAAAGCTGTGGGCTTCGACTTCTTCGAAGAATACAGCGCCCGGTTACCAGACTTCACTTCTGAGGATTTTGTGGTGCACCGGCTGTTACTTGGTAGCGGCCTCCCACTTCTGGAACAGGCCACGAATCTCCAGGTACTTGGCAAGCGCCGCGTCCAGTTCTTCGCGCCGTTCTACAAAATTGCCGGAACTGAGGGCGCGCCGGCCCGGTTCTTTGCGCTTGTTGGGTGACTTCGGCTGCTCGAAGTGGGATTAACATGCTCGAAGGGGACGACAGTCCCCGTATCTTGCACGCTTGACGTTGCGGACCTACAACATCTGGCGTCGCGGACTGTCGTCCGCTCAGAGCTTCCCACTAACCTGCGTAGCCCCAAGCACCTGAAGAAAGGAGTCAACGTAGTGGCTGATCGCAATGTAGAAGCTGCTTTCCGACTATTC
>JBHIAO010000677.1:0-3012 GCA_046758565.1 Anaerolineae bacterium
TTTTACGTTTCACGTTTTACGCAGTTTGGTTGCGGCCAAAGGCTGCGTTAGGTATCACATTTCACACAGTCACTCGCTCACCTGCCAATGCCTCTACCGGCACAATCAGCCCCTTGTAGCAGGCCTCAATACACTGCGCGCAATCCACGCACAGCCGCCGGTCGATCTCTACGCGATCTCCTTCCTCGTTCATCACCAGGGCCGGACACTCGAAGGCTACCAGGCAGTAGCGACAGCCATCACACTCCTCGTCCACCTCCACGCGTATCGGCTCCACGGAATCGCGATGATACAGCACACATGGCCGGCGGGCGATGATGACCGCCACGCCCCCGTCCGGTTGCCGCGTGTAGGCGTGCGCCTCCTTGATCAGCTCTTGCAGGTCTTCGATCTCGTAGGGGTCGATGACCCGCAGGAAACGCACACCACAGCCATGGGCCAGGTCCTCCAGCGAGACCGGGGTGCCCCCCGCCCCGGCGGCCAGTCGGTCCGAATCCACCGTGGGCTGGAAGCCGGTCATGGCCGTCACGCGGTTGTCCATGATGACCAGAACGAAGCGTGCCTCGGTGTGCACAGCGTTGGCCAGAGCTGGGAGACCGGCGTGGATAAACGTGGAGTCTCCAATGGTGGCGACAATGGGCTTGTCCTTGCCAGAGAGGCGGTGGGCGTGATAGAAGCCGGCAGCCATGCTGATGGATGCCCCCATGTCCAGCACGGTGTCCACCGCCCGCAGGTTCAGCCCCAGCGTGTAGCAGCCGATGTCACTGGGCAAGAGAGCCTGAGGCAGACTGCGCTTGATGGCGTAGAACGTTGAGCGGTGCCCACACCCCGAGCAAAGGCGCGGCGGTCGTGGCGGCAGTTCCAGTTCGTCCACCAACGTCTGCAGTGTCTCGTCCTGTCCTGGCGGCAACCCTCCATCGAACCCAGCGATGTCCTGAGTCCGGCGATATCCTGAGCCCTTCGATAAACTCAGGACAGGCTTTGTCGAAGGGTCGAAGGGCTCCAGAAGAGTCGACATATCCACCAGGCCGGCCTTTTGCAACTGACCACGCAGCACCTCGTAGATCATGTCGGGGGTCAGCTCGCCGGCTCCCGGTACCGTCCCGTCCATGCGGCCGGCCACCCTCTGTCGATTGGGAAGCTGGAGCTCGATAACGGCATCCGTCTCCTCCAGAATAAGGACCTGTTCACAACGCTCGACAAAGTCCATCACTCGCCGGGCGGGTAGCGGGTAGGGAGTCCCCACCTTGCAGACCGGCACGTCCGCTTCCAGCCCGATTCCTTCCAGCAATTCCACGATGGTCGGGTAACACGCTCCGCCGGCGATAATGCCCAGTGGATGAGGGCCCCGGCCATCTGGAACTGAATTGAGGGGCGACGTCTGAAAGAACTCCTGGACCTGGCGCAGCCTCTCGTTCAGCTCCACGTGCAGGAAGTAGCGAGGGCGAGGCGCGGCGACCCAGCGTTGAGGGTTCTTCCTAAACCTGGCCCGGTTCTCAAAGCTGGGCACCTCCCCAAGCTGCACGTTCTGCTTGGCGTGGCACACCCGCACCGCCGGCCGCAGCATCACCGGCATCCCAAACTGCTCCGACAGCTCGAAGGCCGCTCCGACCATGACCTTCGCCTCCTGGGGCGTCGTTGGGTCCAGGGTCGGGATCTTGGCCAGCAGGGCGAACAGGCGGCTATCCTGCTCCGTCTGCGACGAGTGAGGACCGGGATCGTCGGCGGCGATGACGATGAAACCGCCGTCCACTCCGGAATAGGCCGCGCTGGTCGCTGCATCAGCGGCCACGTTTAGACCTACCTGCTTCATGACGGCGGCGGCGCGCAGGCCGCTCCAACTCGCAGCCAGGGCGACCTCAAAGGCCACCTTCTCGTTGGTCGACCACTCGACGTACAGACCGTCCAGGTTCAGTTCCTGCTTGTAGCGCACCACAGCCGGCACGATTTCCGAACTGGGTGTGCCCGGGTAGGACGCCACCACCCGACAGCCAGCCTCCACTAAACCGCGTCCAATCGCTTCGTTACCCAGCAGAATCTCTTCCATAGCTCATCTCCAACGACTACTCCTTCACCGACAACTCGCTACGTTCGGGACCGCCGCCTTCTGGACAAGGGTGCAGAGGTGCAGGGGAGCAGGGGGGAAAGGCTTGGTTATCGATGGACCAACCCTGTCCTCCCCAACTCCTCCGCTCCCCTGCTCAGATTGGCGGTCATGTGACTGCTATGCCTCCGGAATCTGGGGCAACTCTGAGAGCGCTCGCTCTACCTCTTCTTCCGGATACTCGAAGTCGGGCAGGAGGCCGGCGAAGTAGTCATCGTAGGCCTTCATGTCGAAGTGGCCGTGCCCGCACAGGTTGAAGGCAATAACCTTCTCCTCCCCCGTCTCCTTGCACTTCAGTGCCTCGTCGATCGCCACCCGCACGGCGTGGGCCGGCTCGGGGGCCGAAATGATGCCTTCGGCGCGGGCGAAGGTGACGGCTGACTCGAAGACCGGGTTCTGGGATACTGCCACGGCTTCGATGATGCCCAGATCGTAGAGATGGCAGATGATGGGCGCCATGCCGTGGTAGCGCAGACCGCCTGCGTGAATGGGAGCCGGTATAAAGCTGTGACCCAGGGTGTACATCTTGATGAGCGGTGTCGTCATGGCTGTATCGCCAAAGTCGTAGACGTACTGACCCTTGGTCAGGCTGGGCGCGGCCGTGGGTTCCACGGCGATGAAGCGGGTGGATTTCCCTGCTACGAGGTTTTCCCGCACGAACGGCGTTATGAAGCCGGCAAAACTGGACCCGCCGCCGATGCAGCCAATCATGATGTCCGGGTACTCACCCACCTTCTCGAACTGCTTCATGGTCTCTTCGCCGATGACCGTTTGATGCATGAGAACGTGGTTGAGCACGCTTCCCAGGGAGTACTTGGTGTCATCGTCCGTGGCAGCTACCTCCACGGCCTCACTGATGGCGATGCCCAGGCTGCCCGGCGAGTCGGGGTCCTGCTCCAGGATCTGCC
>JBHIAO010000678.1:0-2992 GCA_046758565.1 Anaerolineae bacterium
AGGGGCTCGCCAAGCTGTGGGCCCCGGGCGAAGACCGGCACGAAGTCCGGCCGCCTCGCTCACCGCGGACAGCCAATCGCCGAATGATCCAGTGGCTGAACGATCCAGAGTCCACCCTTCCCAGATTCTGTATTCCACATCACAGAGTCGTCACTCATAAGTGGATATACTATAGGCAACTGCTGACGTTCGTATTCTTATCGCTTATAGTCGCCTACCGTATGCGCCACTGGCCGGTGGAGCCCATGCCTCCCGGCTTCCCGCGCTACTTTGCCTCTTCAACTACAGTGGCGGCCAACGCGCTGATGAGCGACAATTATTCCTCCCTGCCGGCGACAATTAGAATTCCCTCTTGGTGACGGGGAGAAAAGCCATGTGAGCGCTTTTGATTTGGGAGGCTCGCATGGTCACCGATCACCAAGTGAGGATACTGATGAAACAGCTACAAAGCAGCAGGACGTTGACGGTGTCGGCCGCCAGGGCCGGCATGGACGTGAAGACGGGACGCAAGTACCGGGAATTGGGCCGGTTGCCCAGTGAGTGTCGTGCGGAGCACACGTGGCGGACGCGGTCAGATCCGTTTGCGGAGGTGTGGGACGAGATTCGGGAGCTGTTGGAGGTGAACCCGGGGATGCAGGGCACGACGATCCTGGAGCATCTGCAGCGGAGGTATCCGGGTCGGTTTGCCGATGGCCAGTTGCGGACGCTGCAGCGGCGGATGAAAGCGTGGCGGGCGTTGGAGGGCCCGGCCAGGGAGGTGTTCTTCCCGCAGCGGCACGAGCCCGGGGCCCGGCGCCAGTCGGATTTCTGCCATCTGTCGCAGCTGCAGGTGACGATCCAGGGGGAGCGGTTCGAGCGCCTGCTGTACCACTTCGTCCTCCCATACTCGAACTGGGAGACGGGGACGATCTGCTTTAGCGAGAGCTTCGAGAGCCTGAGCGAGGGGCTGCAGAATGCGCTGTTTGCGCTGGGCGGTGTGCCGGGGCGGCACCGCACGGACCGGCTGTCGGCGGCGGTGCAGCGTCCGGAGCATCCCGAGGAATTCACCCGGCAGTGCCAGGCGCTGCTGGCCCATTACCGGCTGCAGGGGGAGAAGATCGGGGCGGGCCGGCCGCATGAGAACGGGGATGTGGAGCAGCGGCACTACCGCATCAGGCAGGCTCTGGACCAGGCGCTGATGCTGCGGGGGAGCCGGGACTTCGCCAGCCGCCGGGAGTACGAGGCCTTCGTGCGCAATGTGTTGCGCCAGGTGAATCGCGGACGAGTGGAGCGCCTGCAGGAGGAGCTGGAGCACCTGAGGCCGTTGCCGCCGCGGCGCCTGGGCGCCGTGAGGCGAGTGACGGTGCGGGTGGGCCCGGGCAGCACCATCCGGGTGCAGCACAATGTGTATTCCGTGCACAGCCGGCTCATCGGCGAGCGGGTGGAGGTTCGCATCCATGCCGAGCAGTTGGAGCTGTGGTACGCCCAGCAGCTCGTAGAGACACTGCCGCGGATGCGTGGCCAGAGGCGGCACAGCATCCAGTACCGGCACATCATCGACTGGCTGGTGCGCAAGCCGGGGGCCTTTGCCCAGTACCAATACCGCGACGATCTGTTCCCCACCAGCCGGTTCCGGATGGCGTACGACGCGCTGCAAGCGAGCCATCCGACGCGGGCGCAGAAGGAGTATCTGCAGATTCTGCATCTGGCGGCCAGGGAGACGGAGACTGGCGTGGACGATGCGCTGCGAGTCCTTTTGGGCCGCGACGGGCCTCTGACGGCGGCGGCCGTCGAGGAGCTGGTGCGATCCGGCCAGGAGATTCCGCCGGCAACCGAAGTGACGGTGGCGCCGGTGGATCTGGGAGCGTATGACCTGTTGCTGGCCAGTGCGGAGGTGGCGCCATGACTCACGCAGCGACGGTCGCCGCGCAACTGGAAAGCTGCCTGAAGCAGCTGTGCCTGCCGACGGCTCGCGCCTGCTACGCCGAGCTGGTGCAGCGGGCCACCCAGGAGTCCCTGAGCTACGAGCAGTTCCTGCTGGAGCTCAGGGAGCGGGAGCGCGAGGGGCGCTGGGATCGGCGCATCCAGCGCCTGCTGCGCGAATCCCGCCTGCCGCTGGAGAAGAGCCTGGAGAGCTTCGACATGAAGCGCCTGCCGGCGAAGCTGCGGCAACAGGTGGCCTCGCTCCTGGACGGCTCGTTCCTGGATCGGCGGGAGAACATCCTGGCCTTCGGCAAGCCCGCCAGTGGCAAGACACACCTGCTGTGCGCCCTGTGCCAGGAGCTGGTGCGACAGGGCAGGCGGGTGCGCTACACCACCTGCAGCCTGCTGGTGCAGCAGCTCCTGGTGGCCAAGCGCGACCTGGTGCTGCCGCAACTCATCAAACGCCTGGGCCGCTGCGAGGCGCTGCTCATCGACGACCTGGGCTACGTGCGCCAGGATCGGGACGAAATCGAAGTGCTCTTCACCCTTCTGGCCCAGCGCTACGAGCGCGGCAGCGTGCTCATCACCAGCAACCTGCCTTTCTCCGCCTGGGAGCACATCTTCAAAGACCCCATGACCACCGCCGCCGCCATCCACCGCCTGGTGCACCACAGCGTGATCCTCGAGCTCAACCTGGGAGGATTCGAAGAATCCTCACAGCTACCGCGTCCAGCACGCCAAAGCAGCCACAGCACCGGGCAAGGCGACGGCACGAAAAGAGGCAACGACCTCCCTATAGGGAAACGGACAAAGCCAAACGCCACCACGACAGACTCAACCCCGTCCGCCAAGAGGGAAAAATAACTGTCGTCAGGGGGGAAAAGTAGTTGACGTTGGACACCCCGCTTTAGACAGGCGTCGGCTCAAAGACCGCCGCAAGGCCGGACCGCTCTCCAGCCTGGAGCAAAGGGAGGAACCATAGCCCCTGAAGGGTGGGGAATTCCACACCGGCGATATGAGGGATTCCAAGACGGCGTTGACAAGGTCAAACCACAGCAGCGTATCGGACAAGTATAAGTATACGTCCTGT
>JBHIAO010000679.1:0-2992 GCA_046758565.1 Anaerolineae bacterium
CCCACCCGCTACGAAGTTGCCGAGGTGGTCAACCTGCAGGCGGTTCGGGAGCGTGCCCGGAAGGAGCGATGAACCTGGTCACGGACAAACGTTGCAGGCTGATAAGCGAGAGACGTGAGAACCCTGACTCATGCCCCGTCATTCCTATCGCTACGCCTTCGGAGATGAAGCAGGTGATCCAGGATTTGCATTCGACAGAGGCTCTACCCGGTACTTCGTGGCCTTGTTGCTGCTGCTCGACGATCCAGAGCCTCTGCGCCACCGGGTTGACCGCCTCCGACAACAGCTTGGTCTCCCGTCCCATGTCGAGTTCAAGTTTCACAAAACCTCGGACGCCAATCGGCGGGCCTTCCTGGCCGCACTCAGGCCGCACCCGTTCGTGGGGCGCGCCCTGGTCATAGACAAGAGCCGACTGCCGGCAGAGTGGTGCAGAATGCGGGACGTGGAATTCTACGCTTCCTGCTTTGCGGAGCTGATTACTCAGGTGCCAACTGGCGAACTTGGCGGGACAATTCTGGTTCTGGATCAGTACGGTGCCCCCAAGACCACCCTGCGAGAACTGCGACGCAGGCTGAAGACGCTGGGCGTTGGTCAGGTGCCACGACCTTTCAAGAAAATCTCTCTGAAGCGCTCAAAGGGGGAGAATCTGATCCAGTGTGCAGACATGGTGGTTGGTGCACTTATGCGGGAGCTGAGCGAAGGTGACAGCAGTTTCTTTGATCTGGTACGGGACAAGGTTGTTGTGTGGGAATTTCAGACCAACAAAAACCTGCCCAGCTAGCCTGGGGACGCCAGGCAGGCCACCATTCCGGCGGCTTTTCGCTGGGCAGGAGAAAACCGGTTGCTCGGTTTGTTTCTGTCAATATTATAATGCAGAGTGCCACTACATGTCAAGCTGAGACGCAATTCGCAATTTGGTACAATGCATCATAACGGAGAGCTTTTGAAAGATGCTACAAAGAATTCAACGCAATCTCACACTGGTCCTCACCCGCCTGCTGCAAATGAACCCTGGCCAGCGAATGGGGTGGGTGCTGGCCACACTCGTCTTCGCACTACTGCTGGGTATGGTCCCACAGTCGTTGGATGAGCTGATAGGCCTGTCGCCCTGGCTAACGTTGTTGTTGCTGATAGGCTTAATCCTGATCCTACTGACCTGGGTCAGCCTGCAGGAGGTATTCCGGTCGCATGCCGTGCCACCTCGAACAGGTGACAGGCCGCCGCCTCACCAGGGCTTGATCTTGTTCTTGAGTTTATTTCAATCACGCAGCGGCCGGCAAGAACCGGGTATGGCGGCCCAGGTGTGGCGGTTCGAAGAGTTGGATGATGCTCTGAATAGACCGAACCCGAGCTGGCCGGAGATTATCGAACGCTTTGAACGCTCTAACATGCGGCCGGCGCTGGAGGCAATCCGCCACCACGGGCAGGATGATGTGCTGCAGCATGTCTGGCTGATAACAACTTCAGACCTGGAGACAGCCGATGGTGAAGTACGCCAGAAAGGGTCGCATCAACTGGCACCGTTGTTTGAGAGAGTCTTGGATGTCTGGGAAGTGCGCCGCTGTGCGCTGGAAGCGGCGGCCGGCGAAGTAAGTTCCATCCAGATGTGGTGAACAGAACTTACATTAGCCGCACCGGACGTGGAAGAAGAGGAAGAAGAGAGCGCCATCTTCATACGCGAGGCGGACACGGAGCGTCTGGTCACTGTCGTCGAAATCCTGTCTTACAGTAACAAGGCAGGTGGCGTGGAGAAACGGGCGCGTTATATGGTGAAGCGGCGCGAATTGCTAAGCAACGGCGTGCACCTGGTCGAAATCGACATTAATCGAGGAAGGACTCCGTCCTGGGGCTGGCGACGGAAGGCTGCCCAGCGAAGAAAGGGAATAACCCATGGGCCGCCGGCGCAGACGACCCCCCATCCCTGTGACCCTCAACCGAGCGGATATTGATCAATCCACCGACGCTGAATATGATTGCTGTGACGTTGCTGGCCGAGCTACAGGGCCGCATGGGCTATCTGCCGCCCGTGCTGCGCCTGCAGCCGAATGACACGCCGCCACCTCCATATCAGGTAGCTGAGATCATTGATTTGCGGAAGGTTCGGGAGCGTGCCCGAGAGGAACGATGAGCCTGGTCCATCTATGGCACCTTCACGTGATCCACGACGCCGTGAAGTGCTGATTGCGACGCTGGGCACCCGCCCGGAAGTCATCACCCTGGCCCTGGATCTGCTCCTGCAAGATTATCCCATCGATCACGTGGTCGTGATTCACACAGCGCGAAGCTTCATGCCCATCGGTCGGGCACTCCTTCGACTGGAGAAAGAGTTCCCCGGCCGGTCCCGATATGCCCACGCCGGCATTCCCTGCACCTGCGAAACCGTCGAACTGAAAGTTGATGGCCAACCTTTCGAAGACATCGCCACCAAGGAACAGGCCGGCGCTGCCTTCACCGCCATCTATCGGCAGGTCCAGAAACACAAACAAGCCGGCCACCGCATCCACCTCAGCATCGCCGGCGGTCGCAAGAGCATGTCGGTCTACGGGATGGCCGTCGCGCAGCTCCTCTTCGACGCCGAGGATCGACTGTGGCACATCCTTTCCCACCCAACATTCGAGGAATCCGACGCCATGCACACTGATCGGCCGGAGGATGTGCAACTCGTGCGCATCCCAGTGCTACCTTACACCTACTTCGTACCAGCGCTGCCGGCGTTGTTGATCGCGGAAGACCCGATGAGTGCCGTCGAGCGTCAACAAAACCTCCTCACATTGGAACAGCGCAAGCGCCGGCATGAATTCCTGACCAGCGAGTTGACAGCAGCCGAGTACCGGCTGGTCGAAACACTGATGCGCGAGATCCTTCTCGAGAACCGCACGCCTACCTATGAACAGCTCGGACGCCGGCTCATCATTGCGCCGAAAACCGTGGAACACGCCCTGGGCTCCATCTATGGCAAGCTGAGGGCCCTGCTCGGGGTAGAGGAGGCCAA
>JBHIAO010000680.1:0-2980 GCA_046758565.1 Anaerolineae bacterium
CAATCTTCCTGAGCATTTCAGGTGGAAGGGTTGTCAGAGTACGGTTTCTGACTATAATGATGCGCGCGGAAGCAGCTCTCCTATCGGTGTGCAAGCCTTGAGTGAGCGTGAAATCCGTCGAACATGATCGTGACTGGAGGACTGAATGGGCCCGTTGCATACTCGAGTGCTGGTTTTGCTGGTCGTTGTCCTGTTTCTATCCGCAAGTAGCGCACACGGTGGTCCGCCAAGCTCACCTGAGGACGGCTCCGGGCAACCTGGTGACCTGCCTCAGCCGCAGGCGCGCGACATCATCCTGCTAATCGGAGATGGGATGGGGCCGCACCACCGGGCGGCAGCCCGCTACCTGTCTGTGGGGCCGGCCGGCGCGCTGGCCATGGACGGCCTGACCGTGGCCGGCTACGCGCGCACTTACTCGGCGAATGCCTTGGTTACCGATTCGGCCGCTGCGGCGACGGCCATCGCGTCCGGCGCGAAGACGTACAACGGTGCCATCGGGGTCGATGCGGTTGGTAATCCCGTCAAGACCATCCTGGAACAGGCCCAGGCCCTGGGTAAGGCCACCGGTCTGGTCACCACCACCCAGATCGCCCATGCCACGCCGGCTGCCTTCGCTGCCCATGTCACGAACCGGAGCATGATGACAGAGATCGCGAGGCAGTTGTTGGAACATGGGGTTGACGTTCTGCTGGGCGGTGGCGAAGATCAGTGGCTGCCGACCGATCAGGCCGGGTGCTTCGGGGCTGGAGAGCGGACGGATGGCCTCAATCTCATTCGGAGCGCTATCACAAACGGCTATACCTACGTTTGCACGCCGGCTCAGTTCGATGCGATCAACCCCGCTGTCATCCAGAAGCTGCTGGGGCTGTTTGCTGATGAGGGTATGGTGCGCCCCTATCAACCGTCCCTGGCTGACATGACTGGCAAGGCCATCGACATAGTGAGCCAGGACCCCGACGGATTCTTCCTGATGGTTGAAGGCGGCCAGATCGACTGGGCCTCCCACGCTAACGATGCAGACAATGCTCTTGGCGACACCATCGGCTTCGACGAGGCTGTGGCCGTGGCGCGCCAGTTCGCCGCCCAGCATCCGGAGACCCTGGTCATCGTCACGGCCGATCACGAGACCGGTGGCCTGACCCTGGAAGGTGCCGGCGGCAGTCCGCAGACCTTCACGACCCCCGACGGAGCACAGTTCACCATCGACTGGACCAGCAACTCCCACACCGCCGTCGATGTTCCCGTGCTCGCCGAGGGACCGCACGCCTGGGCGCTGAGCGGCAGCTATGAGAACACTTACATATTCGAGGTCATGGCGACCGCATTTCAGTCTCCCCTATGCCGAACGCTGGGCGACCTGAACGACGATGGCATGGTAGACGTCGTGGATATTGAGTGGGCGGCCGCGAACTGGCATCGCAGTTGTTCCACGAAGTGAGATTGCCGGCTTCGCGGCATAGGACTATGATGGGTGCTCGACGGGCTGTGTTGCTTGCCGCGTGGTTGTTGGTGGCCGGCATCTGTCCTCTCATGGCCGGCTCCAGGGTCGTGCTGGCTCAGGCTGACGCCTGCCCCCTGCCGGCTGACCTGGACAGCAGTGGGCTGGTGGACGTGCAGGACGTCTCGCTGGTGGCCGACCACTGGCTGCTTCCCCTGGATGATCCGCGCTTCGACCTGGACGATGACGGCGACGTGGATGTGGTGGATGTCATGCTCGTCGCCGCCGGCTGGGGGCATGTGGGACCGATCGCGCCGAGGCTTCCTGGAGATGGGCTGGTCTGGGCCGAAGGTTCGACCCGGAAGATCCGCCCTGCTGATCCAGCGCCGGCCAGCACCCTTCGACAAGCTCAGGGCACCGCCTGGGTCTGGGACGGCTGTCGCATTCGGCTCCATGCCGCCCGCAACGAGACGGAACCTGTGCAACTCATCATCACCGCCGGCACTCAGCCGCTTACTGGCGTAAACGTGACGGTGAGCGATCTGGCGAACGGTTCCGGCGCCGCCATCGGCCAGGCTCAGATCACCCTTTACCGCGAAGCGTATTACAATGTCCCCCAACCCTCAGACCCGTATGGCTACGGGCTGCCGGCCGGTGAGCTGGGGACCGGCCCCATCCCCGATGCCCTGATCCCCTTCGAGAATCCCTACAGCACGGGACAGATCGTGGGCGCGCCCTTCGACGTGCCGGCCGGCCAGAGCCAACCCATATGGATTGATCTTGCCGTCCCCGATGGAACGCCCCCTGGCTCGTACGAAGGCGACGTCACGGTCACGACGGATCAGGGCCCCCTGACCTTGCCGCTGAAACTGGTGGTGTGGAACTTCACGCTTCCTTCGCAACCGTCGCTGTCCATCAACTTCACCACGGATCCCTGGTGGACTCTGCCGCCGCAGTACGGTGTTGCTGAGAACACGCCGGCCTTCTATGACCTGATCGACAGGCATTACGAGGCCCTGGCGGCCCACCGCCTGGGACCGATGGACCTGTACCGCGCGCCGGCGGTCAGCGAGGCGAATGGCCAGGTCCAGCTCGACTGGGGCCAGGCCGAATCCCTCTACCGGCATTGGCTCGAGACCCGTGCCCTCCCCGCCTTCTACGTTCCTGACGTCTACGACGGTGGCAACGACCGCTTCCGCATCCGTAAAGCCAACGGCACGTTCTACACCCAGGCCGATTTCACCGACCAGACGTTCGTGGACAAGGCGAAGCAGTACTACGCTGCTCTGCGGGACTACCTGGTGAGCCGGGGGTGGTGGAACCAGACCTGGACCTACCCCACCGACGAGACCGAGTGGGTGGCGGATGAGCCGGAGCACAACGGCCCGCCCGGCTACCAGCGCCTGCGGGACTGGGCGCAACTGCTGAAGAGCGTGGATCCCGGCTACCGGATCATGGCATCCAGCGTCTACCCCGTCCCCGTCGGCCCACCTGACCGGGGCTGGCCCGACCTGAAGGGCCTGGTGGATGACTGGAACGTCG
>JBHIAO010000681.1:0-2979 GCA_046758565.1 Anaerolineae bacterium
TTGTCGAATGGCTCGGGACATCGCGGAACTGAGGGCGAGGCTCAGGATACGGCTTCCCGGTTTGTTCCATGGCGAGTGCAGTCCTCTGCAAGCGAGACCAGATGATGGATCGAATCGTCGCCAGTGTACCATAAACCGACAATCAGTGCAAACAAACGGAAGATCTATTGAGCGGAACTGCCGGCAATTCATTGCATGCCTGGCGAAGGATTACGAACCACTTATGCGACTTTCTGTATAGAGGTTTTGGGGAAAGCACGGAGACCTTGAAGGAGACACAGAGACCCCGTCCACGCAGGGCAGGGAGGCGTAGGGTCCTGCCTTCAATGACCCCCATCACCTTGCGGAACTCCGGCCCCCCCTACCGGAGTTCCGTTTTTACATATCCTTGCACGCATGTTGTCGCGCAAAAGCGGAAAAAGCTCAGCGGGGCATGTGTGAAACCTGCCCAAAAATCTGCGGCGAGACTGGGTTTGCAGTCGCACGTCCTCGGACGCGTCAGTCCGTCGCTGGCGTGTCCTTCAAGCCACACACATCGTTCTTCCCCGATTTACGTAGATTTTACGTATTATTTACGTACGTGCGCCGTTACATGCTGTCAGCGCGGCTATATTATTGGCATGAGGAATTGAACTTCGCTAGATATCTGTGGGGGTGGTTGATCCCGGCCCGGAAACGCATGGCCCGGCGAGATACACTTCTATGAAACTGAAGGAGGTTGTCGCATTGGACTTTTTCACCCTTAGGCCAGAGCTTCCAATGCTGCCGCCCAGAATCAGTCGGCTCAGTGAACTGGCCTACAATCTGTGGTGGAGCTGGAACCCTGAAGCAGGCCGGCTCTATGCGGCGATCGACCCGGAACTGTGGGAATATGTTTATCACAATCCGGTTAGGTTCCTGCGTCGCGTTGACGCCAGACGGCTGGAGCGCGCGGCCAGCGATGGAACGTTTCTCACCCGTTACCAGCAGATAATGGCAGCATTCGACGCCTACATGGAGCCTGGTGAAACGTGGTTTGAACGCACTCATCCACACCTTACCGATCACGTCATCGCGTACTTCTCGGCGGAATTCGGGCTGCACGAGTCCCTTCCAATCTATTCTGGCGGCCTCGGTGTCCTTTCTGGCGACCATTGCAAGGCAGCTAGTGATCTCGGACTCCCCTTCGTGGGAGTCGGCTTTCTGTATCCCCAAGGGTACTTCCGCCAGCAAGTTAATGCCTGGGGCGATCAGGAGGCAATCTACGAGAAGTTGAACTTCACTGACGTTCCGGCTCAGCCGGCCACGAACAGATCGAGGGAGCAAATCGTGGTCCAAGTTGATCTACCAGGGCGTCAGGTATATGCCACCGTCTGGCAGATTCAGGTAGGACGCGTGCCGCTGTTCCTCCTTGACACAGACGTGCATCTGAATGCAACCGAAGATCGGAGTTTGGCGGCGCGGCTGTACGGCGGTGACGGAGAGATGCGCATCGCCCAGGAGATCATGCTCGGCATTGGCGGCGTGCGGGCGGTGCGTGCTCTCGGGATCAAGCCGACGGTGTGGCACATGAACGAAGGGCACTCAGCCTTCGTGGCACTGGAGCGCATTCGCGAGATGGTGACGTATGAGGGTCTGACCTTCGACGAAGCCCGTGAGGCTGCGACGGCCGGCAATGTATTCACCACTCACACACCGGTGGCAGCCGGCCACGATGCGTTCCCCTTCGAACTGATGGAGAAGTATTTCTGGAACTACTGGCCACAGATGGGTCTGGATCGCGATGGCTTGATGGCTCTCGGCTATCACGTGATGGAGTGGGGAGCCCGCTTCAGCATGACAAAGCTCGCACTGAAGCTGTCGAGCCGTTACAACGGCGTCAGTGAGCTGCATGGTGGCGTCTCACGTAGGATGTGGCACGAACTCTGGCCAGACCGCGCCGTCGAGGACGTGCCGATCCGACATATCACAAATGGCGTACATGTCAGGAGTTGGCTAGCACCAGAGCTGGCCCGGCTGTTTGACACGCACCTCGGCGATGGGTGGGAAGCGCGTCTCGACGAGCCGGCTACATGGGATGCCGTTAAAGATATTCCGAATGCAGCGTTGTGGGAAATCCATCGTCGGCAGAAGCAGATGATGATCAATTATCTACGCCAGCGGACTCGCCGGCAACGAGAGCGGAACCACGCCTCCGTCGAGGAGGTTGCGGCTGCGGAGTCCCTTCTGGACCCCAATGCGTTGACGATCGGATTTGCCCGGCGGTTCGCGACCTACAAGCGCGCGACACTGATCTTCCGTGACATTGAACGGATCAAGCGCGTTATGAATCAGCCCGGTCGGCCAGTGCAGATCATCTTCGCCGGCAAGGCTCACCCAGCCGACGAACCAGGCAAGGCACTGATCAAACACATTGTTGAACTGTCGAAACAGCCCGGATTCAAGGGACGAGTTGTCTTCATTGAGGATTACGACATCAACATCGCACGCTTCTTGGTCCGAGGGGTGGATCTGTGGCTGAACAACCCACGCCAGCCGCTGGAAGCCAGCGGCACCAGTGGTCAGAAGGCGGCATTGAACGGTGTGCCCAATCTCAGCGTGCTAGACGGCTGGTGGCCCGAAGCTTACGACGGTACGAACGGTTGGGCCATCGGCAACGAGCGCGACTATTCCAACGTGGACGAGCAAGACGCTGCCGACGCCGAATCCCTGTACAGCACACTGGAAAACGAAATCATCCCGCTCTTCTACGACCGAGACGCCGACGAGGTACCCCATGGCTGGCTACGCGTCATAAAGTCGTCGATTCGCACATGTGCGCCCCACTTCAGCATGCGGCGGATGGTGAAGGAGTACGTCGAGCAGATGTACGTGCCGGTCACCGAGGCCGATGCAACTCTCGAAGGCACGGAACATGCCCCGACGCATGAGGCTTTAGCTTAGGGAGCTCGCTCAGCCTGGCGGTTGAAACCGCACCAACCATTGCGAAGCCAGCCTTCG
>JBHIAO010000682.1:0-2979 GCA_046758565.1 Anaerolineae bacterium
ACGTACACCGCCGGCATCGCCGGCGAACGATTCTTCCGCGCGCTCAAGGACGAGGGGAAGTTCCTCGCCGCCCGTTGCGAAAGCTGTGGGATCACTTACGCGCCGGCCAGGCTCTACTGCGAGCGCTGTCTGGCCAAGCTGAATGACCAGTGGGCCGAAGTCGGCCCCGAGGGCACCGTTCAGAGCTTCACCGTCCTTCATCTGGATCAGGATGGGTCGCGCCTGCCGGAACCCGACGTGGTGGTAGCCGTGCAGTTGGACGGCGCCGACACGGTGCTCATCCATCGGCTGAGGCCGGCGGACGCGGAAAACGTGAAAATCGGCGCTCGTGTGATGCCTGTTTTCAGGCCGGCAGAGCTGCGGGGAGGATCAATTCTGGACATCGAGTACTTCAAGCCGATATAGCAGGTGACGGTGCAGTTCTGCCCCAAGTGTGGGGCCATGCAAGGCGACTGGGAGAGGTGTGGGGTCTGCGGGGCGAAGCTACCCAGGCGGCAACTGATCGAGACGCCGTCGAACCAGCCCCTGGGTGCCCTGCCACCTGATCGCAGCGCCCTCGTTAGCATAACGTTGTACGCCCTGCTCGTCGTAATGGGCATCATTCTGGTAGGCGTGGTGTGTGTACTGCTGCTACAACTGGTATTGTAAACTCAGTAACGACCAAACCTGCGGCGTTCTAGCCGTCAGGTTCTGTGCTCGCTAACCAAGGCTGCCTGGGCCAGCTAGAACGGTTCCCGGCGTCTGAACGACGCGGGTTTTAGCTGGGCCTCTGAAACATCATTATTTGGTCGAGAATCGGAGGACGATGTGGATTTTGAACTGAGCGAAGAACAGCGCATGATCCGGGATATGGTCCGCGAATTCGCCCAGGCCGAGATCGCGCCGATAGCACACGATATCGACGAGTCCGGCGAGTTTCCCCACGACATCTATGAACAAATGGGAAAACTTGGCCTGATGGGACTACCGTTTCCGGAAAAGTATGGCGGCGCCGGCGCCGATACAGTCAGCTATGCCCTGGCCGTGGAGGAGATCGCCGTTGCATCCGGGTCTGTGGCCTTGACCTACGCCGCCCACGTGTCCCTGGGCTCAGCCCCGATCTACATGTTCGGCACCGAAGAACAGAAGGAGAGGTACCTGGTTCCGCTGGCCACCGGGGAGGGGCTCGGGGCCTTCGCACTCACCGAGCCACACACGGGATCGGACGCGGCCGCCCTGAAGACGACGGCGACCCGCGATGGGGATGAGTGGGTGTTGGACGGCCAGAAAATGTGGATCACGTCGGGTGCGGTGGCTCGCAGCATTGTGGTGGCCGCCACTACAGACCCCGAGGCCGGCACTCACGGTGTGGCCAACCTCATCGTCCCTGCCGGCACGCCAGGTTTCACCCCTGGCAAGGACGAGCCCAAGATGGGCCTGAAAGGCTCCGTCACCAACCAACTGTTCTTCGAGAATTGCCGAGTGCCGGCTGCAAACCTGCTGGGCCAGGAGGGCGAGGGGTTCAAGCAGTTCATGATCACCCTGGACGGCGGTCGCATCAGCATCGCCGCGATGGCCCTGGGCCTGGGTCGGGCAGCACTGGAGAAGGCCCTGGAGTACGCTCACGAGCGTCGAGCTTTCGGCAAGGCCATCGCGGAGTTCCAGGCCATCCAATGGAAGCTGGCCGACATGGCAACGGAGCTGGAAGCCGCACGCCTGTTGATCTACAAGGCCGCCAGGATGAAGGACGAGGGGAAGGGTTTCACCAAAGAGGCTGCCATAGCCAAGCTGTTCGCATCCGAGGCAGCCGACCGCGCCTGCTGGGAAGCGATTCAGATTCACGGCGGCATGGGCTACAGCCGCGAAATCCCCGTGGAACGCTACTACCGGGACAACCGCCTGACCCTCATCGGCGAGGGAACCAGCGAGATCATGCGACTGATCATTGCCCGGGAGATTCTGAAAAAGGGGAACTAAGGGGAACTAAGAGGAACTACATGAGGAACCAGGGGAACTAGCCGGCCACCTCCCGAAACACTCTCAGCCAATTGCCTCCCAGGATTTTGACGACGTCTTCCTCTTGGTAGCCTCGCGCCAGCAGACCGCGCGTGATGGCCCCCATCCGGCTGACGTCCTCCAGGCCGGCTGGCGTATGCCTAATACCGTCGAAGTCAGAGCCAAGACCCACGTATTCTGGTCCCACCAAGGCCACCATGTGGTCGACCTGGTCAAGCACATGGTTCAGCGTGGCCGCAGACCGGCCTTCGGTCAGAAACGTGAATACAACGCCGACGAGACCGCCGGCCTCAGCAATCGCCTGAATCTGCTCATCCCACAAGTTCCTCGGATGGTCGTACAACTTCCGCGCGTTTGAGTGGGAAGCGACCACCGGCTTCTCGGTGATGTCTATCACATCCCAGAAGCCGGCTTCGTTCAGGTGTGACATGTCCACCATGATCCCTAGCCGGTTGCACTCACGCACTACCTCCCGACCAAACTCGCTCAACCCACTGTCATCGATGCCATCGCCAAAGACGGCCGATCCCAGCGCGTTCCGCCCGCTCCATACCAGGCCGATATTGCGCAGTCCGAGCCGATACGCCGACCGTAGAACTGCGAGATCCTCCTCGAGTGGCTCGGCCCCCTCCATGCTCAAGATACAGGCAGTCTTGCCGTCACGATGAGCCTGCTCGATGTCGGCAGCACAGCGCGCCAGGACCAACTCGGCCGGATGAGCCTCAACCTCCGTGTGCAACGCGTCGGCCATACGTAGAAAGTGCACCAGCGGCCGCTCCGCCTCCGGCCCACCCACGCAGCAGGCAAATATCTGAGCATCGACACCGCCGTCGCGCAAGCGCGGCAAATCCACTTGCCCCACGTCAGAACGTTCAACGAACTGACACGTCCCATCCACCATGCGCAAGATCGTATCACAGTGCCCATCAAACACCAGAGAGGCATGGTGGAACTGTAGGGCTTGTTCAGCAGCAATTGCGTTAG
>JBHIAO010000683.1:0-2976 GCA_046758565.1 Anaerolineae bacterium
GTCGAATTCCATTCGGCGGCCTAAGAGTCCAGGTTAGTTGTGTGAAACAGCACTAAGTAGAACTATCCACCTGGCCGGACGAAGCCCTGTTGAAAGGAAGCATCCATGGACAACACACCTCGTGCCCCGGTCACCTGGCGAGTCTGGTGGCCGAGAACTTGGAAACGCCCCCGTGGTGCCTGGTTGCCCCTCGTATCGCTCGCCATCCTCTTGACGTTCCTGACCACCGCCCCCCGCCAGGCCAGCCTGCAGAGCCCCCAGTTCGTGAAACAGTCCAGTTCCGCCATCGCCGTCACCGACGATGGAGGCCTGCTGCTGGTCGTCAACCCCGATTCCAACAGCGTCTCGGTGATGGACCCTGCAGCCGGGGAGAAACTGGCCGAGCTGACCGTCGGCGACGATCCCAGGACGGTGGCGCTGGAGAGCAGCGACCGGGCCTACGTCGCCAACCGAGGCTCCAACACCGTGTCGGTGATAAACCTGGCCAGCCTGACCACCGCCGCCACCATTGAGGTTGGGCAGCAGCCGTACGGAGTCGTCGTGGCGCCGGGGGGCGACTTCACCTTCGTCGCCAACTCCGGGTCGGATAGCGTCTCGGTCATCGAGACAGCCACGCTCCAGGTCATCGCCACCATCCCGGTGTGCGACCGTCCGTCCGGCCTGGCCGTCACTGCCGACCGGCTCTACGTCACCCACCTGCTGACTGGGCTGGTGAGCGTGATTGACGTGACCGGCCTGCCGGAGGCCGTCCCCTACTGCGGCCCGCTAGACTTCGACTCCGATGGGCAGGTGGCTGTGGCCGACATCACGCAGGTAGCCAGTAGGTGGCGCTGCCAATGTGGCGACGATTGCTATGATCCCCGCTACGACATCAATGGCGACTGCAACACTGATGTCGTGGACATCATGCAGGTGGCGGCACGCTGGGGCCCGGCCTGTCCGGTGATCTCGACCGGCTCCACGAGCAACCTGGCCCAGAGCATCGTCCTGGATCCGACGGAAACGCGGGCCTACCTGCCCCACATCAAGTCCAACTCGTTCAACCCCGCCCCCCTCTTCGACACCAGCATCTTCCCCGTGGTGTCGGTGATTGATCTGACGACCAACCAGCACCTCCCCTCGGAGCTCATCAGTCTGGACACGGTGGACGTCCCCGTCAACATGCCCTTCGATGCCGCCTTCACCCCCGACGGCTCGGAGCTGTGGGTGCTGAACGCCGGCAGCAACGACATCTCCGTCATTGACATGGGATTGCGCATTGGCGTGGCGCACCTCACCGTCGGCGCCAATCCTCGCGGCATCGTCCTCTCGCCAGACGGCGGGACCGCCTACGTCAACAATACCCTCGACGGCACCGTCTCCGTCATTGACACGACGACGGCGGAGGTGACGGACGTCCTCACTTCTACCCAAATCTACCTGCCCCCTGTCCTGCTGCACGGCAAGAAACTGTTCCACACCAGCGCCCGGGCGGCCATCGCCCGCGATCAGTGGCTTAGTTGCGCCTCCTGCCACTTCGAGGGCGAGAGCGATGGCCGCACCTGGAATTTCCCCGGCCTTGGCCCTCGCAACACCAACAGCCTCCTGGGGGTGATCCAAACCTATCCCATCAACTGGCAGGCCAACATGGACGAGACCCAGGACCAGGAGCACTTCATCCGCGACTTCCAGGCCGGCAGCGGGCTGATCACCGACGGCGACCCGTACCCCGGCCGTGGCATGTTCAACGTGGGGCGGTCGCTGGAGCTGGACGCCCTGGCCACCTTCGTGGACTCGATACCCATGCCGCGCAATCCGGACATCCCCCTGGGCGGCCCGATTCCGCCGGAAGTGGAACGCGGCCTGCTGGTGTTCGAGTCGCCGGAGACCCAGTGTGCCGTCTGTCACCCAGCGCCCTTCTACACCGACCGGCAGAAGCACGACGTCGGCACGGCGGACGGGCCGGGCGAGTTGGCCGGCTCTGAGATGGACACCCCCACCCTCCGTGGTCTGACGCGCACCGCCCCGTACCTGCACGACGGTTCGGCCCCGACCCTGTACGACGTGTTGGTGACGACGAACCCCGCCGACCAGCACGGCGTCACGTCCCACCTCACGCCGGATGAGATCGCGGATTTGATCGCGTTTATGAAGGCTCTGCCGTATCTGCCGTACTGAGTTGGAGATTGGAGGTTGGAGATTGGAGATTGGAGAGGACAGGGAGGGAACATGAAACGAATTTATTGCACTACTCTGGTTGTCTGTCTCCTGGCCGGGCTGCTCGCCGGATCCAGCCCGACGACGCTCGCTGCGAGGTCTTCATCCGCTTATCCGCTTACATCCGCTGCCTTCACCGTCTCCGGAACGATCCGCGACCCAGACGGCTTCCCCGTCCCCGACGTCTGGGTGGGGCTCAGCAGCGAAGACGAATGGGACGAGGACACGACCGACCCCAACGGGTTCTACAGTGTCCAGGCCAGCGGCCCGACCTGGCTGCGCTTCTACCTCGATCCGCCGGTGGACACCCGGCTGGCCCAGAGGGTCGTCTACGAGGAAGGCCCCTTCAACAACAACACCACCCAGGACTTCGACCTGGTGGCCGGCCACCTCTTTTCTGGCGAAGTCCAGTCGCCCGAAGGGGACAGCGTCTACCTGCCGTGGGGTGCGGAGATTACGGCCCTCACCAATCCACCGCCGGCTGACGAGGGCTTCTACTTCTGGACCAACTGGCGCGATGGCACTTTCCAGACCGTTCTCCCTCCGGACGTCTACAGCATCATCGTGGACGAGATGCCCCGCCCGTACTACCCCACGCGCATCATGGTTGACCTGCGCTCTGGCGACGCGGAGGACTACGACTTCATCCTCAACGTGGCCCCTGAGCCGCTGCCAGGCATCGAGCCTCCCCACGCCATCAGCATCACCCTGGGCACGCCCGACGATGAGGGCTACCTGAGCGTGACCGGTGCACCAGGCACCGCCACCCCCTTCGCCGCC
>JBHIAO010000684.1:0-2962 GCA_046758565.1 Anaerolineae bacterium
CTAGAAGGGAACTAAAGGGAACTACAGGGGAACTAACAGGCAATTCCGCAGTTTGCACCACGCTCTCGACACAAGTAGTGGGCGCGAAACGGCGTTCCACCGGTTCGCGCCCGGGTAAGCCGGCGGGCATGGTACAGAAGTCCAGGCCAAGGATCTTCCCCCGGTGGTCAACGCGTGATCATTCGGCCAACCTGCTGCGGTTGGCCCGCATAGACCCTTTGCTGCCTACCACCGGGCCTGGATGCACCGACTGGCTTACTCTGTGGGCCAGTATAGCCACTCTGTTGTCACGATCGACTCACGATAGTTCCCCTTTTTCTTCTACGACTCTTGACCTATTTCTCTATACCTTGTATAATTTTCACTGATAGTTTTCCACAACTTTCAGCCCAAAGCCGAGGTGAACATGACCGAGACAGATCTGAGCGAATGGTTGTCCCTCAAGGAAGCCAGCGAGCTTATCGGTGTTCACCCGTCGACACTCCGTCGCTGGGCCGACGCCGGCACGATTCCCAGTACACGCACACCCGGCGGACATCGACGCTTCCGGCGGGTTGCCCTCGAGCGCTTCATGCGAAGTACAGAACAAGGCAAGGTACACCACCCGGATACCAGATATGAGACTGAGCCAGCGCAAGCGCCGGACGTGGAGGATGTTGATGTCGAAGCCCTCATGCAGCGGGAGTGGCACGAGCCCTTCGTCGAAGCGGAAGTGGTCGGGCGGATGCGTGTACTGGGCCAACGGCTACTGGGGTTGCTGATTCAATACCTGACGCAACGGGCAGAGGATGAGCGCTTTCTCAAGGAAGGACGTGAGGTCGGCTACGACTACGGTCACGAATCATTCGCCGCCAACATCGACTTGCTTGACGCTGTGGAGGCGTTCCTCTACTTCCGTGTTAATTTCGCCCAGACAGCTTCGCAGATGCCGGCCACAGCCAAGCTCACGGACGGACGAGAGAGCGCACGTCTTTATCAGCGCATCGATCGCTTCATGAATGAAGTCTTGCTCGGCTTGATTGCGGCCTACGAAGAGGCGCGCGAACCTCTGCCAACTGAAGCCAACGTGACCTGATGTCAGCGTTCACCTTCGCCCGATGAATGAGGAAACGTCCCCGGAGTCACTGGCGAGGATGGTCTCCAGAGCTTCGAACCATTTTGGGAATTCACCCATCTGCACCAGGTACACGGGATTGAAGTCCGGGTGGGTTTCCAGCCGGCGGATGTTGAACGACTCGTAGAATAGAAGCCCGCGCGGTTTCAGAAGCCGCTGCAAGCCGTACATCACGGGCCGGACAAGGAAACGGAAGACGACGATGCAGTCGTAGGCCGGCCCGCACAGCGGCAGGTGCTCAGCGGCCGCCTGCACCCAGTTGATGGAGAGGCCCCGCCGGCGGGCCTCCGCCTGGGCGATCTCCAACCCCACCTCGCTGATATCGACAGCATCCACCCGATAGCCCCGCCGCGCCAAAAAGAAGGCGTTGCCCCCCGTTCCACACGCCAGGTCCAGTGCCCTCCCACCACCGAGCAAATCCGCGTGCTCGACCAGGAGGTTGGCCGGCTCGAAGGAGGGTTCTCGCCGGCGGTATCGTTCATTCCAACGAGCTCGATCCTTATTTATCTCATCGCCCGTAGACGTTCTTCCACCCAGGTCGCTGCTTCCCCTTCCAATGCAACCTCTGGCCGTCGAGTGTAATCCACGGCCAGATCATACCCCAGCTCGTCATAGACCGTTGTGAAAGCCAGTTGTAGGTCGAGCGGCACGTCGGGATCGCCGGCCAAAAGCGGCACTGGCACGACCGGCAACGGCTCGTTCAGCGCGATGGGCCAGACCTCAGTGAGGGGCCGGCTTTCGGCGCGGCTGAGAAAGACAAAGTACGGGGCATCCGGCAGGGGCTGTTGCATTGGCACCCGCTCTCCGGTTCGCAGCAGGTCAATCTCCATCAGATGGGCAGTGCTTAATAAGATGCGCTGCCGCTTAGCAAGATACTCCTCTCGACCATTGCCGCGCTTATTGGTCGGAGATAGGACTTCGATAGCCGTTACCAGTATACGGCTCGCGGTGTCACGGATTTCTATCGTGACGTGTGGCACGGGCGAGGGGATCACCGTCGCCAGTCGCAGCGGCGCAGGAGCCACCGCCGCACCACCACTGCCAGATGAGAGAGGTTTGGCATCAGCGTCGGACACACTCACATCGGGATAGATGTCGGCCGTCGTCACTGCCACGCTTTCCGGTATCTCCATCACAAAGCGTTCAGCCGGTAGCACCAGGTAGCGGGGACGCAGCTTGGACGCTAATTGGCGGGCGATTTCAGCGCTGAGTGAAAAATGCACGCTCGTCCAGAGCGAGCCTTCGAGATAGGGATCCATTCCCGGAAAGGGTGAGGGCATCACAACCTCCGAATGAGCAAACACCTGTTAACATGAATTGTAGCACAAATTTCACCTGGCACATAACCACCCGACTACCTGACTACAGGACTACAACTCATCTCATCCGATAATCCGAGACACCCGTGTTCTTTCGGCATTTGACAGACACGACGATCTGAGTATAATACCGGCCATCATGCGTGCCCCCATCCGATGCGTCTGTCCCTGGCGGGGACGGTGAGGTAGCCGGCCTCGGCGTCTGGCAGCGATGCCAAGCTCGAGGGCTGAGCCGGTGCCCATTGTTCCCGCGTCCGCCCGTGTCAGCGATGGGTTTCACTCGGTGTGAGCGCAGCATCGTGAACCATCTGGGGGACTACAGCACACTGTCATCACCACTGCATCGGATACTTGGCCGACCCCACCACCTGGAATACCCACAGGCGTCAAACAGCAGTTGAAACTGCACCAACGCTTGCAAAGCCCGTTCTGAGCATGGCCGAAGGATCGCCCCTTCGGCAGCCCTTCGACAGGCTCAGGACAGGGCTCAGGGCAGGCTCTTCGGCGACTGGTCTTCAGCCGGCGCAGG
>JBHIAO010000685.1:0-2961 GCA_046758565.1 Anaerolineae bacterium
CCGCTTCGGCGAGTTCGCTGTGGTGACGGCTGATGCAATTGACAGCCGGCACGTCTTCGAAGACGGCCCTGTCGGGGAGATCTTCCTGGTGGACGACGCCGGCATCGGTCCTTTCGATCTGAAGGTGGGCGACAATGTGGCCGGACTTGAGGGTCCGCTGGACTACTCGTTTGGCAACTACAAACTTCAACTGATCACAGGTCCGACGATCGTTGAATCGCCCGATACGGGCAAGGTAGGGGACCTGGACGACGACGGCGACATTGATCTGGATGACCGTGGCGTGCTGGAGAGTCGGCTGGGTGAGGACGCGCGGGGTTCCAATGACCCGGCCGACCTGAACGGCGATCTTCAGATCACCGACGCCGACCTGGCGGCGTGGGACGGTCTGTTCGCCGAACTGACCCTGGCGCCCGATGAGTACACTGTCGCCACGTTCAACGTCGAAAACCTGTTTGACGACATCGTGGACTCCGGCAAGACGCAGACGCGCGATGCCAGTTCTCTGGTCAACCCGGCCGAACTCGAACTGAAATTGGACAAACTCGCCGAGGGGATTCATGACGACCTGCGAGAGCCGACCATTCTCGGTCTGCAAGAAGTCGAGAAAATCGAGCTGCTGGAGGCGTTGGCCGCCCGCCCAGAGATCGCAACCGAATATGGAGCCGTCCTGATTCAAGGCCCCGACAACCGGGGCATCAACGTCGGATTGATGTACGATCGCGATCGGGTGACGATTCTCGAGAGCAAACAACTCCAGGGTTGTACAACGCTTGGTCCGAACACAGGCGGCCCGAATGTACCATGCGACACCGATGGCGACGGGACGAACGACGGCAATCTGCTGTTCAGCAGGCCCCCTCTCCTGGTTCGGCTTGTCGTCAGCGACGCCGGTGGTGAGGGGTCAGGCGATGTCATGTGGGTCATTGTGGCGCACTTCAAGTCCAAGCGCGGTGGCGCCGAGTTGACAGAACCACGGCGCGTTGAGCAGGCCAGCTTTCTGGCTGGCGTGGTCAACGAACTCCTGGTGGAGACGCCTGGCGGCCGGGTGATCATTCTGGGCGACTTGAATGATTTCTTCGACTCACCCCCGATCAACACCCTGACAGCGGAAGCACCGCTGGGCAATATCTGGTTCAAGGCGCCGGACGAACAACGTTACAGCTTTATTTTCAATGGAATGGCAGAGGTTCTGGACCACGTGCTCATCACGCCGGCGCTAGTCAATGATTTCCAACGCATCGAGCCCATCCACATCAACGCCGACTTCCCGGATAGTTGGGCTGAGGTCCCGGACATGGGCCGGCGGAGTTCGGACCATGACCCGGTGCTCGTGCGTTTCAGACTTGGACGCTAGTCGCCACACAGGAATACCCCTACGTCGTTCAGACGTAGGAATCGTTATCGCAAACCTAGGCATCCTGTTCTCCCCCTCGGCTGTTGATTTCGGAGACCCTTTGGTGTATACTAGTTTCGCCCAGAGATGTAATTTGGCACAATTCTCTCGGAACGTGTTGACGACAGAAAGGGGAACTGACCGATGCGAGGTCGGACAATCACTGTAACCTTGCCTGAAGCAGTCTATGAGCGTGTCAGGGAAACAGCGGAGACGTCTTCACTTTCGTTGGAAGAAGTATTGACACAGTCCATAGCCCTCTCGTTGCCAGAGTTGGAAAATGACCTGCCGCCAGATATCCGGTCAGAGTTGGCTGCAATGCCGTTGTTGAGCGACACTGAGCTTTGGAATATCGCTAACAGTACAATGGACGAGAGCCAACAGGCTCGACTGGAAGCCCTCGCTGAATTGCAGAAGCACCAACCGCTGACGGAGGTCGAGCGGTCAACTCTGGCCCAACTAATGGATGAAGCGCACCAGGTGATGTTGCGCAAAGCTGAAGCGTACCGTCTGCTGGCCCGCCGCGGACATACTGTGTTTGCGCCGTTTAGCATTCCACCCGACTAATCTCGATGCCCATTTCCTCTGCGTTACGTCACCTGATTGCTGAACGGGACAAAAACCGCTGCGCCTACTGCCGCACTACTGAAGAGAACTGTGGTCTACGGATGCACGTTGACCATATTATCCCGGAATCAGCAGGAGGGCCAACGACACCTGACAATCTGTGTTTGGCATGTTTCTCTTGTAATGTATATGAAGGCGGGCAGCAGACGGGGATCGATCCGTCCACCGGGGAGCCAGTTCCTCTGTTTCACCCCTTGCGCCAGCGCTGGCATGACCATTTTGCATGGGACGAGAGCAAGACACAGATCATAGGCCTGACCCCCTGTGGCCGGGCGACCGTGGTTGCCTTGAAAGTTAATAATCCAACCGTGTTGCGTGCCCGTCGCCGTTGGGTCAGTGCAGGCTGGCATCCACCTGAAGAATGATCGCCTTCACCGAGATCAAGCGCCGGCTGGATGGTTCGGTGGCACAGTTTGAATGCTCGCTCGTCCACCGAGAACCTGGACACGTCGTTCTGCGCTACGTGGTCACCGGCGAGGGCGGCGAGGTGGCGGGGATCAGGCTGCCGGGTGGCACCATTACCTACGCATACTACTGGACCGACCGGCCATACAACGTCTACCACTGGCTGCTGCCCGACGGCTCGACCGCCGGCTACTACTTCAACCTGGCTGATCAGACGGAGATTGGCGAGGACTATGTCGAGTGGCGCGACCTCATCGTAGACATCCTCATCACCCCTGACGGTCGCTGTCAGGTGCTGGACGAGGATGAACTGCCGGCGGACCTGGGGCCGGCGACTCGCGCGACGCTCAAGCGGGCGAAGGCGGAAATCCGGAAGCACCAAACGCGACTGGTTGATGAGATTGAGGAAAACACTCGAGGGATAAAGAGGGCTTTGGGTGAGGCACTGGGCCGATCACCGGACTGAATGATTCATGACGCGTAATGCCTAACGCAGCCTTTGGCCGCAACCAAACTGCGTAAAACGTGAAACG
>JBHIAO010000686.1:0-2960 GCA_046758565.1 Anaerolineae bacterium
GCAGCAGGCTCACGTAGAGCAGATGGGCCCAATATCGTTCGGTGGTTCGCGGTCTAGACATGGCACGATACTCCTTTTGTACACAAGGGTCATAAGATCACCTCCATTGAACCACAAGGAGGCTGCCAATACCAGACCGCGAACTGCCAAAAACTGCCAGGTTTGGCAATTTGTGCCTTACCCATTGCGTTTTCGCGCGGCCTGCTCCATTTCCTGAAGGGCTTTGGCGACGCCCCGGACGGCACGGCGCCGCGTCCGGTTAAAGGTGCCATCGCTGATATACAGCCGGCTCATGACGTCACGGTTGAGCTTGCCTGCCACATAGGAATCATGCAGGATGATGAACTGATGCCACTCGCGCGAGGGCACGTCATGCGCGCCCGGCTCGGCGTCTTCGGGGCGCAGCTTGTGCAGGGCTTGCAGCAGGATCTCGTTGAGGGCCTTACCGCGATCGATGTGGGTCACGAGGGGGTCTTTCTGACTCTCCAGCCACCAATCCACGACTTGCAGTTGGGCCAGGGCGTGTTCCCCCAGATAGGAGAAATCGTGGAGCCGTCGCAAACCATCTTCGACCAGGGATACGAAGTCTGCTTCGCTGACGCCCTCCAGAACGGGCCGGGCTTCCTCCTCGCGCTGGGCCAGCATCTGCTGCACCTGGCGTTGCAGAGTGCGCTCCCGGTTACGAAATTCGGCCACCATCGCGTTGATGGTCCGTGCATTCTCTTCTTGTAGGCGCGAGGTGTGGATCACGGTGGCCATCTGGTCCGCCAGATCGTCCAGGAGTTCCAGATCATCCTCGCTATATGGCTGATCGGACTCCTGTGGACCCAGAACCAGAGCTCCCACCTGAGCACCGCCGGCGTAGAGCGGGACCAGCAGTGCCATGCCCTGAGGACCATGTGTGCCGGGTCGGGGCAGGTCCACAATTTCGGTTGTGGCCAGGGCCGGCAGAGGGAAAGCCTGGTCCACCGGATTGGCCTCCTCAGTCGCCCGGACCACGAAGACATCCTCCTGACGCAGAGCGATGAAGCCTTTCCTGATGCGAAGGGCATGACAGAGTGCATTGATGATTGCCTGGAGATGGTCGGGCAGTACCTCACCGGTGCCGGCCTCGTGAGCCAAAGCGCGCAAGTTGGCCCGTAGTTGCTGGAACTGTTCGTGATAGAACAGTCGGTCCAGGGTGGTGCGCACACCGTCATATAGCGAGTGAGAACTGATGGTGCCAACGATGGTAAGAATCACAGCCAGGAACGACAGGTGCCCGCCATAGTAGAGAACCAAAGCAATCAGCGCGTAGAAGACCGTCAGCAAGCTGATGGCCAGAATGGTGTAAGGAAAATCGCGCTTGATCGTACGCCCTTCTACCAGGGCATTGTACCGGGCGACGGCGTATCCGAAGAGAATAACGCTAGCTCCCAGAACTACATCGCCTGGAACAGCCGGGAGCTCCAGCCGCAGCCAGATGCCGAGGCTGTTATAAGAGCCTCCCGAGCCGGCCAGTGCTGTGCCGACGAGGAGTAGCGTAAACTGGCGTCGCAGCGTTGTATCATCGACCTGTTGCCGACCTTGCCACAGATTGAGAAGCGACAGGACAGCCATCAGGAATAGATATATGATGGAGAAGGGGTAGAACGGGCCAGCCATCCGACCTGAAGTGTAAATGGCCGGGTCAGTATCAGCCTTTGATCCCAGGTCTTGAGTCCAGACCATGCTGGCAACGATAAAAGCGAAGGCCACGCCATAGACCAGGGGAACCCCCAAACGGCTTACTGTGGGTGACAGCCTTCGTGCCGGCCGGCGAACCCTCTTCGGCAGGAGAAGGGGTAGGTGGAACCAGACTCGCCGCCGGGCCCTCTCTGGCAGCAGCAGAAGGGTCAGGTGAAACCAGAATGGTAGCGCAAGAACCACCACAGGTCTTAGCCAGGGCAACACGCCGCTCCCTGGCAGATGGATTGCCAGGGCATTGTGGAAGAATAAACTTGTCAGGGACCATAGGGTGAGGGTAGCCAGCCAGGAGAGGCGGCTTCGAGGACTGCGCGTGACGATGTAGAATCCCAGCCACAGGGAGATGGCCAGAGCCAGCAGGTTGACGAACGTGGTAATAATGAGCAGCATTTCTATCACCTCCACTGCGCTTGGTATAGTTTCGCCGGGATTAGCCTATTATATCCCAAAAGCCTCCAGCCTGTCCATAGAGCATTTGCTCTTGTTGAGTTCTTCCCCTTAAGTTAGCGGTAATGGGGGAGAGGGGCCGGGGGACTGGTTCTGGATCGGTTTTCGACTTCAGACTTCGGACTTCTATCGGAGCGCCTGCGCGAAAAAGCGGCTCACGCGTGCCACGTACTCCTTCGGGTGGGTGTTGTAGATACGGGCATGGCCGGCATCGCTGACGAGCCAGGCCTCGGCATCAGGACGGGCAGCGGCCATGGCGTGGAACTGTACTACGGGTACCTCGTCGTCTTGCTCGCCGAAGATCAGCATCACCGGGGCTTCGATCCTGGGCAAGTCATCCACTGGCCGAATGTCGTTGACGTTGATATCGAACAGCAGGCGACCCATGAAGAGGCTGCCCGGCAGGAAGGCATTGGGGAGCCCGCTATCGTCAGGAAACCTCATCTCCAGCACCTCGCGGACGTCGCCAAAGCTGCTGTCGCGCACCAGGGCCTTGATGGTCTGACCCTCCTCGGGGTCGGCGGCAGCTCTCGCGGAGGCGGCAGCGCCCATCGAGACGCCCAGGACGCCGATCTTCTCGAAGCCGCGCTGCCCGAGCCAGTCCACCGCGCCCAGCACATCCCAACGCTCCTGATCACCAAGGGCGAAGCGGCGACCTTCGGACTGCCCGTGAGCACGCAGATCAATCATCAAGATGTTGAAGCCCTCGGCGTGCAACTGGCTGGCGAACTCCACGAAACGACCGTCGAACTCGCAACTGCGACAGCTCGCATGGCCGTGGACCAGGA
>JBHIAO010000687.1:0-2960 GCA_046758565.1 Anaerolineae bacterium
CTCGAATCAGCCGGCACAGCAACTCAACATCGCCACGTCCTTCTCGAAGGTCTGGGCCGCCAGCTTCAGCCCTTCGGCCAGGGTCAGGTACGGGAACAGCGTGTTGGTGAGGTCGTGCACCGTGATGCCGAACTTGATGGCCAACACGGCGATCTGGATGATCTCGCTGCCTTCATTCGCCAACACATGCGCCCCCAGCAACTGGTCGGTGTCGCCGTCGGCCACCAGCTTGATCAGGCCCCGCGTGTCTCGCGCGGCCAGCGCTCTGGGCACATACTCCAGCGGCAGCACGCTGGTTCTCACATTGTACCCCTGCTCCACTGCCTGGGCCTCGGTCAGGCCGACGCTGGCCACCTGGGGATCAGTGAAGGTGACTCTGGGCAGTACCGTCACATCGTAAACCCGGCCGGCCCCGATCAGCGCATTCTCCGCCGCCAGCCCGCCGCCGTAGGCCGCCACATACACGAACATGTCCCGCCCCGTGACGTCGCCGGCAGCGTACACGTCCGGGTTGGTCGTCTGTAGATATTCGTTCACTACTATCCCGCCGTGCCTATCCAGTTCAATGCCGGCCTCTTCCAGCCCCATGTTGGCCGTGTTGGGCCGCCGGCCCGTGGCCACCAGCAACTCCTCTGCCACGAAGGTCCTATCCGAACCATCGGCCAGTTCCACTACTAACCGGTATTCGCCACCAACCCGATCCACGCGGTGAGTCTCAGCGCCGGTCACGATGGTCATGCCCTCATCTTGCAGGTATCCAGCCAGCGCCTCGCTAATCGCCTCATCCTCGAACGGTACAATCCGGCCCAACAACTCGATGACCGTCACGTAGCTGCCGGCCCGCGCATAGATCTGCGCCAGCTCCAACCCGACGGCGTTGGCACCCAGCACGATCATCGACCGGGGCACGTGGCGCAGCTCCATGGCGGTGGTGCTGTTCAGATAGCCGGCCTCTTGCAGCCCTGGAATCGGCGGCGCCCAGGGGCTGGCTCCGGTGCTGATGATGATCTTGCCCGGCCGGTAGACCCTGCCCTGAGTGGATCGAAGGGTCTCCCCGTTGACCTCGACCCCGTTGCCGCCGGCGAGCCGCGCCCGACCCTGGATGAAGGATACACCGGGGTAGGCCTCCAGCACGTCCCAGTACTTGGCCTGGCGCAACTCTTCGACCAACTCATCCTTGTGGCTGATCACCTGGGACCAGTAGAGCTGACCTGGCGTAGTGTTCACGCCCCGGAAACGGTTGCCCGACGCCTCGAAATACTTTTCGGTCGCCCGAATCAAGGTCTTGCTGGGCACACAGCCAACGTTGACGCAGGTACCCCCAATGGTGCCGGCCTCCACCAGCGCCACCTTGTAGCCCAGCTCGGCCCCCTTGATGGCCGCCCCGAAGCCGGCCGAGCCGGCGCCGATGATCAGCAGATCGTAGTCCCGACTGCTGCCACCTCGCCGGCTATCACCATCGGGCTCCACCACCCGTCGGACTTTGACCGACACACCGTAGCCGGCCTGCTTCACCACCTCGACCAGTGCCTCCGATGGGACATTAGCGCCGGCGGTGAGCTCCGCCCGGCCTGATTCCCAGTCCGGCACGTGGACCTCGCTGACGCCCGGCATGCCGGCCAGGGCCTTTTCCACGTGCTTGGCGCAACTATCACAGGTCATACCGGTGACCCGCAAGGAAACCTTCTGCCCTTCTGTCATAAGTCCTGTGACCTCCTTTATCCGGAATCCTATCATCTATTGATGCTTATGCCCCCCTAGGGCATATTGCGCCGATAGTATACCACGGTTCCGGCGATCCGTCAAGCCGGTAGTGTCCCTGGACAATTGAGAAAAAACGGGGTGCCATCCGACTTGGCGGGAGGTTTCCCGATGGCATCCGGCTTACGCCGTCCAAGGGGCGCCGCATCTGAACGCAGGTTGGGTACTCTGGGCGGAGTGGCTGTGCCCGGTGCGCCAACCGTCGCAACGGTGCAACCCCCTCCGTCGCTTGCAGCGGCTGATGCGCCTGGCGACTCGCCGTCAGCGGCGGGCGTACCGCTGTCGGTCCAGACGCCGGAGAGGGCGGGGAGGTGCTCCTCGTCCCGCTTCAACCCAGCCCAGCCCATCGGTCGGTCCATTGGCCGGCCAGACGCCAGCAGCGCCGGCGAGCCGCATCGCGGCGTCGCCGGGCCGGGGGTCCAGGGGGCGCGGTCGCCCTCCGACCATCCCGACCAAGCACGTCTTCTGTCCCGTGGAGGGCTGCCGGGGGTATCACAAACTGGGACCGGACCCCGATCACTGGATCGTGGGGGCGGGCACCTACGCTACCAAGGCGAATGGCCGGCGGCAACTGTACAAGTGCGAGTGGTGCCAGACCCGCTTCTCGGAGACCCAGGGCACGGTCTTCTACGGCCTTAAGGCCCCCGAAGAGACCGTCTATCGGGCGCTCAAGGCCTTGGCCGAAGGGGTGAGCATCCGCTCTACCGCGCGCATCTTTGATGTGGAGGTGGAGACGGTCCTGCGCTGGCTGCGGCGCGCCGGCCAGCATAGTGAGAAGGTCTCGACTTACCTGATGCGCAACTTGCAAGCCTGTCCCGGCCCAGGGGTGGAGCAAGCTCAGTTGGATGAACTGTGGACCTTCGTGCGCAAGAAGGAGAAGATGCTGACCGCCTGGGAGAAGTTGCACACCGAGTGGGGCGACATCCTTCGGCTTCGCTCAGGACAGGCTCTGGGTGTGGGTGGTCTTCGACCCGGTCAACAAGCTGGTGCTGGCCATCCTCATCGGGGAGCGCGAGACGGAGCAGGCAGTGGGGGTTCTGAGCCGCTTCAAGGCCTGTCTGGTGGCGGGTTGCCGGCTGGTGCTCACCAGTGATCAGTTGCCCCACTACGTGCAAGCCATCCCTTCGGCAAGCTCAGGACAGGCTTGCAGGTCTTCGGGCGCTGGGTGCAGCCGCAGCGCCAAGGCAAGCGCGGTCCGC
>JBHIAO010000688.1:0-2955 GCA_046758565.1 Anaerolineae bacterium
CTCGATCAGTTCTCGCATGCTTAAAAGCGTGGGGAGCGTGAAAGGAGGCAAGTCAATTATCTTGATTCGCCAATCTCGGTTACTCCCGCTCGGTGGGAGCAGAAGGATGTTTCCTGGATGAAGATCAAGATGAACGTAATCGCGTGCATGAAGATATTGAAGAACTGAACAGAATTGTCTTATTAGGTTTAAGAATACTGTTTGGGAGACAGTTCTAACAGCGGGCAAGATCGGTTTCCCAGAAGAGAACTCTGAAACGAAATAAATCTCGCTAGTGTCCTGCGCCATAAATTAGTATACACTTATAGGGCCCATGATCCCGTAAGATACCTTGGAGGGCCCTATGGCACGAGGCATCCGACTCCAACCGATTGAACTGGAACACGCGGAACGCGAGGTTCTCGAAGGCTGGGCGCGTCGCCAGAAGACCGCCCAAGCACTGGCTTTGCGGGCTCGAATCATCCTGCTCGCTGCTGAGAAGCGCTCCAACAGCGACGTGGCCGAGTACCTGCACACGACCCGAGTGACGGTGGGTAAGTGGCGCTCCCGCTTTGTGCGGCGGCGGCTCGACGGCCTGGTGGACGAACCGCGGCCCGGAGCACCGCGTGCCATCTCCGATGCCGACGTGGAGCGTGTCATCACGATGACCCTCGAGTCCACGCCCAAGGAGGCTACCCACTGGAGCACACGCTCGATGGGCGAGGCTGCGGCAATGAGTGCGACGACGGTCCGCCGGATCTGGCATGCCTTTGCTCTCCAACCCCATCGCAGCACGACCTTCAAGCTCTCGAACGATCCCCTGTTCGTGGACAAGGTTCGCGACATCGTAGGCCTCTACCTGGATCCCCCGGAGCGGGCGGTGGTGCTGTGCGTGGATGAGAAATCCCAGATCCAGGCCCTCGATCGAACGCAGCCACTACTCCCGCTTCGTCCCGGCCAATGCGAGAGGCGGACGCACGACTATCTCCGACACGGTACGACCACCTTGTTTGCTGCTCTCGATGTGAAGAGCGGCCGAGTCATCGGCAGCGTGCACCGTCGCCACCGGGCCCGGGAATTTCTGAACTTCTTGCGCATTATCGACCGCGAGGTGCCTGAGGAACTCGACTTGCATCTCATCCTCGACAACTCCACTACCCACAAGGTGCCGGCTGTCAGGCGCTGGTTGGTTCGCCATCCCCGCTTTCATCTGCACTTCACCCCGACCTACTCCTCCTGGATCAACCTCGTGGAGCGTTGGTTTGCCGCCCTGACCGAAAAGAAGCTCCGCCGGGCGGCTCACAAAAGTGTGCGCCGACTGGAGGTCGATCTCAAACGCTACATCGAGACCAACAACATGAGCCCCAAGCCATTCGTTTGGACCAAGACTGCTGACGAGATCCTCGCGGCCGTGGCCCGATTCTGTAAACGAACTTCAAGCGCAGGACACTAGGAGCGAGTCCGAGTAATCGAGTTGACAATGGCGCCACGGGGTTGGATCTGCTGTGACATCAGAATGCGGAGTTGGTTTGAAGGAAAGGGTCGCGTTGCGATGAGTGCCGTATCGGCTCGGCGCCCACCGGGGATAGGGCCCGAGGCCAGCCGCCGGCGTTCATGCGAGCGCCATCGCCCCGAAGAGTTTCAGGATGTTGTGCGCCGTGCACACCATCGCCCATTCCTGTTTCCCGTTGTTCAGACCGCGTCTGAGAAACTGCCGGTACCTCCGCGCCTGCTTGATCTGGCCGAACACCGGCTCCACGATCACCTTGCGTCTCGAGTACGTCTTCTTGCCCACAACAGTTCTCAGCTTGCGCGCCATCCGCTCGCGCAGCGTCAGGTTCGCCGGCGGTCGGCCCCGAGGCGCCGGCGGTGGCGCCTGGTCGTGCTTCTGGCGACCCGTCGCGATGAAGGCCTCCACGCGCTGCTGTTGGAGGTACGTGATGTTGGCCTCCGACCAGTACCCGGCGTCACCCAGCAGGGCCTGGGGCTTGCGGCCCAGCACGCGCCGGATGTTTTCTACGGTCGGCTCGAGTTGGTTAACATCGTTGCTGGCCGGCGTGATGTGTTGTGCGACGATGACCTGAAACGGCTCGTCAACGGCGGCCTGGGCGTTGTAGCCTTGAATGAAACCGTCGTTGGTCTTCTGGATCTTCGACTCCGGATCGGTGAAGTTCCTCTGGGCCTTGTCCGCCGGCTGGGCCGTCTTGGGGTCCTTGCCCTCCGCCGCGGCTTTCTGCTTGGCCTCGGCCTCCAGAGCCGCCTTGGCCTGCTGAATCTTCTCGAGCCGACTCTGCCGACGCGCCAGCTCCGCGGGCAGCTCGTCGCCGCGCTTGTCCGACCCGTAGCGCCGGTCTTCTTCTCGGTCCGCGGCCTCGGCGCGCTTCAGCATCTCATCGATCTGGGCTCGCAAAGCGGCCTGCTGCTGCTTCATGCGGCCGTAGCTCATCGCCTTGTGCTTCGACGCGTTGGCCTTGATCTTCGTGCCGTCCAGAGCCACTTTGCCCAGCTTCACCAGGCCGGTTTCCTGGCACAGCCGCAGCACCTGGTCAAACAACCCACCGAGCGCCTCACCGTGTCGCTTGCGAAAGTCGCTGATGGTGCGAAAATCCGGCTCGTTGCCGGCCGCCAGAAACCGGTACGCCACGCTGTCACTGAGCTTGGCGGCGATCCGGCGCGAGGAATAGGTCCCCGTGCAGTAGCCGTACACCAGCAGCTTCACCATCATGCGCGGGTGGTAGGGCGGATAGCCCCGTTGCTCGACGTAAGAATCCTCGATGGCCGACAGGTCCAGAGTGTCGACCAGGTCGCTGACAAACCAGGCCAAATGCCCTTCGGGCACCCAGTCCTGCAGCGATGGCGGCAGCAGAAGCAACTGATCAGGTTCGTAGGGTCGGAAGGTTTTTGTCATCATGCTTCCATGATCCACAGCAACCCTCCGGTGTCAATGTGAAAATGATTACTCGGACACGCTCCTAG
>JBHIAO010000689.1:0-2954 GCA_046758565.1 Anaerolineae bacterium
CAGTGTGTCAAGTCTACATGTTCATGATACTGTGGATGTTGCAGGGGCGGACTAGCACGCGATGAAAGTCACGATGAGGCGAAGTCTAGCATAGTCAAACTTGTCTGTCAAGAAAGGTTCGCTTCACCCGCCGACGAACGACCAAGATCAACGAGGGAGGACAGGTTTGGGGTAAGAAACGTTACTGTTTGAGGCCGGCCAGTGGTTGTTACTTATTGTCCGCTATGTAATTCAGCCTCGCCCCCGGCCACGCCTCTGAAAAACGATGAGCAGTAGAAGCGCGCCGGCAATGAACCCGGCACGCCCCAGGTGAAGCTCGAAGTCGACTGGTAGGTGCGGCGAGGGTTGATCCGGCGCGACTCGCAGGCGTAGCTGGGTGGCACGGTCCGGGCCAAGCAGGGTCTGACGCGGCGAAATCCCGTTAGAGCGGAGTAGGAAACCCGTCAGTTGCCAGCAACTTGTCTCATCCAGCGTGCCTGGAGACTGCCACGGCATGCGCTCACAGATGAAGCGGTTCAGGTCGGCCGCTGTTTGGAAGCGGGCCAACGTTCCAGGGCCAATGACTGGCGGTGCGTATCGGGGCAATTCAAAACCTTCAGGGGGATGGTTGGCGGCATGACACTTCGACTGCCAGCAGTTCTGATCTCCCGGTGCCCAGGCGGCACGCCATTCGTCTGTCAATCCCTGACCCCGATCGCCGTGACACGCCATGCAAATGAGATAGTAGACCTGTGCACCGTGGTCGGCCTGGGTGGGATTAGCCGGCATGGCCGGGGGTGCCAGCCGGTCAGGAGTAGGCTTGGCCGGCGGCTCCCTCTGGGCCAGAGCCGGAATGGCCTTTCCCGGTCCGCCGGCCAAGACAGCCAGGCTGATAACCAGACAGGCAATGAGTACCAGCATTATGTGTTGTCGCATCTCCCTAACCCCCCTCTAGCTCCCCCCAAAGGGGGGAGAACAGGCTTCCCCCCCTTTGGGGGGGATTGAGGGGGGGCAGCGGTGTGCGACTGTTTCCGTCTGGCGTTAAAATACGTCCGGGTACCGTGACAACACGTTTTAACGTGTTTTGGGTATCAGACCGCGAATTCATTCGTGGACGCGACTGGATGTCGCGATCAGCGGGGAGCATGTCATCCGCGGGCGCCGCGCATCTGTGGATCCAGGATGTCGCGCAAGGCGTCACCGATCAGGTTCCAGCCCAGCCCGAACACGATCAAAGCCAGGCCGGGGAAGAGAACAATGTACCAATGGCGGTCCAGGCTCAGGATATAGTCTCGCGCAAAGCTGACCACCTGGCCCCAGTCGGCGTAGCCGATGTCCGTGCCCACACCCAGGAAGCTCAGGGCGGCGAAAGTCAGGACAATCGAGCCTACATCCAGTGAGGCCAACACCATGGTGGCGAATATGGAATTGGGCAGGATATGGCGCAGCACGATGCGAGCGTCCTTCGCCCCGACGACGTGGGCGGCCAGCACGTAGTCGCGCTCTTTGACTGCCAAGATGTCGCCCCTGATCAAGCGGGCGTAGGTCATCCAGCCAAAGGCGATGAGTGCAATCATGGGTGGCCAGATACCACGGCCGAACATCGGTACCAGGATGGACGACAGCGTAAGCGCGGCCAGCAAGAACGGGAAGGCCATGAAAATCTCGGTGATGCGCATCAGGAGATCGTCGAGCCAGCCGCCGTAATAAGCAGAAAGCGAACCAACAATCAGTCCGATGGTCAAGGCCACACCAACGACGACGACACCCACGAAGATAGCCGTCCGCGTGCCCCAGACGATGCCATAGTAGATGTCAAACTGCCCAGTGGTGGTGCCCAATAGATGGACCCACTGATCTTTGCCGGTGACGGTCTCGTACCAGAATGGAAGCTCCGGCGGAGTGCGCTTCCAAACAGTGCCAGGCGGCTTCGGCTCAGGACCGAAACCGTCTCGGGGAATGAGGTATGGACTCCCAGTGCGAGTGAGCGGGGGAGCTAGAACGGGCGCGAACGCGGCAACCAGGAAAAAGCCCACGACGATAACCAACCCGGCGACGGACAAGGGATTGGTGACCAGGCCGCGCAGAAGGCGATACCATTCCAGCCCCAGCAGCCGTTCCAGCCGGCCGGGTTCCCGCAGGGCCAGGCCATCGAACCCAGTAGAAACGGAGTCTGGTCGGGCAGGAAGCGTTTCAGTTGCCATTCAACACTCCACTAACTCAGGCGAACGCGCGGGTCCAGGACTGCGTACAGTATATCCACTACCAGATTTGCAGCGATCAGCAGCGTTGCGTTGAACATCACAAAGCCCAGGACTGTCAATACATCCAGACTCACAGCGGCGGCTGCCACGGCTGACCCCATACCGGGGTAATTGAAGACGGTTTCGGTGATGACCACGCCGTTCAGCAATCCGACGACCGTCAGTCCACCGAGAGTCGCCACGGGAATGAGCGCATTGCGTCGCACGTGGCGGTTGATAACGACCCTCTCGCTCAGTCCTTTGGCACGGGCTGTCCTGACGTAGTCCTGCCGGAGGGCCTCGAGCATTGACGAGCGTGTGACGCGAAGGAGAAGCGCCCACTGGACATAGCACAGAGTGATGACCGGCAGAATGATGTGTCGCAGTGCATCCACGAAGATGTCAGGCCGGCGGTTGAGCAGCGCATCAACCGTGTTCAACTGAGTGTAACGCGTGAAGTCGTCGGACAGAACAATCTGGCTGGCCCAATCCGACAGACGACCTGGGGGGAACCAACCCGTTTTGGCGTAGAAGAGCATCAATACCAATAACGCAAACACGAAAGTAGGAAACGACCAACCGACGATACTAAATACGCGCGCAATTTGATCAAAGGGTTTGTTATGGCGTACCGCCGCCTGGATGCCCAGCCAGACGCCGATGCCAATGATCGGGATAAAGCTCCACAGCGCCAGTTCGACCGTGGCCGGCAGGCGATGCAGAAGCAGGTCC
>JBHIAO010000690.1:0-2946 GCA_046758565.1 Anaerolineae bacterium
AGAGTGTGGGGCCCCGGGCGGGACTCGAACCCGCGACCTACGGTTTAGGAAACCGCCGCTCTGTCCACTGAGCTACCGGGGCCTCCGCTCCCATTATAGGACGGATGGGGAAGAGAGGGCACGGGAGAGAAGGCTGGTGGAGATAGCGGGACTCGAACCCCCAACACGCGGCTTAGGAAGCCGCTGCTCTATCCAATTGAGCTACTGGGGCGCTGGCATTCCGCAGGGATCATTTTACAGCCATACCATGGGCCCCACAATGATGCTCTGGTGCCTGTAACACTATTCCCGCACCAACATCCTAAGCTTGTGTCGCCGCTACAGTGGTGGCCTTGCAGATCTGGTTGCGTTCACTACGCGACCCGGAGGTAGCGAAGGCAGTCGTGAGTCGGCGCATACGCAGGAGGAGATACTGAGGAGATACCGATGTACGGACTGGTGAATAAAGCCATCGAAGAATTGGTGTGCGCCCGCTTCGGTGAACCGGTGTGGGAGGCGATCAAGCGAAAGGCGGCTCTGGACATCGAGGTCTTTGTCAGCATGGACGCCTATCCGGATGATGTCACCTACAAGCTTGTGGAGGCAGCCAGCGAGGTGCTGGGACTGTCCGTGGAAGAGCTTCTGGAGGCGTTCGGTGAGTACTGGGTGTTGTATACGGGCAGGGAAGGTTACGGTGAGATTCTCAAGATGGCAGGAGACAGCCTCCCTTCCTTTCTCCAGAACCTCGACAGCCTTCACGCTCACGTCGGTGTCGTCTTCCTGCACCTGAAGCCACCCACATTCCGATGCACGGATATTCGCGAAGACTCCCTGCTCCTTCACTATTACTCCGACAGGGTGGGACTGGCACCCATGGTCGTAGGGCTGCTGAAAGGTCTGGGGACAATGTTCAAGACAGAGACCAACGTCACGCAGGTGAGCAGCCGTGACAATGGCCAAGATCACGATGTCTTCCTTGTGAAATTCGAGGCAAGAGCGGCCTAATGGCCTCTAAGCGCCTGGGCCTCCCGTCAGCGCTGTTGCGCGCTGTCTTTCCATTTCATCTGGCGTTCGACCGTCACCTAGAGATAGTGCAGGTTGGAGACGTATTGAAGCGCATATGCCCGGGACTGTCTGTGGGCGGCCGGCTCGATGAAAATTTCCGCATCAGTCGCCCGAACACCCGCCCGGAATTCGACTCCCTGCGGGAGCTCTCCCGATCAGTGTTCATCCTCGAATCGAGATACATTCCGCTACAGCTGAAAGGGCAGATGTTGTACAACGAAGGGCAGGACGTGATGCTCTTCCTCTGCTCCCCCTGGGTGACGGATTTAGCAACCCTTGGGCCTCTTGGACTCTCCCTCAACGACTTCGCCGTCCACGATCCCATTGCGGACTTCCTGTTCCTTCTTCAAGCTCAGAATACCGCCCTATCCGATCGGAAGAAGCTGGCAAGGAAGCTCGCGACTCAGCGTGCAGAGCTTCGAGCATCTAACGAGGAGCTACGGCGGCGAAACCGCGAACTTCAGGATGCCCGTGCCCAAGCAGCCACAGACGCCCTGACCGGACTGGGGAACCACCGGTTGTTCCATGAGCGAACCCAAGATGCGGTCCGGCGGGCTCAGGAGGATGACAACAGCGTGGGCCTCGTCATGCTGGACATCGACGACTTTAAGCTCGCCAACGACTCGATGGGACACCAGGCAGGAGACAACATTCTCCGCGAGATCGCCCTTGCTCTCATCGGCACGGTGGGGGAAGAGAAAGCCTATCGCTACGGAGGAGACGAGTTCGCGGTGCTGCTGCCGGCAGTCGACCACCGAAAGGCCGCCGTCGTGGCGGAGCGGTTGCGCCGGGCTAGTGAGAAGCGAACCCGCGGGAACGGCAATGAGATCACCGTCAGCCTGGGCGTCGCTTCCTTCCCGGACGTCGCAGCATCGGTGCAAGAGCTAATCTACGGTGCCGACGCCGCCATGTACTGGGCCAAAGCCGCCGGTAAGAACCGGGTTGGCCATTGGAGCAAGCTGGTCAGGAGTAGGGAGGACGGGTCGCTCCCGTGGTGCACCGGCGACCGTGACGTGAGGGCTGCAGACGTGGTGGGTGCCCTGATCTCTGCCCTGGCTGCCAGGGACCCCGTCACCAGCGCCCACGCCGAGCGTTGCTCTTGGTACACTGCCAGACTGGCCGACGAGCTTGGCCTAGACGAACGCGAGAGGTCAATCGTGCGGCTGGCTTCGCTCCTCCACGATGTCGGCAAGCTGGCGGTCCCCGACGAGGTGCTGTTCAAGCCAGGTCCCCTCAACGAAGAGGAGTGGGCCCAGATGAAGCGACACCCCAATGCCGCCCAGCACATCCTGGGCCAGATACGCTCCGTCGCCGACGCCACCCCCGCCATCCTCCACCATCACGAACACTACGACGGCTCTGGCTACCCCGATGGCCTGGCCGGAGACGATATCCCCGTAGCATCCCGCATCCTGCTCGTCACCGACGCCTTCGACGCTATGACCACGGACCGGCCCTACAGGCAGGCGATGTTCGTCGAGGCGGCAATCGAGGAGATCAAGCGCTACAGCGGCAGCCAGTTCGATGCTGTGGTTGTCGAGGCCTTCCTCAAGGTACTGGCGCGCGAGGGTGCCCAGCCCCTGCGGTCGACGGCTCCCACCAAGCAAGAGCCGGCGGCAGCGCGAGCGTCCGGACACAGCCACGCAGGCACCAGATGAGCAGAGGTCTAGGGGAAATTTTTTTCGCCGCGGTTTAGGAAACCGCCGCTCTGTCCGCTGAGCTATCGGGGCGTCCGCTCCCATTTAGGACGGATGGGGAAGAGAGGGCACGGGAGAGAAGGCTGGTGGAGATAGCGGGACTCGAACCCGCAACCTCGGCGATGCGAACGCCGCGCTCTCCCAGTTGAGCTATATCCCCACCACCGCTTCGATTATAGGTAGGCGGCGCGAAGGGGGTCAAGGA
>JBHIAO010000691.1:0-2938 GCA_046758565.1 Anaerolineae bacterium
GGTTTGAGATTTGCGCTATTCGCTGCGCAAGCCCAGGTCGCCGACGGGTTTGCGTTCACCCTCTGCAAACGGCTATAATTCTTCCAATACGTCAACCTTTCCGCATACTGGCCTCTGGCGATGACGGAGAAAGATTCCCGCAAGAACTACCGCGACGGTCGCGACTCCGGTGGCACGTCTGACTCGCCCCGCGCCCGCTTTGTCGGCGGGACGTTGGTACTGGAAGGCGTGGCGCGCTCCATCACGCCGCCGGCCCCTTTCCGGTGGATCAACGCCAAATGGCGCTGCCCGGCCGTTCATTACCGCACCGTTAGCCCGTGGCTCAGACAGCAAGGCATCCGGAACAGCATCCCCCGTTGGCGTGATGTGGCCCTCAGCCTCTACGACAACCGGGAGCCGCACCCGTATCAGGCCGAGGCCCTTCAAGCCTGGCTGGCTGCCGACCGCTGGGGGAGCGTCGTCTTGCCCACCGGCGCCGGCAAGACCTTCCTGGCCCTGCGAGCCATCGCCCACAGCGCGGTCAGCACCTTGGTAGTCGTGCCCACGCTCGATCTGTTGCACCAGTGGTACGCCCGTCTGGAAAATGCTTTTGAGATGCCCATCGGCGTCTGGTACGGACAGGAGAAGCGGCTGGAGCCTATCACGGTGACCACGTATCCCAGCGCTTGGGCTCACGCCGAGGCCCTGGGCAACCAGTTCAAGCTGCTCGTGTTCGACGAGATCCACCACCTGCCGGCTCCCTCCTGGCACGAGATTGCCCTGATGTGTGCCAGCCCGTATCGCCTCGGTCTGACCGCCACCTATCCCGAACCTCAGCCAGAGTGGGGGCGTGGAAAGAGACCGGGTTTTTCCGGAAAAACCCGGTCTCTTATCGACAAAGACCCGGTGACGCTGTTGGACGAACTGGTCGGTCCGGTAGTCTACCGCAAGCACATCGACGATCTGATCGGCGAGCAGTTGGCCGAGTATCGCACCGAACGTATCCGGATCGACCTGACGCCAGAGGAGCGGGCCGCTTATGACGAGGCCTACGCCATCTACACCGGCTACGTGCGCGAAGCCGGCCTGCGGGAGCGACACGGCCCCGGCTGGTGGGGCGAATTCACCCGACGGAGTGCTTACGAGGCCCAGGCTCGCCGGGCCAAGGTGGCCGAGCTACAGTTGAAAGAGATTGTCCACCAGGCTCAGGGCAAGCTGGAGATCCTCGACCAGTTGCTGCGCGAACACCGCGACCAGCAGATGCTCATCTTCACGGCACACAACCGCTTGGCCTACGAGCTCGCCCGACGCCATCTCATCCCCGTCATCACCCATCAGACCAAGGCTGCTGAGCGGAAGGCCATCCTGGACAGTTTCCGAGCCGGCACGTATCGAGCCATCGTCACCTCGAAAGTGCTCAATGAAGGGGTCGACGTGCCCGAGGCGAAAATCGCCGTGGTGTTGGGAGGCAGCGCCAGTGCCCGCGAGTACATCCAGCGTCTCGGCCGGGTGCTCCGCAAGCGAGGCAACGCTCAGGCGAAATTGTACGAAGTGATCGCCCGCAAGACGGTGGATGAGGGTATGGCCCGGCGGCGGAGGCCGCCGGAAACGAAAAAACGTGAAACGTAAAGAGCTCATGCCGGAAGTCCTCACGCTTTACGTTTCACGTTTTACGCACTTTGTTGACAATGGGAGATCACAAATGTTAATCGATCTGCCTGGCAGACGAACTTCAGGTTTTGGCGATGCTTAAGTCAGAACTGATCCGCCCCCGACTGAAAATACGCGATGGCCAGGTCTGGACCCGGCCCCTGCCGGCCAACTATCGCTACCTGACCATCGCCGGCGAGCTGATTACCCTGTTCCAGCGCCATGCCGGACGCAGCCGGGGCGCGCTGGTGGAGGCCTTGCGCGGTTACGAGGGGGGTAGCCTGGATTACCCGGTCATCCGGGGCCTTGCAGCCGTGCTCGAAGCCCGTTGCACGTTCGGCAACGATCCGCCGGCCAACCCCGCCGACCTGCGCGCCGACTTGTTCCGCCAGGGGCCGGTGACACGTCGGCCAGACCTGTTCAGCCAGACCACGCGAGCACAGGCACTGGCCGAGACCGCTAGCGAGCTCGGCCTGACCGCCGAGCAGGTTGAATCTGCCCTCTTTGCCGATCTGGCCGAAGAGCAGATCCTCCTCGACGCCGGCGAGCGTCTCGCCCCCGGTGAAGTCATCGCCCGCTACAACCTGGAACTGGCCCGAGGTCTGCTCTACTGGGCGCGCGAGGTCCGACTGCGCGTCCACGATGGCTACAAGGACCTCTTCAAGTATATCAAGCTCTTCAAGTTAATGTACACCATTCGCCAGACTTCGGAAGTCTCCAGAGACTTCCGAAGTCTCAAGCCCGCCGGCTACCACATCACCCTGCACGGCCCAATCTCGCCCTTTGTGAAGTCAACCCTGCGCTACGGGGTGCAGTTTGCCAAGTTCCTGCCGGCGTTGCTGCTGTGCCGACGCTGGCAGATGGACGCGGAAGTGCAGCCACCCGGGGTGACCAGCGACGAGCCGCTACGGTATACCCTGGATGACCAAACCGACCTGCGCACCCACTTCAAGGCCTCCGGCCCCTTTGACAGTCAACTGGAGGCCGACTTCGCGGCTGAGTTTGAGGCCAAGTACGGCGGTGCGGCGCGGAAGTGGGAGCTGGCTCGCGAGGACGAGCTGATCGTGGTGGGGGACACAGTGATGATCCCTGATTTCTCCTTCACCCACCGCAAAGATGGCCGACGAGCTCTGATGGAGATTGTCGGGTTCTGGCACCCGAACTATCTACGGCGCAAGCTGGCCAAGGTGCGCCAGGCCGGGCGACATGACTTAATTCTGCTGGTTTACCAGAGCGCCAACGTGGCTGAAGGCGAGTTTGAGGCCGCCTCAGCCGGCGAGGTGCTGACTTTCGTACGCAAGCCCATTCT
>JBHIAO010000692.1:0-2931 GCA_046758565.1 Anaerolineae bacterium
CTGGTTAGCGGTCAACCTCGCCAAGAACGATATCGATGCTGCCAAGAATTGCGACGACGTCTGCGACCTTGTGGCCCTTGCACATCTCAGCCAGCGAGGTGATGTTGATAAAGGATGGTGAACGCACATGGTATCGATACGGGTTTGCCCCACCATCGCTGACCAGGAAGAAGCCAAGTTCGCCTTTCGGATTCTCAACCCGACCGTAAACTTCGCCCTCCGGCACCCGAATCTGCCACGCCTTGCGGCCGGCCAGTATCTCGCCTGATTCCGGCATCTGCTCCAGAGCCTGCTTGACAATTCGGTTACTTTGCCGCATCTCTTCAATACGCACCCGATAGCGATCGTAGACGTCGCCGTTTGGGAAGCTCACGACATCGAAATCAAACCGATCATAGATCGAATACGGCTGTGCCCGACGGACATCATACGGCACGTCGGATGCCCGAAGCACTGGACCAGCCGCACTGTAGTTGATGGCCACCTCAGCCGGCAAGATACCAACCCCCTTGCACCGCTCGACGACGATCTCGTTGTTCGTCAGATAGTTATCAAGCTCCTCGATAGCGCGGGGGATGCGTTCGTACATCAAGTCTCTGCAGATAGGCAGGAACTCCGGCGGAAGATCATAGGCCACACCACCGAAGCGCATGTAGTTGCACATCATCCGCGAGCCGGCCGTCATCTCAAACAGGTCCAGGATGATCTCGCGCTCCTCAATAGCATACAGGGCAGGTGTGAAGAAGGCACCCAGGTCGTTTAGCAGGAACCCGATAGCCCACAGGTGGTTGACGATCCGCGTCAACTCCACCATGATGATGCGGATGTACTCGGCATACTCCGGCACTTCCACACCCATGAGCTCCTCCACCGCCACCGCATAGCCCAGGTTGCTGGACATCGAGGAGATATAATCGAGCCGATCGGTATAAGGCATATTCATCAGCCACAGGTTTCGCTCGCCGATCTTCTCGTGATTGCGGTGCAGGTACCCCATAACCGGCTCCAAATCGACGATGGTCTCACCTTCCAGTAGTATTTTCATCTGGAAGACGCCGTGAGTGGATGGGTGCTGCGGCCCCATGTTGAGTATCACGCGCTGGGCCTGGACATCCCCCGTACCGATCAGTGCCTGACCTGGCTCGATGATGAGAACACCCTCACCGGGGAGCTGATACTGGTCCAGATCATCAGCCGCGTAACCCTGGGGATAAACCAGATTGCGACCCCACGGATTGCGCTCCTCGCCACGCTGGTGCCATCCTTCCGGCCATCGACTGTCAAGCGGCTTGTGATCCCGCTCGTAGTAGCCCTCTTTGTAGTCTTTTCGCATGGGGTGACCATGGAACCCCTCCCATAGCAAGATGCGCTGGAGGTTGGGATGGCCGGCAAACCGCACGCCATACAGATCCCAGATCTCACGCTCCTGGAAACTCGCACCGGCCCATACGCTCACCAACGAGGGTACAACAGGATCGTCCTTTGGGGTTCGTGCCTTCAGCGTTAACCCGCCATCGTAGTGCTTGGTGGAGTAGAGGTTGTATACAACCTCGAAATACTCAGGGTAGTCAATACCCGTCACACTGGTGAGATAGTCGTACTCCAACCCCTCAGTGTCGTGTAGATACCGGGCCACCCGGAGCAGTTGGCTGTTCTCGACAATCAAATCATTCCACTTCCCAAGGCTCACCGCGCCTGGGAACAACTGAGTGAGGTGTTCTGCCAGGTTTTCTGCGGTTTTTTCAACCGGTGGGGCCGTTGCGACGTCGGAGTCTATTGTCATGCCTCGTTGACCTCTCCCACTTTCTAATTCAGAATGGTGAATTGTGAATTATGAATTGCGAACTCACAATTCACAATTTCATCCGCTGGCGCGCTCCGCCCACACCTCGCGCCGGTCACGAAGTTCGGCCAGCTTGGCAGCGGCCTCGGCGGATGCAACGCCGGCTTGGGCCTCTTCTTCCCCGTTCAGGGTGACCTCAACGCCGGCCATCCGATGGATCTCAGGTACCTGTCGCAAATCAATGAGGTCTGGGCCCAGGATCGGCACCGGAACCTCCTCAGCCTCACCTTTGTGGTACCAACGCACGTCGCGGATCGACTGTTGATCGATTTTCTTCTGAAGCGTGATCAATCCGTGCAGCAGGGCCTGTGGAGTTGGCGGGCATCCGGGTACATACACGTCGACCGGCAGGAACTTGTCAATACCAGAAACGACGTTATAGCCTTCTTTGAATGGCCCACCGCCGGTAGCACAGGCACCCATCGATATCACGTACTTCGGCTCCGGCATTTGGTTATAGAGCCGAACGATCTGCGGTACCATCTTCTTGCACACAGTCCCCGAGACGATCATCACGTCTGCCTGTCGAGGCGAAGCCCGAAAGAGTTCAGCACCAAAGCGCGCAATGTCGTATCGACCAGCGGCAGTGCAGATCATTTCGATGGCACAGCAAGCCAGGCCAAACCCAAGGGGCCACAGAGAAGATCGCCGGCCCCAGTTGTAAACCTGGTCAACCATGTTCACCAATTTGTCGAAGGTGGTGATGGCAACACTGCGCTGCATCTGGGCTTCGACAAAATCGGGGCGATCCATCACCCTCCGCTGGTACTCGGCGATCTGCTGATCGATGGCTGGATCACCATTGGGGGATACGTGTTCAGCTTCCGCCATTTTCAAGACAACTCCTCACACTCAATCAGTACATGTCCAGTGTATGAAAACCAAAGGATTTAGTGATTCTGTGGGAAGGTAACGACGCCCAAAAATACATTCAGCAACAAAATAATAGCACAACTCATGAACAAAGACCATGACGCTGGTCATGCCATTGGCTATTAGACTTTATAGGGATTTGTCTTATTGGTACGGGATACGCTGGCATTTCCATTTCGAATTTCGAATTGCGCGATTTCGAATTTGTCTCACGC
>JBHIAO010000693.1:0-2925 GCA_046758565.1 Anaerolineae bacterium
GTCAGTGCCCGCGCAGGTTCGTCGACGTCACCCGCGTACGCCACCACTCCCACACGACACCTCGTCGCGGCGCAAACAGGAACGCCAACACGAAAATAGCCGTCGCCGTCAGCACGACCGCCGGCCCCGAAGCAACGTTCTGATAAAACGAGAGATAAAGCCCCGCGACGCCGGAGAAGGCGCCGATCAAGGCTGAGATTACCATCATCGTTGGCAGGCGCTGTGTCAGCAGGCGGGCTGAAGCCGCCGGCGTCACCAGCATGGCCACCATCAACCCTACACCGACGGTTTGCAGGGCCACGACGATGGTTGCGGCGATGAGCACTAGCAGCAAGTAGCGCAGGAGGGTCGCCGGCAGCCGCAGCGTTTCAGCCAGGATCGGATCGAAGGACAGAACGAGGAATTCCTTGTAGAAACCGATGATGGTCAGCAGGACCAGGGCGCCCAGGCCGGCTGTCCACCACAGATCGCTGTCCGACACACCCAGCACATTGCCGAACAGAAAGTGGGCCAGATCGGTGGTGTAACTCCTGACCGTGGACAGTAGAGCCACGCCCAGGGCAAACGCGCCGGCGAAAATCACTCCGATGGCTGTGTCTTCCTTGATATGCCCTTTCGTGCTGAGGGTGCCGATGCCCAGCGCGGTCAGAATACCAACCGCCAGCGCGCCAAGAGCGAGAGGCCAACCTAACAGATAGGCGATGACGACGCCAGGCAGAATGGCGTGAGCCAGTGCATCTCCGAAAAAGGCCATCCCGCGCAAAACAATGTACGTTCCCAGCACCGAGCAGACGACTCCAACCATCATTGAGGCCACCAGCCCGCGCACCATGAACGGGTAGCCGAGTGGGTCGATCAGCCAGTTCAGCATCGTGTTTATATGTCCATCTCCGCGCCATCACAGCAGGTGTCGGCCAACACCAGTGCACCATCTTCAGCCGGCAGCACATGCATATGACCGCCATAAGCCCGGAGTAGTGCCTCAGACGTGAGCACCTGATCAGGATGCCCAAATGCCATCATCTGGCGATTTAAGAGCATCATCAGATCAAAGTGCTCCGAGGCCAGGTTCAGATCGTGGGTTGCAACCATCGCTGTCACGCCGCGTTGCTCTAAACCATCCAGAATCTGAAAGATCGCCTCCTGGCTGGGCATGTCGAGACCCGTGAGGGGTTCGTCCAGCAATAGCAATTCAGCTTCCTGAGCCAGGGCACGGGCGATGAACACCCGTTGCTGTTGTCCGCCCGACAGCTCGCCGATTTGCTGGTTCGCCAGGTGCTCCACGCCCACCTGCTCCAGGCTACTGTGCACCACGTCCCAGTCGCTACGAGTGGGCCAGCGAAACAAGCCAATTTTGCCCACACGGCCCATCATCACCACGTCGGCCACCGTTACAGGGAAGGTCCAGTCGATCTGGCTGCGCTGCGGCACGTAGGCGATACAGATGTGGCCATGTGGCCCGTGCCCGTAGACGCGGACCTTGCCGGCAGACGGCTGCAGCATCCCTGCGATGACCTTGAACAGCGTGCTCTTCCCCGCTCCGTTCGGACCGACCACGGCCACGCGCTGGCCAGGCTCAAGGCGGAAGGAAACGTCCTCCAGGGCCCCCTTGCCGTTGTAGTTAACCGAGACCCGATCCACTTCCACCGTGGGTGCGCTGACGTCGTGTGGAACTCTTCTGACTCTGGTCCGTGCCATCGCGATTTCCCCTTAGTTCCCCTTCTGTTCGTCCTTCAAGGCCTCGACAATGGCATTGACGTCGTAGCGCATAAAGTCGATGTAGGTATCCGCCTCGCCACCTGGTTCGCTCAGGGAACCGGTGTACAGCGCCACCAACTGGATTCCGGTATCGTCGGCGACCCTCTCGGCCAGCTTTGGATTCACGGTCCTTCCGACAAACACAGCCGGCACGCCGAACTGCCGGATGCTGTCCTCCAACGCGGCAAGTTCCTGTGCGGACGGTTCCGCGGCCGCGCTGTAGGCTTCGACCATCGCCCCGATCATCTCAAATCCGTACTCATCTCCGAAGTAGCCCAGGACGCGGTGATCAGTAACAATCTTCCTGTTCTGTCCTGGGACCTGGTCCACCTGATCTCGAATCCACGCGTCCAACGCTCCCAGCTTCGCCACATACGCCTGTGCGTTGACCTCGTAACTCTCAGCGTTCGCTGGGTCCAGTGAAACTAGAGCGCGCTCGATGTTGTGGACCCAGACCGTCACATTGTTCGGGGCGAACCAGGTATGCGGATCAGCTCCCTTGTGTTCTTCACCTGAATCTCCGCGCGGGTCACGTTCAAGTAACTTGACGCCCTGCGAGACGGAGATCACCGGCGCATCACCGCCGGCGTTCCTGATCATCTCGTCCAGAAACGCTTCCAGCCCGACGCCGTTAGCAAAGATCACATGGGCATCAGCCACGGTGCGCAGGTCCTGAGGCGTCGGTTCGTAGGCATGCGGATCAGCGCCGACCGGCAGCAACCCCTTCAGCTCGATCCTGTCACCGCCGACGTTAGCCACGACATCGGCTACAATGTTCGTCGTGGCGACGACCCGCAACTTCTCATCTCCACCAAGAGGCGCGGCCGACAACGCCGCCAGACCCTCGGTATGCCTATCCTCGGAGCCCTGCTGTGCCGGCGCGCCTGCTGGTGGCCGGGCGCTGCTCCCACAGGCGGTTAAAAGCGCCCCGCCTAAGACGAGAAACACAGCAGCCACGAAGCACACTCCCCTCGAGTCCAATTCCCACGCTCCTCGCTCCCCCGCACCTCTGCCCCTAGCTCAATGGCACTGACTTTTCGCCTCAGAGCAGGTCCGTTACAACACAAACTATACCAGGGCTCCTGAAAGTTGTCAACGGGATTTTTTGTCAAGACATTGTCTAGTACTCCACAAACTAAACTTGACAATCCCTGATCGCTTGAGGGC
>JBHIAO010000694.1:0-2925 GCA_046758565.1 Anaerolineae bacterium
TGCGCCGTTGGCGCCATAGCCATCGGTAGTCAGATGTCGGTAGTTCGACAATGGCGCATTCGGCATACCGAGCTGTGAACCGCCGTAACATCTGTCACCCTGAGCGGAGCAATGCGGAGCGAAGGGCCTCCTGGCAGTCGGGGGAGGAGATTCTTCGCTCCGCACTGGATCTACTGAGGCTTACGCCCGGTGCTCTTCCCCGGCTGTCGCCCGCAGGTATGCTTCGAGAAAGCTGTCGATGTGACCTTCCAGGATGCGCCGGATGTGGGTTTCGGTTACGCCGGTGCGGGTGTCTTTGACGAATTGGTCCTTGTAGACGCTGTAGGTGCGTACCACCGCACCCCAGAAGGGTTCGATGGGAGATGGTGCCGGCCTGTCCGGAAGTCGCGCTTCGTAGGTCAACCGCACCTGTAGGAGGTGCCGGCACAACTCGCTGTTGTCGTCGGGTGTCCGCTCGTTGGTGAGGGACATGACGGTTTCGCTTGGCAGATGCACCGCCTGGGCGTGGCTGCGCAGCCGGCGGATGAACTCGCCGCGGCCGCTGATCGCCTGGCTCTGAACGCGCACACCATCCGTGGCGACATCATCCAGCTCGTCCAGACCGATATCGGGGATAACCTCGACGCGGGCGTGGAGGGCCTGCCGGCCACCATCCTCGCGGTGTTGGAGCCGGCGGTGGGCACCGGTCTCGCCCTTCAGCAGCCCAAAAGCGCCATGCCCGCGGATGGCAACGGCGAAGGACTGGAGGTGGCCAGCGTGGTCCCGCGTCTCGTCGATGACTGTGGCCTCGTAGTGGCGCCGACCAGCCCAGCCCACGTACATCTGAGCCAGATTCTCGGCCCACCCGGCGGCGTCGGTGTCGTCCGGCACAACGCGGATGGTGAGGAAGGCGTCGTGGGTATCCCACGGCTGGGTGAGCAGCAGGTCCAGCTCGGCGCGGGGCAGCTCACGCACCAGGTAGCGATACCGCCGCGCTGCCTCACCGATCAGTTGCGTCTCCCCCTCTTCGACCATCAACTCCAGGACAGATTCCAGGTCTTCGGCGGCCCGGCGCAGTCCTTCACACACATCGGCCTTGCGCGTCAGATCACCCAACGTCGCGAGCTTCGCTTCGGCCGCCGGCGGGTCGTCCCAGAAGGTTGGCTCAGACATCTCGGCGATGAGGTCGTTCATGCGGGCGCGAGTAGCATCCATGTCGTGGAATGCCTCGATCTGGTCGATGCGCTCGAAAATGCCATTGACGGCGTCGCGCATCTCTTCCACCGTGAAACGCCGGGACAGGTCCTCGGTCTCCAGCTCGATTTCAGTCTCCAGTATGGCGCGTTCTGCCTCGTCGGGTATGAACGCAGCTTGAATCCGACTACCCTTGACGTACAGCCGCACCAGATCGCCGGCCTTGGTCGGCTGGCTGATGATGGCACGGGCCAGCGGATAGGCAATGGTGCGTTCGATCTGGCGTTTGAGGTGCCGGGCACCGAACTTGGGACTGTAGCCGCGTTCGACGACCCGTTCCACCACCTCTTCATCCATTTCGATCGCCAGCCCACGGCGGGCAATGCCTTCTCGCTGGAACAGGTTGTCGATTTCGCGTTGCGCAATCTCGTGGAGCACCGTTTTGGTAAGGGTCTTGAAGAAGCAGACGCTATCCAGCCGGTTGATGAACTCAGGCGTGAAGTAACTCTCCATCTCACGCGTGAGCCGCGCTTCGATTTCTTCGGGGCTGGAGCGCGTCGCGAAGCCAAGGGCACCGCTGGCATACGCCTGTGACCCGAAATTGGAGGTGGCGATGATGATGGTATTCCGCAGGTCAACGTGCTCGCCATCGCCGTTGATAAGGATGCCCTCGTCGAACAATTGCAGGAAACGCTGAAAGATCGTGTAATTCGCCTTCTCGAACTCGTCCAGGAGCAGCACGGCGAAGGGCTGATCGACCAGGCGGAGGGTGAGTTGTCCCCGGCGATCGGCCAGGTCCGCATCATCGGGATCACCGAACAGAAGCTCGTATTGCCAATCTTTCTGATAGTCGGCCATATTGAAGCGGACCAGCCGGCCCTCGTTGCCAAACAGCCATTCCGTCAGGGTCTTGGCCAACTCTGTTTTGCCGACGCCGGTGGGGCCCAGGAAGAGGAACACGCCCAGTGGCCGGCGAGGGTCGTTCAACCGGGCCTTGACCAGGCTGAGGGTCTGGATGATGGCGTCAACCGCCTGTTCCTGCCCCACGATGCGGCGGCGGAACACCCGCCGCACCTCCGCCTCGTCGAGGGGGATGGTGTCATCGAGCAGTTGGCGTGATAGGCCCGTGCGTTGGGCGAAGAAGCCGGCCACCGCGGCATGATCGACTACGGGCACTTCATCGCCGGCTTCGGTCGCAATCAGGATGGCCGATTCTTCCAGAAGCTCGATGGCTTTGCCCGGGAAGGCCTGACTGACGCTGAATCGCCGTGTCAGGTCGACGGCGGCCTCCCGGGCCGATGGTTCGATCTGCACCTCGTGCACGATTTCCAGGTCTTCCGCCACCTTCTCGATGATGAGGTCGGTCTGGTCGGACGCCGGCTCTTCCACGGGGATGTGGGTAAACACCTCATCCATCACGGGCAGCACGTCTGACATCCGTCGCATCGGATTGGTGCGGGCCTCGGCGATGCAGCGCAGGTTCTCACCGCGCAGATGTTGGGCCAGGAGGGTGGCTAGATCCGGACCACCGAACATCTGCATGACGCCGGCGCCGAGGGCACTGGGAAAATCGCGGAAGTAGACGAGTGTCGACTCGCGGCTACCCAGGTCGCGCAGGAACCCGTGAATATGATCGCGCCACTCGCTGCCCAGGCTGGTGACGATTTGAGGGGGCGTCAGTTCGTACACCTGCATCCCGTGCAGTGGCTCGGGACAGTCACCCTGGACGATGCGGCGGACCACCTCGTGGAT
>JBHIAO010000695.1:0-2893 GCA_046758565.1 Anaerolineae bacterium
ACGGCGATCGCGGCGCGGTGCCGGCTTTCCACCATGGCGCCGCGGGTGACCTCGATCGCGACCGGGTTGGCCGGCGCCGCCTCGGCGGCCTCGTGCCGGCGGCCATGGCGGCGGTGGTGACTGTGATGGCGCTTGGTTTCGGGCATGGAACCAGGGTTATCGACGGAACGACTGGTAAGTTCTTGGGAGGCCAGCTTAGGCAAATTGCGCTCGGAACGCCACAGGCTGCGGCGAGGGAATGCCCACGGCCGAGTCGCCCGGAGCATTCACGAGCCAGGATGTCACCTCCTTCACATCCGGCCTCTGATTCAATTGACTCTCTCTCTGAGTCCGCCGTAGAGTCTCGCCAAAATATGTCCATACGGCTGGCCCCGGCCTTGGGCTAGAACGTCAAGCACTTCAGAAGCAGCTTTGGGGCAAACTGCAAGGGGAGGAAGCAATGATCACCAGGATTACAACGTTATTGGCGGTACTCCTGCTTACCGCGGCATTTCCACTCTCAAAGGCCGAGGCGCTAAAGCTCGTGACCTACAGCTTTGAGGGAGATACGCGGATCGGGGCCGTCATCTGGCGGGAAGGTCCGATCGGCCACACTGTCATCGACCTCAACAGGGCCTATCTGGCCCTGTTAAAGGACCAGGGAGATCCCCGGCCTCAAGCCATGGCCAATGCCATCGTTCCGCCGGACATGCGGGAGTTCCTCCAGGGGGAGGAAAGATCCATGGCGGCGGCCAAGAAGGCGGTGGCCTACGCCCAGAAGCAACCGGCAGCGAAGATGCGTGCCGCGGGGATTCTCAAGGATCTGAAGGCCGTGAGTCTTAAGGCGCCGGTCCCGAGGCCGTCCAAGATCACCCTGATGGGCTTCAACTTTCGGAAACACGCGGCGGAGATGCTGGAAAAGGTCCCCGAGACTCCTATGCTCTTCAGCGCCTATTCCAGTGCGATGAATGGACCCGGCGGGCCTGTCGTGATCCCCAAGACGGCAACAAAGCCCGACTACGAGTTAGAGTTTGGCGTCGTCATCGGCAAGCGGGGCAGGAACGTGCCGCCCGAGAAGGCCATGGACTACATCGCCGGCTACGTTAACTTCAATGATGGCACAGAGCGAGTCTGGCAGTTCAGGACGAAACAATACCTCGTCGGCAAGACCGTTGACACCTTCAAGGTCATGGGACCGTATCTCGTGACCAAGGACGAGATCCCCGATCCCCACAATCTCGACATGAAGCTATGGGTGAATGGGGAGCTGCGCCAGCAATCCAGTACCAGTCTGCAGGTCTACAAGATCTGGGACGTGGTCTCGTACATGTCGAGCATCTGGACCCTGGAGCCGGGTGACGTGCTCTCCACCGGAACGCCCGGAGGTGTGGGACACAAACGCAAGCCACCCGTGTATCTCAAGCCCGGTGACAAGGTTGAGCTCGAGATTACCGGCTTAGGAAGGCTGGAATACTCCGTGACTAAAGAGAAGTAAGCCACGGGCCCAGGCCGAGCTTGACACACGTTCACTTTCATTCTGACTTGCCCCGCCGGAGCGGGGCCTTTTATTTTGATTGACAGGCGCGGCACGTGGGAGTTGACTTTGTAACGCTTTCCAATTCGTGAGAAGGCGAACCAAAGCAAGAAAAAACAACGCCCGAAAACGTAGCCTGGTGTTGTCAGCGCCTTGGGCCCCTTTCGGTAATGTTGGCCCAGGGCAGGCAGCATCCAGTCTCATTATCAGTTGCAAGACCCGACGTAAGCTCGTCGGTGTCTCGCTTGAATTTGTCGGCTGAAGTCCAGACGGCGGCTGTGAATCAGAACTGGGAGGATCAAGCATGTCCAAGCTTTGGAGTTTTCCGATTGTCGTTACACTTTCGCTTATTCTTGCCTTGCTCCTGTCTTTGCCCGCGCAGAGTTGGGCTGCGGAGCATACCAGTGCGAAGGTCATTGCTGAGTGGCTAGTAGATAATCCTGGCGTCAAAAAGGTGCTCCTTCGCCGGGTCGAGTATCAACCGGGGGCCAGCAAGGACGTGACAGTGAAGTACCTTGATTTTTGCAACGCGACACAAGGAACATGGTCGGTTACCAATCATGCCGACAACACGACAACCGTGTATGTCGCGGGAAGCCGGTGGCGTATGCCGCCCAAGGGGACCAAGGTCACTGTCGCCAATCCAGGTAACGTACCGGCCGTCCAGTGGGTCTATAGGCTTATCGAAAAGTAGGCGATGTGACGCCCTCGGCTCGTGTGAGAAGGTCTCAGCGAGTACTGGCTGCGATCGCAGCGGCTTGGACAGTCGTGGCGCAGCCGTGGCGTGGCTACCAAACCGCCGGTAACCCGGCCTATCAAAACCGACCCATGGGTCGAATTTGCCAACTCGCCCCGCTCCGGCGGGGCTTTTTCTTGGCCGTCATAGGTGCCACAATGCCGGATTATGGTGTCTCGTCTGACTGTCGTGCGTCCGCACTGTGATAGTCCGACAGCTTCAAATCGGGAGGCTCCACGATGAAACGTCTTGCTTTTATAGCAACGCTTTTGATCGGCTTGGCTGCGCCGGCCGTGTCAGGCGACCTCGATCGCCGCAGCATTACAAGGTATAACGAATGGAATCCTGATGGCTGCTATAAACCCAGCCCCCCGATCTCGTATGCCTATGATGTGGACAGCTACAACTGGGCCGTAGAGGAGTTCAACGCTTACGTGAGTGAAATCCAGATGTACCTGTCTTGCATAGCGAGCGAGGCCGCGGATGACTTGCGAACCTTTCGGAGAATTCTTGAAGACAGCGTTGGGCGACTGAACGATGAAGCTATGTCCGAAGTCGAAAGTGCAAGGAGCGACCTCGAATTCGCCCGTAGTTCCTTGCGATAGGTAAATTGACCTCCGACCTCGACATCTCGCTCTGCCAAG
>JBHIAO010000696.1:0-2890 GCA_046758565.1 Anaerolineae bacterium
CCTACGCCCTCGCCATGCGGGAGCGCCAGGCCAGCAATCTGGGGATTCGCCGCATCAGCGATCTGACACCCTACGTGCGAGGTCTGTCCATCGGTGGCGACTACGAGTTTTTCGGCCGACCAGAGTGGCGAGACCTGCGAGACGCGTATGGACTCGAGTTCAAGAGCAAGCGCAGCATGGATTCGTCGCTCATGTATCAGGCGGCTGCCAACGGAAGCGTCGACGTCATCAGCGCCTTTTCGACAGACGGGCGCATTGCGGCTCTCGACCTTCGGGTTCTCGAAGACGACCGTGGCGCCATCCCGCCTTATGACGCAGTTGTCCTGGTCAGCCCGCACCTGACCCGCAAGCACCCAGCCGTCGTCAGGGCCCTGCGCCGGCTGGTGGGAACGATTGACGCCGATCGGATGCGGCAGATGAATCTCGCCGTGGACGAGCTCGGACGAACCCCGGCCGATGTGGCCGCTGAGTTCCTGCGTCGAGGCCCGCTGGTCCCATTCCGCCGTTCGCAGTCGGAGTGAGTCGCTCGCGGCCGAGGACTGGCATAGGGAGATGAAATGTCAATGGTAAGTGTCCCGCCCCATGATCGACGACCGCTGCTCGTCCAAACGTTCCCGGGTAGTCGTCCGCGACTCCTCTCTCTCGTATTGCTCGTTTTCCTTGCAGGTGTAGGACATGTACCTGCGGCTGAGCTACCCTTTCAGACTCTGGCACGGTCTGTTGTTGGGACCGACCAAGGCGTTTTTGTGCTGGCGGAGGACGGGACTGTTCTGGCCGCTCTGAACGCTGACCGGGCAGTCCATCCGGCGTCGATCACAAAAATCGCAACTACTTTGGCCCTTCTGCGGCGGCTCGGGCCGGAGCATCGCTTCGAGACCCGTTTCCTGGCCAGGAGTCCGCTTCGTGACGGCACGTTGCAGGGGAACCTCATTGTGGAAGGAGAGGACGACCCGTACCTGGTGTTTGAGAACGCCTTCCTGATCCTGCTGGAACTTCGGGCCCACGGCATCCGTACGGTACAAGGCACATTGAAGGTTAGGGGATCGCTGCTGTTTAACTGGCGCCCGGACCCCCAAGCCAGGCGCCTGCAGAGGGCCTTAGCAGGTCTTGACGGGGCCGCTGGCTGGCGTGCAGTTCAGGCCGTGCGCAAAGATGCCGCGGCGATGCGACTAGCCGCGGTGGCCCTGAAGTTCAACCGCGCCGTGACCGCCTCCACTCAAAGGCCTCGTCTGCTGCTCACGCACCGTTCTCCTCCTCTGCTCCGGCATCTAAAGGACTTCAACTGTTACTCCAACAACATCTTCCATGCCTTGTCGCGGCACATCGGCGGTCCCGCGGTGGTCGAACGGATTAGCCGTGATAGTGTTTTGCCGACAATGCGTTCCGCAATCGTCATCGACAACGCAGCCGGGGTCGGGAAAACAAATCGCTTGAGCCCGCAAGCGACGGTAGCGCTCCTACAGGCTCTCAACAGGGAGCTAGTGCGCCATGGGATCTCGTTTGTCGACGTGCTTCCAGTTGCAGGAGTCGATCCCGGAACCCTGGAGGACCGTTTCGACGACCCGAGCCACCAAGGCATCGTGGTTGGAAAGACAGGGACATTGCGCTCCCTAGGGATCTCGGCGCTCGCCGGCCTCGCGCAGACGCAGCGATACGGTCGGGTGATATTCGCTGTTCTAAACCACAGCCTACCGGTCCGCGAGGCTCGGCGGAGACAGGACGCTTTCGTGCGCGCCTTGCTAGATGCCAGCGGTGCAGTGCCACAGCGTTACCGCAGGGAGGCAGGTCCCGCGTTCACAGAGGCGAGACTTGAAGCAAGCCGGTGAGGCTCGTAGGGATTGCTACAGAAAGGAAAAGGTGTCAGAAATGGATTCTTGTTAAAGCTATAAGTTAGGCAGCCGCAACGAACGGCTCCAGGCGGCCACAACAGAGGAGTATCGACCTACCATGAGAACCATGTCGCGTGACATCACGGTTATGACCTCGGGTGCCTTTACCGCAGCATATCTTGAACTCATCCCCCAACTCGAACTCGTTACGAAGCGCAAAATCGTGACCGCCGCAACGTCCATGGGGACCGGACCCGACTCCATCCCGAGTCGGCTTCAACGTGGCGAAGCCGTAGACGTTGTCATTGTGGCGGATGCCGCACTCGTCGAATTGATCAAGGGCGGCAAGATTTTGGCCGAAAGCCGTACTCCCCTTGCGCGCTCCGCCATCGGCATGGCCGTACGATCAGGGTTGCCCAGGCCGGACATCAGCTCGGTCGACGCGCTCAAGCGCACGCTCCTGCAAGCGAAATCCATCGCGTACTCCGCCAGCGTAAGCGGTCACTATCTCTCCACCGAGCTGTTTCAGCGCCTCGGGATTGCCGACCAGATAATGCGTAAGAGCCGCAGAATTGAGGGCGAGCGAGTCGGCGCCGTGGTTGCGCGGGGAGAGGCAGAGATCGGCTTCCAGCAGACCAGCGAGCTACTTCCCGTGCCGGGGATAGATTATGTTGGACCGCTGCCGCCCGAAGTTCAGAAAGTCGCTGTATTCTCGGCTGGTGTCACCGTAGGTTCCGGCGATTCGGATGCGGCTCACGCGCTTATCAGATTCCTCGCATCGCCGGATGCGGCTCACGCCATCAGGAAAAGTGGCATGGAGCCAATAGCAGTCCGATGATCGCGGAGAGTTATAGGGTCAGGTCTTGGATCTTGTGTTCCAAGAGTTCAAATTTCGCGCTCAGTATTCTATTCCCGCCAATGTTAGAGAAGAAGACCTTCCTGATGGAAAGGTGTCAGGCTTTAGTTTTTGACTTTTGTAGCGGAAGCTGTTTGAAGACAAGGCGCTGGGCAACGTGTAAGTATGGCGCGCTTAAGCGGCTAGAGGCGAAGAGGAAAGGAAT
>JBHIAO010000697.1:0-2871 GCA_046758565.1 Anaerolineae bacterium
TAACGGATGAGCTCACCCGCGCGGCGGCGATGACAGGTCAACTCCCATCTTGCTCACAACGTTGCTTGGACCCTCGATCCGCCGCGTCGGGTGCAGCGGGTAGTTAGCCGGCGCCTTGCGCTGTTCGACGTGAGTCTTCCTGCCAACTCATGTGCCCTTCGGTGTTACCTCAAACGCCGATTGAGAACGGAAAAAGCAGACATCGAATTCCATGAAGAAGTTAACCTGCCCCAAGATCACAGGAACTTCTGTCGATTGGGTCCACGCAAACGCAAGCTCCACTGGCGGAAACGATTCCACCTGACCAGAGGCTATCACAGCGCGGGCCGGCAGTTTGGCCAGATTGCCCGTCAAGTGAACCGGTGTTGTCTCTTCCTCCCACACCAACCCAAGCTGTAGGCCAACCGAGTATGGCAGCACATTGACCGTTGAGCCTGTGTCTAGCAATCCCGAAACGGGCACCGAATGGCCCTGATGACGCAGCGTGATGGGCAAGTACGCTAACAGGCTGGCGTCTGGCCGGCCCGATTCTGCAGCGGCGTAGGGAAAACGAGCAGGCGTCGTCATGCTTCGGCCTTATGCGTTTCTAGCATCTGCAACAGGGTTTCTGCTGCCTCGAAAGCATTCAGCGGCGTCCAAATTGGATACTCAGTATCCGCTGCCAGGAGTGGCACCTCTTCTTCTTGCGCCAGGACAACCACAAGAAAGTGCATGAGGCGAAGCTTATCGGCGCGCGACAGAACTCTCACGGCCGGAAGTAGCTCAGTGAGTGACATCCTTTTGCACCTCCATTTGCTGATACCCCTCACCAAAGTATAATCGAGGCTGAATTCTGGGGCAACTGGGGAACGATGATGACCGTGGAACTCTCTGTCTGAACCCCCCGGCTGGTGTCTACGACGAGCCGGCTAACGGATGCGAGTTGAGCCGCGCCTTCGTTACCTTGCGCGGCTCGATACCGCACGCATGGTCATGGACCAGCGTTGGGAGCCTCGATTTCGGGCGTCGGCTCCAATGAGCTGATGGCCTGCGCTGCGGGTTGGCACCATGTGCGCGTTCTAGCGGATGCGTGCTCCGGCTTATAGCCCTGGCTGAGGGTCGAGTGCGCTGGGAATAGGCAACGGTTGGGGTCCACAACACTCGCACTCCACGCCATCATTCCCCAGCAAGTCAAGACCAGCAGCGTCTGCGCCATCTACTTATTAGGCCGCTGAAGAGGGCCTCTAGACTGGACAGCCAGTGATGAAGGTGCTATAATCCAACCATGACGACCATTACGATAGACGACATCCAACGCGATTTGATAGGCTATCTCCAGCGGGTCAAGGCAGGCGAAACGCTGGTGGTTCTGGAAGAAAATGAGCCGGTAGTGGAGATCAAGCCTGTCGCACCCAATGGGGCACGCCTGCGACCATATGCTCTATGCGCCGGCGAGTTTCGGGTGCCAGAAGACTTCGATGCGCCACTGCCGGATGAGATCATCGAGCAGTTCGAAGGCTGATGAAACTGCTGCTCGACACCCATATCTTCCTCTGGTACATCACGGGGGATCCGCGCCTGCCGGCCACCGTCCTGCCGTTCATCCGCGATCCAGCCAATGAGGTCTACCTTAGCCCTGTCTCAGTCTGGGAGACCATCGTGAAGTATCAGCTTGGCAAGCTGCCTCTGCCACAATCCCCTGAAGTCTACGTTCCCCAACAGCGGCAACGCCACCAGATGAAGAGTCTCCCGCTGGATGAGGACAGCGTGACAAACTTGGCCCAACTGCCTGCGCTGCATAAAGATCCCTTTGACCGGATGCTCATCTGCCAGGCGATCCAACATGGCCTGACGCTCGCCTCCACAGATGATGCCGTGCGCAACTATTCTGCTCACATATCGCTAATTCCATGAAGGGATGCTACCGCCCAGGAGCCGTCTGCCGGCGGAATGCACAGACGGCCTAACACCCGCTGCACCCGACCGCGCTGTCTGGGCGCGCATAGCAGCGTGGTTTGGGTAGCAACATTCTCAGTAAGTGGAAGTAACGTCGCTAGAGCCGCGCGGCGGGTGAGCTTCCTCTTAGGCCGACCTTCTTCCACCTAAACACCTGATTTGGGGATTAGGCGGATGTTCTTCCATCTAGTCCGCTATTTGGCATGTTAGGTGGGCATCCTTCCGCATAACATACCCATTGTGGCGTGTTGGGCGGGAATTCCGTCCACCGGTCCAACGGGTTTGCCAAACTGAACCAAAACCGGTACAATTAGAAACGCCTCAGACCCTGCCCTCAGTATACCTCAAAAGACTCCAAAATGCAATAGTCAGGGGGGAGAAAAGTGGAAAAACGTCCCAAGAAACTTCTTGATCGGGTGCGGCAGACCATCCAGCTCAAACACTATTCCATTCGTACCGAGGAAGCCTATGTCTCCTGGATCAAGCGCTTTATTCTCTTCCACAACAAACGCCATCCCCGTGAGATGGGTGTCCCGGAAATTGAGGCCTTTCTCACCCATTTGGCCGTGGAACAACACGTCGCGGCATCCACACAAAACCAGGCCCTCCAGGCCTTGTTGTTCCTCTATCGCGAGGTGCTCAAGCAGGATCTAGAGCGCCCCATTGATGCCATGCGCGCCAAACGACCCAAGCGGTTGCCTACGGTCCTTACCAGGGAAGAAGTGCGTGAGGTCATAGGATGCCTGGCGGGTACACACCGGTTGATGGCAAAGTTGCTCTACGGCAGCGGCTTGAGGCTGTTGGAATGCCTGCGATTGCGCGTCAAAGATATCGATTTTTCTCAACACCTGATTGTCGTGCGAGATGGCAAAGGAATGAAGGACCGGGTGACGATGCTTCCCAATAGCCTCATAACGCTCCTTGAAGAGCATTTAC
>JBHIAO010000698.1:0-2867 GCA_046758565.1 Anaerolineae bacterium
GCCAAACAGAAAAAGCGACACACCACTTTTGACACCCAAATGCGCCGTGAAGTCGCTTTTTCGTAGCTACTTCTGCCTCCAGGCAAGTCAACGTTACGACTGGACAAAATGAGAGTTTCATGGCATCCTACCGTCAAACGATAGAAACGGAGGGGTGTGATGAAAAACGTATTGTCCATACTGGTTTTGCTCCTGGCTTGTGTCGTTCCGACACGCCCTGTGGCCCTGCATAGCCAGTCTGCTTCTGGGTCTCCGGTCATCGCCAACCCAGCCCCAGAATACGCTCTCGAAATGATTGGCTGGGCCGAGTGGATAGGGTTGCCGCGCCGACCTCGGCGGCCTTGGCGTCCTCTCTTGCCCAGGCAAGTGCGGCGACGCATCCAATTGCGGTTGCGGCGCATCCGCAAGCGGCAGAGACGCGCCGCTCTCAAACGTCAGCGAGAGAGGGGCAAACAGAAAAGCTCGCGTAGCAGAAAGTTGCTCCTCGTCCTCGCGGGCGTGGTGGTCGCTTGCCTGTTGCTGGCGCTGGCGGCGTCGGCCTGGCCTGGCATCCTTCGACAATTCTCCCTCCAGTCTTACGCTTGGTGGGCGACACATTGCCTGGTAGCGGTCGCTGGTGTGGCAGGAAGTGGTCAGAAAGCCGTAGTCTACAGTGAGCGCCAGCACTATCACCCCGAATTCGAACACTGCCTCTTCTGTGATAAGAAGCTGAGGTCTCACCGTCACCTGAACTGGCGCAAGCCCATCCAGATGTTGACCGGGAATGTCTACGTCACCAGCAGAGGACGATACTGTTCTTGTCGGCCAGAGTTGACCTACCTGTCGGCCGAGGCGGCTCATCTGAGTTTGCCCTGCTCGACGTATGGCCTGGACGTGCTGGTGCGCATCGGCTATCTGCGGGATTATGAGCAGAAGACCTATGCTCAAATCCACGCCGACCTTCCGGCCCACATCCGCATCAGCGAGCGCCACGTGAGTGACCTCTACCGGGAATACCTGGCCCTGCTGGCGTGCGCCGAACAACTGGACGTGGACGAGTTGTTGGCCGCCGCCGCCAAATATGGCGGGTTGATCATCAGCGTGGACGCCTTGCAACCAGAAGGGGGCCAGCCTCAACTGTGGGTCGTGCGCGAAGTGCTGACCGGCACGCTGTTGGCCGCCGGTTGGATCCCGCGCGTCGACGACGACACGATAGCGGAATTCCTGGCCCCGGTGGAAGCGTTGAACCTGCCGGTTCTGGCCACAGTGAGCGACAAACAGCGTTCGCTGATCAATGCGCTGGAGGCGGTTTGGTCCGATGTGCCCCATCAATATTGCCAGGCCCACTACCTGAGCAACGCCATGACCCCCGTTTACGAAGAAGACGGGCATATGAAGACCCAGTTGCGCAAGCAAGTGCGGGCTGAAGCAGGCGCGACGATGCGTGAGGTGCAAGCGCAGGCCAAACGAGAAGCGCAGGCCGACGACGATGCCGCTTCGCTTAGCCCGCCCCTCATCGCCACGGGAATGGCCGCCCGCCCACCGGAAGGTCTGGACGAGGTCCGCGCTGTCGCGGAAGCGGTTCAGCGCGGCGAACGTTGTCCTGAGCCTGTCGAAGGGGAGGTCACCCTTCAGGAGCAGGACACGCAGGTCGACCAGCCGACCGGCCGCCCTCAAACCGTGGAGGATGTGCGGGAAGTTCTCCAGGGAAGCAACGTGATCGTGTATGAGCGTCGCAACCAGAAGAACCAGGCGCTTGCCGAGGAGGCTACACTTTCTCCTCCCGACCGTCAGGCGCGTGTGGTCAAACTGGTCGCGGATTACGCCGCTCGCCTGCGCCGCGTCCTGTCTCGCAGTGGACGCAAGCCCTTCCGACTGGCTGGTTTGCGTCTTTACGCCGACCTTTTGGGTCTGCTGGGCTCGTTGGAGGTCAGCCTGTCCCACCTGCCCGACGAACCGCGTTTGACCTGTTTCGCCGACGCTATACGCGATGGACTGCGGGACTTCGAGGACGACTACGTCTGGATCGCCGAGGGGTACACCTGGGTGGTGGACATCGCCGATATCCTGGACGTCCCCTTGCCGGAACCGGGAGCGGAAGCACCGGATAGGCCGCTTTCGGCAGAGGTGCGCGACCGCCTGAATGCCTATCTGGATCGGTTGGATCGACGCACCGACCTCAGCGCTCCTCTGATCGAGTTCCGCGAGCATCTGCGGGCGCTGACGGAACGATATGCCCCGGGGCTGTTCCACTGCTACGACATCCCCGGACTGCCGCGCACGAACAACGACCTGGAATCGGTCTTCGGACGGGCGCGACGGCAAACCCTGCGCACATCGGGACCCCATCACGCCCAGCAGCGCTTGCACGAAGAAGGGGCTTGGTTGCTCTTCGACCTCGTGAGCAACGAGCACGAACAACTGGACCGCTTGCAGCGCGTGTCGCTGGACGATTGGCGTGAAGAACGACGGCGCATCCGAGAGCACAGGGCCACTTTCACGGATGACCGCCGCTTTCGCCGCGAACCGTCTGGGTATCTGGCGGAACTCGAAGCGCAAGCGGAGGAGGTTGCCAAATTGTAATGACTTGGTAGGCTCGACGGCCGAGGCCATACACCTAACCGCTCGGCCACGAGCGAGGGGCAATCGGAATTGCCTGCGCGCGCCGCAGCCCTGCCGCAGGGCGGGTGTTGCCCGTGCCACGCTTGCTTCCTCATGTCTGGATAACGTCGTGCAAGGCATAGGGTAGCACCTCAGTCATACGAATCGGTGCACGTTGCGCTTCCAGCAATGTCAACGCGCCTAGTCTGGTGTGCGGGTTTTTCTCTTTGGCGAAATATCTGGTCAGCAAAGGCTGATCAGCGGAGTGTAGGGGGGGGATTGAATTG
>JBHIAO010000699.1:0-2857 GCA_046758565.1 Anaerolineae bacterium
TATTGGAAAATTACCAGCAGAAGGACGGGAGCGTGGTTGTGCCGGAGGCGCTTCGTCCTTACATGGGGGGCCTCGATCGCATCGGGTAGAGGAGGAAGGCTATCTGGCTATGAACCTGCCCTATCGATCGAGCCAGCCGGAGGAATGGAGCTTTTCCCGGTCCAAAGGGTAGCACTTCGTCAGCAAACCCCGGACTCCATGGGAGATCAACTTGGAGAAAGTCCAGATTCCGAGAATACTGGAGCGGAGCCCAACCAAGCTGGCCGACTGAGAAAAGAGACCTAACCTACAGAGCACCTTAACTCACGGTATCCGAGGCCTGCTGGCCTAGAATCCACAGAGCGGCGGTATCGAGATGCAGGTGGGCTGTGGTCCCAACCGCCCGAAGAGTTGGCGGATTTTCCTCGTCAACTGTTACGACAGTCCCATCCGTTAGCTCCACGCGGTACCTGGCTAGCGATCCAAGAAAGGTTACGTCCTGAATACAACCCTTAAGCTGGACATCCCCTTGCAGCGCGAAGGACAGCATCTCTGGTCGGGAGACGAGCTGCACCGTTGTTCCCGGCTCGTAGCGCACCTCTGTCTGGCTCATAGAATCCCGCGATACAGCGAAGGGCCGTTGTTTTCCCGCACCCGCTCGGCCCCAGCAGAGTAGTCAACTCCCCCGGACTTTAAGGCACGCGTAGATTTCCCCGGTAGAGATGTTGATGCTTTCCGCCTTGATGCCCGTCTTCTTCGCGAACAACTCATTAAACTTCCGCATCACCTTGTCTTTCCAAGGACTGTAGATCAGGATCTTCTCTGCGCCCCAGGCACCACTCCCACCAACCAGCACTCCCAGCAAGACTCCGATTCCTAACCTTCATGGCTCACCTCCATGCACGGACTGGCTTACACGGCCGAACACATGAGTCTTTTCCTCTCTTGTCAATACTCCAGCTTTTGCGTAATATCCTTGTTTCACCGATCATTTAGTGGCCTTTTGTCCTTAGGCCTGCGGGTTAGGGAAGATGTTCAGCATTAAGAAGTATCTTAGAGGCCTGTTTGGTGCCCAGCGGCAGATTCAGATAGACTTGGATAATTACCTAGACAATCTGAACGTGATAGCTCGGGATATGCGCAAGGCAGTCGCCGCCTATCTGAACCATGACGGTGGTGAGTTCTTACGTCTTTTTAAGCATATCAACGAGATAGAGAACCACCTGGATACCCTACGCCGCGACATCGAGGCGGAGATTTACGGGCGCAGGCTACTGCCCGACACGCGGGGTGATATTCTGGGGCTGATCGAGAACCTGGACAAGATCCCTAATCGGATCCAGGCCATAGCCCGCGAGATGAAGCTGGAAAAAATCCAGATTCCAGAAATGCTGCGCCAGAGTCTAATCAATTTGGCTGACCGGGGAGTTGAAATTGTGCAAGTCCTCGTGCGCACAACCCAGGCGTTTCTCAACAGTCCCCATGATGTCAAGGAGGGCGTTGTGAAATTGTCACGTCACGAGCATGAGGGAGACTTGATCGAACAGCAGGCTATAGCGCTCACCTTCGACGACACGAGCCTGGAGCTGGCCCACAAAATGCAGCTTTACCGCCTGATCGAGCGTTTGGGCTCCATCTGCGACATGGCCGAGGACATGGGAGACCGGATCATGATCTCCTCCCTCAAGCGTCTTCTCTAGCCATGCTGACATGGTTATCCAGCGGTTTGTTCCTGGGCTGGTCCCTAGGCGCCAACGATGCCGCCAACGTTTTTGGGACAGCGGTCGCCTCGCGTATGGTCCGCTTTTCCACCGCAGCGAGCCTGTGCGCGGCCTTCGTTATCCTGGGCGGCCTGGTGAATGGGCCGGCCGCCATGGAGACGCTCGGCGAGTTCGGGCATATCGACACGCTTGCCAGCGCATTTGCGGGTGCACTGGCCGCAGCGGTGGCAGTCGCGGCCATGACCCGGCTCGGCGTGCCGGTCTCTACCTCACAGGCGGTGGTCGGCGCCTTGATCGGTTACCGGCTGTTCCAGCACGGTAGCATCGATGCACCGGCCTGGCTCTTGCTGCGCACCATCGTCCTCACCTGGGTGGCCTGCCCCATTCTCGCCGCGGCCAGCGCATTCTTGATTTATAAGCTGCTTGCTCTGGCGTTCCGCTGGCTGCCTATGCCGCTCCTTGTGTTGGACCACTGGTTGCGTTTCGGCCTTCTCGCGGTCGGTTGCTATGGGGCCTGGGCCCTCGGTGGCAACAACATGGCAAACGTGGTCGGCGTCTATACGCGGCTGGATCTCTTTGATCCGATGCAACTGGGGCCGTGGGCGCTATCCCAATCCAGGATATTGGCCTTGTTGGGCGGCATGGCAATTTCGCTCGGGGTGATAACTTATTCCTATCGCGTCATGATGACCGTCGGGCGGGACCTTGTAAAGCTCGACGCCATCAGCGCATTGATCGCGATCCTGGCCGAAGCGCTGGTGGTCGATTTTTTTGCTCACTCGTGGGACCTGGGTGCCTTTACCCTGTCGGCCATTCCGGTCTCGACCTCGCAGGCGCTGGTAGGGGGGGTCTTAGGGAGTGGTCTTGCCCGCGGCATCCAGACCATCAGGATGCGCGTATTGTTGAACATCGCCATGGGCTGGATCGCCACGCCTCTCATCGCGGCCGCCCTGGCCCGTGTCATATTTCCTGTCGTTATGTGGGTCGCCTGATCCAGGCCGATCTCCCTTTATCCGCCTTCGCAGAAGACCATCGGCGTAAGCCCGTGGAGGCTTCATATAGCTCCCCATCGGCTGCCTGGAGGCTCGGCCGACAGGAAATTCGAGTTCACGCGGCTCTAGTGCGAAAAGTGTGGTGCTCCGGATAAGCGCAGGGGG
>JBHIAO010000700.1:0-2857 GCA_046758565.1 Anaerolineae bacterium
ACTTGCCTCGTTGATCTCTTCTTTCCCGAAGTCGGCGAAGCGACGGTGAAAGTGCTGCGCGACCAGGGCGTCGAGGTCAGTTTTCCCCGCGGACAGACGTGCTGCGGCCAGCCGGCCTTCAACAGTGGCTACTGGGATGAAGCGCGGGCGGCCGCGCTTCATTTCCTCGACGTTTTCGAGGATACCGATGCCTACATCGTGACCCCCTCGGGTTCGTGCGCTCTGATGGTGAAGAAAGAATACCCGCACCTGTTCGAGGACGACCGAAAGACCCGAGCCCGCGCTGTGGCCCTGGGCGATCGGGTGTACGAGCTGTCGTCCTTCTTGGTTGACGTGCTGGGAGTCGAGGACGTTGGTCCCCGGTACGCAGGGCGGGTCACGTACCACGCCTCGTGCCATCTAACCCGTGGCCTGGGCGTGACCGAAGCGCCGCGCCGGCTGCTCCAGGCCGTGCATGGTGTGGAGTACGTGGAGATGAAGAACGCCGGCCGCTGCTGTGGCTTCGGTGGTACCTTCGCTGTCAAGATGGCCGATGTCTCGTACGCCATGGTAGAAGACAAGATCGCCGACATTCGTGACACCCAGGCCGATACGCTGGTGGCCTGCGATGCCGGCTGTCTCATGCAGATCGCCGGCGCCATACGGCGAACCGACGTGTCTGCCAAAACCTATCACCTGGCACAGATTCTGGCAGGAGAGACTGACGCATGATGTCTGCAACCTTCACTGAGCGGGCGAAAACCGCGGTTCAAGACATTCCGTTCCGCGATGCGCTCGCGATCGCCACGACGCGCTTTGCTGATGGCCGTGTCGCCAAGATGGGCGAGTTGCCTGACCCCGACGGCCTGCGCGACCGCGGTCGGGCGATCCGTCGCGCGACCCTGGAAAACCTGGATCAACATCTTGCGAACCTGGCGGATGCCGTAGAGGCAGCCGGCGGCCACGTGCACTGGGCCCTGGACGGCGACGAAGCCTGCCAGATCATCGCTGACATAGCACGTCAACACGACGTCGAGCTAGCGGTGAAGTCCAAGTCCATGACCAGCGAGGAGATTGAGCTTAATCATGTCCTTGAAGCTCAGAGCATCACCGTAGTGGAGACAGATCTGGGCGAATGGATTGTGCAATTGGCCGGCGAGCGCCCCTCGCACATTATCGCGCCGGCGGTTCACAAGACTATCGAGGACGTGATCGAGCTTTTCGAAAAAGCTACGGGCGAAAAGGATCTACCGGCCGAGATCCCGGCGTTGACGGCCGTGGCCCGACGGACACTACGCGAGCGGTTCATTCGGGCCGGCATTGGCATTTCGGGGGTCAACTTCGCCATTGCCGAGACGGGCACCATCGTGATCGTGACCAACGAGGGCAACGGCCGGTTTATCACCAGCCTGCCTCCGGTGCACGTGGCCATCATGGGTGTGGACAAAGTCGTCCGCACGTGGAACGATTGGGCAATTCTGCTGCCGCTGCTGACGCGCAGTGCGACGGGCCAGCGCCTGTCCAGCTACGTTACGGCCGTCACCGGTCCCCGACGAGCCGGAGACGTCGACGGTCCGCAGGAGTTTCACCTGGTCATCATGGACAACGGGCGGTCCGAGATCCTCGATTCCAGGTTTCGGGAGTCACTGGCGTGCATTCGCTGCGGCGCGTGCATGAACGTCTGTCCCGTGTACGCCGAGGTGGGTGGTCACGCCTACGGCAGCGTCTACCCTGGGCCTATCGGGGCAGTGATCACACCCCTTTTCCAGGGTCTGGACGAGCCGTCAGAGCTGCCCTGGGCCTCGACCCTGTGCGGCGCGTGTCTGGATGCCTGTCCGGTGAGAATTGACCTGCCGCGCATGCTCATCGAGCTACGCCAGGAGCACGTGGAGCGGGGGCTGGTTGGGCGGGGTGAACGGCTGGCCTTCCGATGGTTTGGCTGGCTGGTTCGCTGGCGCTTCCTGTTCGATCTGGCGGCTTGGATGGGCTGGCTGGTGCAGCGCCCCTTCGCCCGCAACGGCCGCGTCACCTCTGCTCCGCCTCCGCTGTCGGCCTGGACCCGGTATCGGGACTGGCCGGCGCTGGCAGACAGGAGTTTCAACCGGCGGTGGAAAGACTTGGAACGTGAAACGTGATGCGTGATCCGTGAACTCTGCGTCTTGGACAACTGGACCTGATGAGGGAACGCTGCCATGACTGACCGCGAGACCTTTCTGAGCCGGATTCGGGAGTGCCGCCGCCAACAGTACCATTCCCCTATCGCTGATCCTGGCCCTGACGTGCCGAAGCCTGTACTGAGCCCAGTCGAAGTATCGGTGCTTGAAGAGGGCCTGCCGGCCTCCGAGCTGATCGATCACTTCACGCGCATGTTGGAGGACGTGGGCGGCCACGTGGTGCGTCTGACAGATGCCAAGGCAGCCAGTGAGTGGCTAGTCGACTTCGTGACTGAGCGGAGCATGGAGCGGGCCGTAATCGCGCGGGAGGTGCCGCTGGACGACCTGGCGGCGCTGGCGGATGCCGGCCTGGTTGTGACCATGCCGCCGGCTGGTGCGTCGGTCGGTCACGCGGCCGGCGAAGCTTTCCGGCAGGCCTGCATCGACGCCGATGTCGGCGTCACAGGTGCCGATTTCGCCGTCGCCGATACCGGGACACTGGTCCTCCTGGCCCGATCCGGGGCGCCGCGAATGGTGTCGCTCCTGCCGCCGACCCATGTGGCCATCGTCCGCGTCGATCAGTTCATTGCGAATCTGCCGGCGCTGATTGACCACCTGCGCGCCGACGTGTGGCCCGATGGTCTCCCCAGCGCCATGACGCTGATCACCGGCCCCAGCCGCACCGGCGACATCGAGCAGACGCTGACTATCGGCGCCCATGGGCC
>JBHIAO010000701.1:0-2850 GCA_046758565.1 Anaerolineae bacterium
TCATCAATCATGCCGAGGACAGGGTGGTCTTCATTGACGACACGCTGCTGCCGGCCCTGGAGCGGATCCAGGACAAGCTGGAGATCGTGGAGAACTACGTTGTGATGAGTGACAGCGGGGAATTCCAGACGTCGTTAGCCCCGGCCCTCAACTACGAGACGCTGATGGAAGAGGCGCCAGCCAGCTACGATTTCCCGGTGTTGGACGAAAACGACGCCGCCGGCATGTGCTATACCTCTGGGACGACAGGTCATCCCAAAGGCGTTGTGTATTCCCACCGCGCCATTGTGCTGCACACCCTGGGGGAAAGCCTGGCGGACACGTTTGGGGTTACGGAGCGTGACGTAGTCTTGCCCGTCGTGCCCATGTTCCACGCCAACGCCTGGGGCCTACCCTTCTCGGCGACGATGGTGGGTGCCAAGCAGGTCTTTCCCGGCCCGCACATGCAGCCCCGGGATATCGCGGAGCTCATTCAGGCGGAGCGCGTGACCATCGCCGCCGGCGTGCCCACCATCTGGATCGGGCTCTATCACCTGCTGCAGCGGGAACGCTACGACATCTCCAGCCTGCGCACCATGCCCGTCGGTGGCGCGGCAGCGCCCCGCAGCCTCATCGAGGGCTTCGAAAAGGAGTTCGGCGTGCCGATCGCACATGCCTGGGGCATGACCGAGATGACCCCCCTGGGCACCGTCTCCAACCTCAAGCGCCACATGGACTCGTGGTCGGACGACGAGCGCTTCGCGGTTCGGGCCAAGCAAGGTCTACCGGCGCCGCTGGTGGACATCCGCGCCGTTGACGAGGAGGGGAACGAGGTCCCGTGGGATGGGAAGACCTACGGCGAGCTTCAAGTACGCGGCCCCTGGGTCATCAGCGGCTACTACAATGATCCACGAACGGCAGATGCCTTCCAGGATGGCTGGTTCCGCACGGGTGACGTGGTAACCATCGATCCTGAGGGCTACATGCAGATTGTTGACCGCACCAAGGACCTGGTGAAGAGCGGCGGCGAGTGGATTTCCACCGTCGAGCTGGAGAATGCCATCATGGCGCACCCCAAGGTGATGGAAGCGGCCGTTATTGCGGTCAGCCATCCCAAGTGGCAGGAGCGCCCGCTGGCGTGTGTGGTGCCCACGGAAGACGCCAAGGGCGACATCACGAAGGAGGAGATCATCGACTCGCTCCGCGAGCAGGTTGCCAGTTGGTGGCTGCCAGACGACGTCGTGTTCGTAGACAGCCTCCCCAAGACCAGCGTCGGCAAGTTCGACAAGAAGGTCCTGCGCGACCAGTTCGCCGACTACACGCTGCCGGAATTGCAATGACCGGGGCAGGGGAGAAGGGGTGATGCGGGGAGGCCTCCGCTCTGGCCGGCTGTTGTACCATGCTGCAAGCCTTGCCGGGAGACACTAACTGCGTCGTAGCTGCACTCGGCGGTTACAGGTAGGCGGTTGCGTTTCGTGCGCCGCGCTGGTATAATGTGGTGCGTTGAGTCAAGAACGGGGAGAGGGGGGAACCTGCATGCCCGACACCGACACCGCTACCTACCAGCCACGTATCCAGGATTTGCCGGCCCATGAGCGGCCCCGGGAGCGACTTCAGCACTATGGCGCCAAGGCGCTCGCTAACGCAGAACTGCTAGCTATCATCCTGCGCATGGGTTCCGAAGGCAGGAGCGCAGTGGCTCTGGGTCAGCAGCTCCTGGCTCACTTCGACGGCCTCCGCGGGCTTGCTCGCGCCAGCATCGATGACATCCGCCACCTCAAAGGCATCGGCCCTGCCAAGGCAGTGCAGATAAAAGCGGCTTTGGAGCTGGGGCGCCGGCTGGTCATCGAAGCCCCCGAGGAACGGCCCCAGATCACCTCGCCGGCTGACGCCGCCAATTTGATTATGTTGGACATGAGCCTGTTGGAGCAAGAGGAGCTCTGGGTACTACTGCTGGACACGAAGAATCACGTCTTGGATATCGTTCGCCTCTACCAGGGATCGGTCAACACCTCCCTGATTCGCATCGCAGAGGTGTTCCGCGAGGCTATAAAGCGTAACTGTGCCGCTATCATCGTCGCCCACAATCACCCTAGCGGTGATCCGACGCCCTCTCCGGAGGATGTGCGCATTACGCGCCAAATGCACGAGGCCGGCAAGCTTCTGGATACGGAGCTCCTTGACCACATCATCATCGGACACAGTCGGTTTGTTAGCCTGAAGGAGCGAGGGTTGGGTTTCGACGCTTAGTATCGGGCAAGTGGCACACATCATGCTCATCGGGGCAGGGCCGGGTATGGTCTCAGGTAGCTGTACTGCGGATTGGGTGTGTGACCCGCTAGCGTCGTCAGACAAAGGGCCTTGTTAGCATTGTGAGCGAATTCCTCCACTAGATGACTCTTGACGGTATTCCCCACCTTGTACGCCTCAGCTTCGAAGGATATATTCGCCCCGTAGCCTCCACGTACGAATCCCCAAACATAGTGGATAGAGAACCGAACAACTCCGCCCTGCTCCCGGTATTGCTCCACGTGTCTCAGTTCGTGGGCCAGCAGGGCTAACCCAAGCGGTGAGTGCGGATCGAAGTACTTCCACTCGCGGAAATAGATGGTGTCTCCGATAGTGGTGGCGGCAATCGGTACTCGGGCCATGCGTTGTATGGTCCGCACGAACGGGTTTACTGGTCTCAGCCGGACTGCCCTGAGCAGCGCGGGATCGTACCAGCCCGGGCGCCCCAGCACCTGAACACAACATTCAGGCAACGTCGAGGGCCAGGCCTCAGGCGCAGCTTCTGAACTTCTGCCGCTTTCACCCAGGTCAGTCACCCTTCTTCGATCTCCAATTCAGATACATGCTAATTGCTCTTCCTAA
>JBHIAO010000702.1:0-2843 GCA_046758565.1 Anaerolineae bacterium
AGACCTCCGGCAAAGCCGGAGGCTTGAAAACCGTGAACCGCTCAAAGCGGTTGAAAACTTGGCGCCACCTGAAGGTGGCGATCAATCAAACAGGTTCAGTTGATCCAGCCGACGGTCTGCTTCCTCTTGCTCTCGGACATATCTGCGAACGGTCTCCTCATCTTTCCTGTCAAGGGACATCCAGTTTCGCGCAGTTAGGGGACATCCAGTTTCGCGCACCTTGTGGCAGGTGAAAGGGGTTCTTTGGCGTGCTTTTGGGACCCAGATCGGGGGGTCCGTAAGAGCCGATAGGTATTGGGGTGACGCCCTCGGCAGCCGGTCTTTTCCAGGAACCCTTTCTGGATCAGTTCCTCCAGGGCCCTTCGTAAGGTTCCGTCTTTGCCCTGCCGGAGCGCGCGATAGGGATGGGGCGTTTGCAGCCCACTTTCATAGCCCAGATCCGCCAGGGGTATCGTGAGGGTCGGGCGGTGGTAGGTCTGGAACTGGTCGAGGAAATAGACATACAGCTTGAAGGCCGGCGGTTTGAGATCCCGGATCGCTTCGAAGTCGATAACAGGCATCAGGAGACTCTCGGGATATTCGTCGTTAGCGACGACTATTGGGGATGTGGGCTTTTAGCCTGTCTGGCTCACCGTTCCCGGGTGAGTTGTTCCATCGCCCGCAGGCGGAAGCTGCGGCCATCGATATGGACGACGTGGCAGTAGTGCAGCAGCCGGTCGAGGATGGCGGTGGCCAAGACCTCATCGCCGGCGAGCATGTCGGGCCAATCGCGGATGCTTTTGTTGGAGGTGATCAGGGTACTGCCCCGCTCATAGCGATGGCTGATCACCCGGAAGAGCAGGTGGGCATCCCGCCGGTCCAGCGTCTGGAAGCCCAGTTCATCGATGATGAGCACGGCTGTGGTCATATATTTGCGCCGATACAACCTTCGACTTTCGGCCATCTCATCCCGACGCAGCTGCTCCAGGAGATGATCCGCACTGAGGAAGGCCACCGAAAACCCATTCTGGATGGCTTTGACGCCCAACCCGGCCGCCAGATGGGTTTTCCCTACCCCCGGCGGCCCCAGCAGAAGCACGTTCTCCTTCCGGCGGATGAACTCGCTGGTGGCCAACAGGTCGATCCGGCCTTTGTCCACCCCGTGCTGAAAGAGAAAGTCGAAGCTCTCCAGCGTCTTGCCCACCGGCAGTCCCGACAGGCGCAGGCCGTTGCGGATGCGCCGTTCGCTACGGAACTCCTGCTCCCGCTGGCAGACCAGGTCTAAAAAGTCACAAAGCGAGAGCTTGTCTTTGACCCCCTCTTCGATCAGTTCCGGCAGGATCTGGGGGACGCACTCAAAGCCAAGCTGCTGGAGGTGGCGCCGGCTCTGGTCCAGGTCGGTAACCGCGCTCATAAGGGCCTCCTTCCGGCCTGCTCCACCAGGGCAGCATACGCAGAAAGCGGCCGGCGGGGCGCCTCCCAGCTTTGCGGCAGGACAATCGCCTGGCCCAGGCGTCCCAGGGGGGTGGGTCGCTCCACCTGCGGGGTGGTTTGCCCTTCATAGCAGGCCTGATCGATCAACAGCCGGCTTGAGGTATGCCGGGGATAGCGAATCAGCAGCCGGCCATCGCCGTAGATGTCCACCTTCTGCGCAGCGCCGCGTACCTGGACGGTGCGGCCGACAAAGGCAAAAGGCACCGCATACTGCCGATTCTCGAAGTGGATCAGCCCATCGCGGGCCACCTTCCGGCTGACCTGGATATCGAAGGGGATGGGCAAGGTGGATGGCAAGGGACACAGAAAGGTGCGTTCCTCCTGCCAGGACTGGGCGATCGACAAACCGGTCACCGGACACAGCAGTCGCTGTGCGCGTTCCCCAATCCGCCTGTCCGTCTCCCATTGTAGGCTTTCCAAGGAGTCGAACCGCTCGCCGGGATGGATCAGTTGGCCTTTCACATCCCGAATGCGGCGCTCTACCTTGCCCTTGTCCGGGGCCTGACCCACCCGGCAGGGATCGATCACAAAGCCTACCTGCGCTGCATAGGAGGCATAGGAGGCATTCAGCACAGCCCGGGGGCCTCCACCCCTGGTCACACCCGTCTTGAGATTGTCGATGCGCACCGTCCAGGGCACACCGCCCAGATACTGAAAGGCCCGGTTGTGGCAGGAAAGCCAGGAAAGCTGGTTCTGATTTGCGCTCCACTGAACCGACCACATCCGCGAGTAGCTCAGACTCATGTGGAAGGCACTGACCTGTGCAACGCCGCCCAGTTCTTCCACATAAAGCTCGACAACCGCCCAGTCCAGTTGCGCCTGACTGCCCGGCTTTGTCTCCACCCGCCGATGGGGCCGGATCTTGGGTGGTGGCTGGCGCCTGCGCACATAGCGCACCAGCGACTTATACGTGCCGGTAAATCCCTGCTCAACCACCAGCCATTCATACAGGGATCGAATACTCTCGGGACGGCCGGATGGATGTGCCTGCGCCTCGATCCAGGCCTGGATCACCTCCGCGTAGGCCGCACAAGCTTCTGCTTGCCGAGTGCGACCGTCCACCACATCCTGGCTCCAGCGCCCCAGCCGGTAGCGCAGCGTGCTCTCGGCTACGTCCAACTCCCGGGCCGTGGCGCGAACACTGTGGCCCAATTGTGTTAACACTTCCGCACACATCAGATGGTTCTCCCGCAGTTTGGTCACCGCCGGCCTCCTTGGATGAAAGGGTTCTCGCTCCAAAGATAAGCCGGAAAAAGCTGTTCAGGGTGCGCGAAAGTGGGTGTCCCTTAAGACCAAGAATAAACAAAATCCCTACACCAACTATAGGCACACCGAAGCATACGACCCGAACGATCAATCACACTGTTATC
>JBHIAO010000703.1:0-2832 GCA_046758565.1 Anaerolineae bacterium
GGTGAGACTTGACCATGAGCGAAGCTGTCATCGATCAAGTGTCGACAGAGGAGACGTCAAGCGTACTGAACCGTCGTCTGTTGGTGTTTGGTGGCGCGCTGTTGGTGATCATGGCACTGCTATTTCTTCTCGCGGTGGGACTTCGCCGCGCTGGCGGTGGCCCCGAGGTCGGGCAGCCGGCCCCAGATTTCACACTAGAGCTCTATGCTGGCGGTGAGCTGACTCTCAGCGAGCTGCGAGGGAAGGTGGTGGTCATCAACTTCTGGGCGAGTTGGTGTGACCCGTGTCGAGATGAGGCACCGGACCTGGAGCGTATCTGGCGCGAGTACAAGGACCGAGGCGTTGTGTTTATCGGCGTAGACTACGTGGACGTAGAGACGGATGCGCGCGACTACTTGGCCGAATTCGACGTGACTTATCCCAATGGATACGACAACGCGCAGCGAATCTCACGCGCCTATCGTATTCGAGGTGTCCCGGAAACCTTCTTTGTCGACAAGAACGGAAACATTGCCCCCATCATCGTCGATGGTCGGCCGCAGCCCAAGAAAATCAGTCCCATCAATGCGGTTGAACTGAGGTCAGGGCTGGAACGCCTGCTGGCCCAAGAGGAGAACGGATGACATCAATGGTTATCGTCGGTGCATTGGTCTTGAGCGTGATCACTATCGCTTTTGTCCTTTACCCGGTATTCCGAGCCAGGGCCGTGGGACGCCGATACATCGCTTATTCCGCCACAGGGGACCGCTTGGCCGACCTCATCGCTCAACGAGATGCTATCTACGAGGCTATCCGCGACGTAGACTTTGACAAGGAGACCGGCAAGCTCACTGAGGAGGACTATCGCCTCATGCGTGAGCGCCTGACCGCCGAAGGTGTGAGGTTGCTTCAAGAACTCGACCGTCTCATGCAGGCTGACGTGCGAGAGGATCTTGAACGGGAAATCGAACGCGAGGTCGCGGCCCTCCGCCGCAGCCGGCTGGCTGAGACCGCAGAGCGCCGGCCAACCCGTCGTGAAGCTCCGAAGCCGGCCCACGGATTGAGAGCTGCGGAAGTCGATGGGAAGCCCATCACGTGTCACTCGTGTGGTGGTCGCGTGCGGGCCGGCGTCAGCTTTTGCGCGCACTGCGGTGTCTCTCTGGCCTTGACCTGTCCGGAGTGTGGCCGGCCCGTTCAGGCCGGCGATCGGTTCTGTAGCCGCTGCGGCGGTCAGCTCTCTTCGGACGGTCAGGCAACTGAGGCGATTCCCGCTGATTCACTCGACTAGGCACACACTTAGCGAGAGCGATTAGCGTGAAACGAACGGCTTTGATTGTCATAACGGCGACGAAACTTCTGTTACTCGGTTTTCTGACATTCCCACAGGTCGCGGGTGCGCAGACGCCCTCTCCGAAGGAGTTGCCACAGCAGAAACCATCTGCTGCGACAGAGACCGCCATCGGAGAAGGTGTGATCGAGGGGCGAGTGATTGATGGAACGGCCGGGGTACAGGCCGATTTGGCCGGTATTCAGCTCATCCTTGTCCCCGTAATAGGTCAGACGATCCTTACGCCCATTACTACTACAACTGCGGCTGATGGCAGTTTCCGTATCGAGGGACTGCCGACAGGCTCGGAGCGGAGCTATGGCTTGCGAGCCACGTATCAAGGCGTCGATTACTTGCATCCTGAGCTCATCGATCTGAGCGACAGTCCCACGGCTTCGGTGACGGTACATGTTTATGAAATAACAACCGATGATTCCGCGATTGACGTAGCTCGCAACCACGTGATCATCGACTTTGCCAACAATCACTTGCAGGTGGCCGAGCTGTACATCTTTCGCAATGCGGGTGATCGGAGTTACGTTGGTAATGGCGAAACCCTCAGGTTCTTGCTACCCAAGGGTGCGCGGGATCTTCGGTTTGATGACCCACGGTTAAACCAGTCGGCTGAGTTGGTCGAGAACGGCGTCGTCGATACACTGCCTGTTCCGCCCGGCAATCGGCAAGTTTTGCTGTCCTACCGCGTGCCGTACGATGGCCGCTCGACAGATTTCGAGAAGCAGATCGCCTATCCGACGCAGAACCTGAACGTTCTCATTTCCGATGTTGGGGTCAAGGTCGATGCCGGCCCGTTGGTGGCTGGTGAGCCGGTGGCAACACAGTCGGATGTGCAGTTCCTGAACTATACCCAGCAGAATGTACCGGCCGGCGAGCAATTATCGCTGAAGCTATCGAATCTGCCGCGAGGAAGCACCTCGTCATCGGCAAGTGTGCCGGCCGATCGCAGTGGGGCGCTACGCTGGTTTGGTCTCGGGTTTCTCGTTCTGACCCTTGCGTTTCTGGCGGCCTATCCAGCGCTTCGGCCACGCTTGCTTGCTGATGAAGCGCTGGAGGATGACACGTCGGAGGCGATGTTGCGCCAGCAGCGGCAGATGCTCCTGGAAGAGCTGGCCGATCTCGATGAAGCGTACGCGGCCGGCGAGGTTGCCGAAAACGACTACGCCAATGCACGGGCGGAGATCAAAGCTGACCTGATGGACGTCATGCGCCAGTTGCGGAGCCTGGATGAGCCTGGCACGGAACCGGCTGACTGAGATTGGCCGACTGGAATGGAGAGGCACTGATGCGTTATCTTTTTTTCGCCTACGCGATCACGTGGCTGATGGTGCTCGGGTACGTGATCAGTCTGGCTCGACGCCGGCGACAGGTCCTGCGTGAAGCCGAGACCCTCACGCAGACTCTGGAGCGCCAGGAGAAGTCGCGTCGTAAAACGTAAAACGTGAAACGTGATGAGCTCACACCGGAAATCCTCACGTTTTACGTTTCACGTTTTACGCAGTTTGGTTGCG
>JBHIAO010000704.1:0-2831 GCA_046758565.1 Anaerolineae bacterium
CAAGGACACCGACCCACACGTTCACACCCACCGTGAGGCCGACGGACACACCGACAGTGATGCCGAGTGCCACGCCGACGTTGAAACCGACCAATACACCGACGGCAACACCGACCAACACGTATACACCCACGGCCACGCCGAGCGCCACACCGACAAGGACACCGACCCACACGTTCACACCCACCGTGAGGCCGACGGACACACCGACGCAGAGACCAACAGACACACCGACAGCGATGCCGAGTGCCACGGCGACGTCGAAGCCAGTCAACACGCCGACGGCGACACCGACGACCACATCAACCAATGCGCCGATACCGGTTAACACACCGGCCTACATGCCGCAAACATCGACTCTTATGAATCGGCCAGCCAGCCGCTCGCTCTTAGAGTTTGTTAAGGCTCTGTTTGGTTTAGTTCTTGGTCCTCAAAACAGTACGGCTACGGAAAACGAACCGCAGCCGCCATTCCTTACTGCCACAGTGACACCAACTGACATCCTGGCACCACCATCTATGAACAAATCTCCAGCGCATCAGTACAGTCGGGTCTGGCGTACACACCCCATGCCCACAGCCCCTGTATCCTCGTGGCCGGCCATCATCATCGCCACCGAGGATGAGTATTCAGTCTACAACCTCCGTAATGGACCGTCCTCCCGGTGTCCAATTGTTGGTGGTATCGAGACCGGCGCGCGTGCAATCGCGCATGGTGGCTGGTCATACATCAATAGTGACCGCTATCCAACCGGATGGCGCTGGGTCCTTATCGAGACCGAGGCCGACCAACAGGTGTGGGTCTGGGGTGTTGGTGTTCGCCTGACCGAGGATAGTGTGACTCTCACAGACATTCCTGAGGATGACATCCCGGGTTGCGCTCTGTCCTCCGACTCGCCTGCCGAGACAGCGACACCGGCTCCAGTCCAGATGCCTGAATACTCTCCCAACGATCCAAGCCCGGCTCCGCAAATGCCACCATCCGCAACTCTTCCTCCTTCGGCAACCCCGACGGAGTCCACGACCGTGACCCCGACCACGTCGACGATTCGCGGGATTCCGCGTCCACCAACGCCCACACCGGGCCAATCTGGCGATTGATCATACCTGAGCCTATGGCTAGCTGATCCCAGTGAGCGCCGCCGCACTGTGGCCGGCTAGCGACGGCATTCAGGGTGCTTGAGCCTCGCGTGTCGCGCCGCGGGCGGTACTGGATCGCCTCGGCCAGATGGTGGGTTTGGGTGTCGCCGGCCCCCTCCAAATCGGCGGGTGAACCCGGTGTTCAGATCTGCGCCTGCCACGCCGCCACAATCTCCCGGTGCGCCTTCACATTCTCCAGGAAGGTCTGCCGCAATTCCTCACCCTGGGTTTTTGCCGCTCGCGCCTGCAGCAATTCGTAGGCGGTCTGCAAGATCTCACCGACACGAGGGTCTTGATTGGCTTGCAGAACCCGGTAGCAGGTCAGGAAAACGCGCGCCGGCTCTGTGGCGCCCTCCAGGTTGGGGTTGCGCGCCAGATGGCTTAGAATTGCTTCAACGTGACTCTGTGCCCCTTCCCGCGCCTCCTGCATCAGCGCCAGTCGAGCAAGCCCCGCGAGCGGATCCGTGGCCTCGTTATGGTGTCCCAGTTCCTGACACGACGTAAACGCTTCCTGATAAGCCGTAGCTGCCTGCGCCAGATTTCCCAGGCCGGCGAGAGCATGGCCCAGGTGGGTCAAGGCCAGGCCCTGCTCCCGCCGGGCGCCCAGGTCTCGGGCGATGTCCAGGGCTTGCTGGCTATGCTCGCGGGCGGTTTCATCATCTTCCAGGTGATGGTAGAGCAAGCCCAGATACGCCAGTGTGTAGCATTCACCCCACCGGTCGCCGGCGGCGCGTTTGAGGCGCAGCGAGTCCTCGTAACAGTCCTGGGCCCTGGCACAACGGCCCAGCATCAGGAGGGCAGTCCCGAGATTGTTGAGCACATAGCTCTCGCCCCGGCGGTGGCCAATCTCGCGAAAAGCCTGCAGCGCCTTGTTGAAAGCATCCTGTGCCGTGGCGTAGTCACCCTGCTGCAAGGCCACGTTGCCAAGATTGTTGAGCACGGTTGCCTCGTACTCGAGGCCGCCGGTTTCCCTAGCGATGACCAGAGCGCCCTGGTAATACTCCTGTGCACCGGCGTAGTCGCCTTGTTCCCTGGCGACCATGCCAAGGCTGATGAACGTTACTCCCTCGCCTTGACGGTCGCCGATCTCTCGGTAGATGTGCAGGGCGGCCTCGTGATAGCACCGTGCCTCGTCATAATCGCCCTGTTTGTAGGTGATGGAGCCAAGGCCGGCCAGCACGTTCGCCTCACTCAGCCGCTTGCCAACGCTGCAGTAAAGGTGCAGCGCACCCTCATAGCGATCCTTGCCTCTGGCATAGTCGCCCTGTTCATTGTAGATCCAGCCGAGGCGGTACAGGCTGCCCGCTTCCAGCTCGGGCAGTTGGGCTCTCTGTGCCAGCGCCAGGGCGTGCTCAAACTGCGAACGGGCGGCGGCGTAATCCCCCTGGCGCCAGACGGCCCACCCCCACTGCAGCCGGCCGGCTGCCTCACCTTCTGCGGCGCCGGCCTCCTGGCTCAGGGCGACGCCCTGCTGCGCGACAGATTGGGCTTGTTCATAGCGCGCCAACTGGTTCAGGAAATAGGCGTGCTTCACATACAACTGCCCCAGCACCGCTGTCAGGCTTGGTTCTGGCTGAGCATTGGCCTCCATGACGACTCGTACACGGTTCACCGCGCTTCGAAAGACCATCTCACCCTCCTGGAACAGGCCCACCAGCCTATAGAAGCTTGACAGGCCGTTCATGCTGCGCT
>JBHIAO010000705.1:0-2817 GCA_046758565.1 Anaerolineae bacterium
TTGGGATGACACGCCTTCACGGGCGAACGGGGCAGCGCTGGATCTACTCGGCGGCTGGTCCTGTTGCGAACATGGCCGCGCGTCTCTGCGCCCTGGCGTCCCACGGACAAATCCTGGCGCCCGCTGAAGTCGCTCGGATGCTGCGGGCTGAATGCAGGTCTCGGCGTCTCTTTCGGCGGAAACTCAAGAACATCAGTGCCCCGGTGGAAGTGTTCGAGCTTCTCGCCTACAGGGCTCAGCGGCTTCATCCTGGCCGCTAGCCTTAGCGATGGTGCCAGTGGTCGTTCACGAGAGGAGAGGCCGTCGAGGAGTCTCGAGAGGGGTGTCATCATTTGCCCCCGGCTCGTGTCGGTGCGACCAGCCAGTGCTCCATGGCAACTACCTGTGATATTTGCTCAGGGATCCCGGGTCTTTTGTGATAAGGCCCTGCCATTCCGTCCAGCGGGCCATCATGAGCGTGAATAGAATCAGCTAATTTTCACACTTTTCGGACTTTCGGCAAGGCGGGAAGGGAATTCCCAAGCTGGACGCTGCCGGTTCGAAACCGCTCTCGCGCTCCAAAATCACGCATTTACACCTGGAGCCCCACTTCTGCCAACCCTGGACTCTGCACTCGGAGCCGTCTCCCCGCGTGTGGTAATAGACATGGTGCCCTGTATGCACGCGGGGGCTAACTCGTTCTGGAAACTCCGGCCGGCATGAAGCCCGCGTCAAGTTGCTCAAAAGGCCGGGACTTTTTCGAGAGAAATTTCGTCATTACCTGTAAGAGTGCTGCTGTGTACACTCTGGTTCGAGGCCAGCATGCAATTTCGGCGCAACAATCGACGTCAGGTCGCTGACGCCATCGTCGAGCACCTTGATACGCTGTTCCGTGTAGCACTGCGCCTGACGCGGAATGCTGCAGATGCAGAGGATCTGGTCCAGGATACCTGTCTGCGGGCCTATCAGGCTGCGGCCGACATGCGACAGGTCACGCGGGTGAAGCCCTGGCTGTTAAAGATTCTGACGCATCGCCATATTGATGCCGCCCGCCAGCGAGCATGCCACCCGACGATGCTTGTTTACGGTGATGGGGAATGGGCCGATGACCAGTGCGTTGCTAAGGTCGCTCAGCTGACGGCCCCTACCCCGGAGCAACTGGCGGTGCAGGGGGAGATGCTGTGCGCTCTGAAACGTGCCCTGGATGAGCTTCCGGCGGCCTTCCGCCTGGCCGTGTTCCTGGTGTGTGTCGAGGGACTGTCGTATCAGGAGGCGGCTGAGATTATGGACTGTCCATTGGGGACTGTGATGTCCCGGTTGGCCCGGGGTAAATCCCTGCTGCGGCAACGGCTGCACGAGCTGGAAGCGCCACAGACCCGCCCATCGCTGACGGCGACCGGCACGCAGCTGGGCAGTGGCCCTGTGCCCTTGCGCGTGGTGTCTGGCCAGGGGCAACACCAGCGGGGATAGGAGGGACGGGAGGATGCAGTGCCGTGAGGCGCAACGCGCTTTGGATGGCTTTGTGGATGGGGTAACGGATGTGCTAACGAGCCTAGACCTGCAAGAGCACCTCGATCAGTGCGGCCGGTGTGGGCACGAGCTGGAGCTGGAGTACCGCCTGCGCCGGCTGCTGACTGAGCCGGGGCTGTGGGAGCAGGCTCCGGCACACCTGCGGCGGCAGACGGTTCGTCGGCTGACGGGCCGCCGCCGGACATTACTGCAGACGGCCGGGGTGGCGGTTATGCTGCTTAGCCTGGCGCTGGCCTTGGGTCTCTTTTGGTCGGCTCGATCGACATTGCCACAGCTGGTACAGGTCTTGGAGGCCGCCACGCAGACACACCAGGGACAGGGCAACACCGCTCCCACCGTGCGTAGCACCGATGTAGGCCGCCTGCACACAGCCTTAACGGCGCGCTTCCCCCACGATTTTGGCGTGCCACGCCCGGGGAGCGCGGTTCGTCTGCTAGGGGGGAGCCCCTGCACACTCGAGGGCGTTCCCTGTCGAGTCGTGCTCTATGAGCGCAGCGGGCAACGGATTTCGTATTTCGTGTTCCCGTACCCCCGTAGCAGGATAACGGCTGTCCCGCAGGCACGCATCGAGAACCGGACGGTCTATGCACGCCGCTCTGGGAAGTACCATGTCCTGTTTTGGCGCGAGGGGTCGGTGATCTGTGCGCTAGTCTCCGACCTCGCGCCTCAGGCTCTGCTGCCTTTGGCGCGGTCCGCCATCGCCCAAGAACGCACAGCGGTAGCAGGATAGGGCGCCAACATTACCGGTCACCGAGGAGGAGAATTATGCATCACGTAGGCTCTGCACTGCGCGTGCTTGCGGCTGTGGTCCTTGCTACCTTTCTGCTCCCCCCGCCGGCGTCAGCCACGCACGAAGGCAAGCCGCACTGGGGTGCGTGGTTCAAGCAGCGTCCGAGTGGTGATTCGGCAGCAGCGGCGATCGAGCGCGGCCGTAAGGTCTTCAACGAACTCGGCTGCGCCGGCTGCCACCCCCGCGGCGGTACCATTGGGGGCCGCGCCCGCAACGTTCTCGGGAAGCTGTCACCCAGGCCGATTCCTGATCTGCATGGGGCGGCCAGACATTTCCCACGGGTGGCTACCGGCATGAAGAAACTGGTCACCCTCGGGCAGATGAACGATGTCTGAGTGGTCGTCTTCCTTGGCCGTGAGCCATTGGATCCTCAGTCGCAGATGTATGCCGATCTGGAAGCGTACGTGATGTCGCTGAGTGCGAGCCCGGAGGCCATTCAGCAGAACGAGCAGTCCTTTTTTGAGGCGCTCCAGGGCGCCAAAGAAAAGGGACGGCAGAAATAGCCTCTGGAGGACTAG
>JBHIAO010000706.1:0-2817 GCA_046758565.1 Anaerolineae bacterium
TCCTGCTCAAACAACTATACACGCAACGCTCGTTCTTGTCAAAAATCGACAGAACATGTTTTAACACGTTTCCCATAACAGCCGTCGAATTCATTCGATGGGTTGAGGCAGTCTGGCATGAACCCGTCTCCAAGTGGAGACGGGGGTTTTCGTTTTCTACGAAAGTGGTGCCCCTTTGACCGAACTTGTGTTTGATGCGGCAAAATGGCTTGATTCGGGGCAGATTGCCCTGGGTCTCCTCCAATTCGAAAACGGCAACGGTTCTCAACTGGTCATCTCCTAATTAGCGTCTTGGCGTTGTGACGCTGTCGGCTCCACCCATAACGTGGCCGCCAGTTCGTGCCCGATAACGTGCTCTTCGTTCCCTATGCGGATTCGCAACGGCCCATTGAACGGTGCACGGGACTCGAGCCGAAAGTCCACGCCAGGCACCAGTTCCAGTTCAGCCAGGTAACGCAGCTTATCCGGGTCGTGAGTACGCACGCGGCTGATGCGCCCCGCCACGCCTGGATCCAGGGTGACCAGGCTCACATCCGTCACCGGGGGCATCACGCCATCCCGTGTGGGAATTGGGTCCCCATGGGGGCAGTGGGCGGGCCGGCCGGTGAGCTCATCAATACGATCCTCCAATACCTGGTCAATGCCGGACTCCAATACATCGGCCAGATCGTGAATCTCCTCCCAATCAAAACGCATGACTCGCACCAGGAAGACTTCAATCAAACGGTGACGCCGGATTGAGGGCAGGGCAATGCGTTCACCCTCCGGGGTGAGCCGCACACCCCGATAGGGTTCATGTACCACCAGGCCGGCTTCCTTGAGCCGCCGGATCATGCGGGATGCCGCCTGGAGAGAGACGTCCACCTGCTCGGCCAGCATGGAAAGAGGGACGTAAGGATGATCTTGCTGGAGCCGATGGATCTCGGCGGCATAACGCTGCATAGCCGGACTAATCATCGCAGACCTGAGACGAACCCCCTGTGATCTCCATCTTGACCCCGCTTGAAAAGACAGTTTCTACCCCTGTGCAAATGAAACTTGACCCAAGGGCCTTGACGCGGGGATAACCTTCGGATAAAGTATAGCATAGATGCGAATGAATTGCAATAGCAGATAGAGCCGACAGTTGGTTAGATGGTTGGATGGTTAGATGGTTCGGTGCCATGCAAACCATCCAACCATCTAGCCATCTGTTTTCAGATAGGAGGATTCTAACATGCAACGTAAGTTCACACTCCTGGTCGGCGTGCTAATTGCCGGCCTGGTCCTGGCCGCCTGTGCTCCCGCAGCGACGCCGGAGGCGATCCGCGAGACCGTGGAGGTCGAGGTCACCCGCGTCGTCGAGAAAGAGGTGGTGAAGGAGGTCAGGATCATCGTGACCCCGACGCCGATGCCGACTCCTGCTGCGGCACCCCCGCCGGCTGTGGCCATCGACGAGACGAAGGTTCAGGACGTCATCGGGACCTTGAAGCTGGTGGCCGCCGAGTATGTCGATGCGGTGAAAGACGGGGAGGTTATAGACCAGGGCGAGTATGAAGAGTCCAGGATTTTCATCGAGGCAGCAGAGGACAAGTACAAGGACGTCCTGGGGCAAATCGGCCAGGCCAACCCGTCGGCTGGCCCCGCCATCCTGGAGAACATCGAGAAGGCAGAGAAGTTGATCAACGAGAAGGGATCCGTCGATGAGGTCCTGCGGTTGGTGCAGCAGGGGATCGATAGCCTTTCCCAGTTCGTCACCATCAAGGTGGACCCCCGGATTGCGGGTGTGGTGGACGCTGTCCAGATCGCCGACTCTGAAATGAACGAAAAGGGCGGCGAAAAAGTCGTCGGTGACTACCGCATCGGAGTCGTTGCCGAGGCTGCGGAACCTTTTACCATCCCGGCTCCTACACCATGCGGGTGGATGTGCAGCCGCCCCAGGACGGCCGTCATGAGGACTACCCGGAAATTATAAGGTCTCGGCCGAAATCGGCATCCCCACCTCCGCTCGACACCCCGAAGGCATCTTCGATCAGGTGGAAGTAGCTCACTTCACCCAGACCTTCGCGCTGGGCGGCGAGAGAACGGATAAGCCGTTTACCATCACTGTGGTAGATGACCTGGGTCGGGAGGTGGAGATCCCTTATCCGCCCAAGCGGGTGGCCGCCACTGTGTCCTTCCAGGTAGAGCTGCTGATGACTCTCGGCTACCGGCCGGTCCTCCGGCCCAATATCCCGGAGCAGTACATATTTCCGCCGGAGGCGAAGGAGATCCCCACTGTTCAGATAAGCCACCGTGCCGGCCCCAACCTGGAACAGCTCGCAGCAGCCGAGCCAGACCTGGTCATCACCTCGCCCACCTTCGCCCAGTTCGTCCCCTCCATCGAGGAGACCCTGGGCGTGCCGGTCCTGGTGTACGACATCGCCGGCTTCGACGACGTGGTGGAGAAGATACGGACCTTCGGCCTGCTGGTGGGCCGTCAGGCGGAGGCGGAAGAGGTGGCGGCGGACCTCCAGGCGCAGCTCACAGCGCTGCGGCAGGGTCTGCCGGAAGAGGGTCCCCGGGTGTTCGCTCTCTTCGGCACCAGTGAATCCTTCCTGGGGTTCATGCCCGACTCCTATCTGGGCAACCTGGTGGAGCTCCTGGGCGGGCAGCTCATCACCCGGGGGGACGAGCCCCACCAGCGCTTCCGCACGTTCACCCCCTTCAGCCTGGAGACGGTGGTGGCGCGGGATCCGGACATCATCTTCATCGTGCGCCACGGCGCGCCGTCGCCCGAACGGGAGGAGAACATCGAAGAGTTGCAACAGGACCCCGCCTGGAGCAGCATCACGGCGG
>JBHIAO010000707.1:0-2811 GCA_046758565.1 Anaerolineae bacterium
CCAATACCCAATACCCAATCTCTAATCTCCATTCCCCATCCCCCGAATCAACGAAATGAACGCCTCTTCCATCCGCGGCCGAGTGGCCCGAACGCCTTGCACGGTGATGCCGGCCTCGGCCAGTCCATCGGCCATCTGTGACATGCGCCGGCCGGCATCGTCCACGAAGACGTGCAGCAGGTCGCCGTAGGTCTGGACTTCCAGGACGCCGTCCATGTGCGTCACGGCCTCACGGGCGGGCTTGAGGTTCGCTGTTCGGACTTCGACCAGATCGCCTTCCACCATCTGGCGGATTCGTTCCGGTGTGTCACATACGGTCAGCCGGCCACGGTACAGGAGTCCCACTCGAGAACAGCGCTCCGCCTCATCCATGTACGGCGTACTCACAAAGATGGTGATCCCCTGGATGTGCAGGTCGGTCAGAATCTCCCAGAATTCGCGCCTCGATACAGGGTCCACGCCGGTGGTGGGCTCATCCAGGAAGAGAATCTTCGGCTCGTGGACCAGGGTACAGGCCAGGGCCAGCTTCTTCTGCATGCCGCCCGACAGATGCTCGGCTCGCCGGTCTTTGAACTGGGTGAGCCGCGCGAACTCGAGCAGCCGGTCGATCCGCTCGCGGCGTTCTGCGCCGGTCACCTCGAACACGTCGGCAAAGAAATTCAGGTTCTCCCACACGGTCAGGTCGCGATACAGGTTGAACCGCTGCGCCATGTAGCCGATATCGGTCTTAATCGCCTCGGCCTCCCTCACCGTGTCGTGGCCCAGGACGGTGGCCTGCCCGCTGGTGGGCAACATGATGGCGGTCAGTATGCGGATGGTGGTGGTCTTGCCGGCGCCGTCCGGCCCCACCAGCCCGAAGATTTCACCGCGCTCCACGGCGAGGTCCAGGCCGTTCACGGCGACCGTCTCCCCGAACGATTTGGTCAGGTTTTCGGTAACAATGACACGATTGTCGGACTGTTCCATCGTCTGAGTTCGCTTCGACTACGTATTATTGCGTATTGCGTACTGCGTATCAACCCTTACGCAGTACGCAATACGCAGTACGGCTATGTAACCGCTATCTCCGTTGGGCAAATGAGCGACCTCAAGCTGTTCACACGACAGCCTGCAGGTCCCGATCCAGCGTAGCCAGGTCCACCAACAGCGCATCATGGACCTGCGTCTCGGTCCGGGCTGCTTCAGTGAAGCCGGCTCGGGCAAAGAAGGCGTAACTAACCGTCCAGTCGGCATCGTCGCCAGGCAGCCGCTTGAGTACCTTGGGAGCCTTTTTCTCGATGAGTTCGCGCACCACATTTCGGCCTACCGGCCTCACCCCCCATTTGCACTCACCCAGCAGGGTCGCTCGCTCCCGCCAATTGACAGCGACGGTATCCACCTGCACGCCGCCACCCCAGTGGGCCCCCACCCGATCTGGGGAGAACGGCAATCCACCGGTTCGAGCCTGAACCAGTACCCACTCACGACACAGCTCTTCAAAGGCCGCCTGGCCGACAAAGGCATGCAACTGCTCACCGATGAGCTCCCACAGCCGGTCATCCAGCCCCTGCTCCAGCAGGCCCTGGTGGGGCCAGATGAAGCGAAAATAGAAGCGCAGGTAGTTATCGGCCAGGACGTAGCGACCCAGGCGCGAGGTGGCCCGTTTAGCCTCTGGGACCGTGGCCGGCAGTTCGCGCCGGATGAAGCCCAGTTCCTGCAGGCGGGCCAGATACGGGTCGGCCTGTTTGGTGCCCGACATGCCGGCAGCCGAGACGATGTCGGTGACCCGGTGATGGCCGGCGGCGATAGCCAGCAGGATGGCAATGTAGTTCTGGGGCTCGCGCAGCGACTCGTGGAGCAGATGTTCCGGGTCAGTACGGAAGAGGCCCGTGGAACGGAAGATGTGGCGACGGACGTTGGCCGCGAGGGCCTGCGAATCGTCAAAACGCTCCAGGTAGGCCGGCACACCTCCCAGAATGGCCCAGACGGCCACCCGCTCGGCAGCGGTGTAGCTGGGCAGAAAGTCGGCCAGGGCGCGAAAGGGCAGGGGCTCGACCCGCAACGGACCAACCATCCGACCGTAGAGCGGGGCATCGTAGCGCAAGAGCCGTTCCATCATGCCAATGTGACTGCCGCACAACACCATGACCACCGACGTGGCCTTCAGGTGGTGGTCCCAGGCATTCTGCAGAATCGAGGGGAGCGCTGAATCCGCCTCGGCCGCGTAGGGGAACTCATCGAGGATGACGATGTACTGGCGATCGGCAGCCAGCCGGGCCACCTGCTCGAAAGCATCGGCCCAATGATCGAAGGAAAAGGTGGCCGGCACGACGTCGTCCGGATGGACCTGGCGCCAGACGGTCTGGGAGAACTGGCGCAGGAGGAGCGGCGCCGGAGCCCGGCTGGCAACCCAGTACAGGTAGGGCTGGCCACTGCGCCGTGCCCATTCGAGCAAGAGCGTTGTCTTGCCCAGCCGGCGCCGGCCACTGACAGCCAGCAGATGCGCCCCGGGTTCTTCCAGGAGCAAGTTAAGCTCGGTCAGCTCTTTCTCGCGGTCAATCAGCAAGGCGACCCCTCTTTTTTCCTAAGCATGATTATCCTAATATACCTTAGGATATTTTCCACGTCAAGCCACAATCCCTCTTCCCGCTTCAATCTGACCCTACCCTAACCGCTGTCTCCGCAACAACAACACCGTCATACTCATGATGCCCGTCCCAAGCATCGCCAGCGCCACCAGTTCCTGCCAGTAGGCCGACGGGCCGGCCCCCTTCAGTAGGATGCTCCGGAACACGATCAACCAGTGTTTGATGGGAAACAGGTTCGAGACCA
>JBHIAO010000708.1:0-2810 GCA_046758565.1 Anaerolineae bacterium
CCCATCAAGTCCAGGATGGTGGGCGCGACGTCTTCCAGGTGGAGACCGGTGAGGCGCCGGCCGGCCAGGTTCTGGCGCGGGTCGCAGAACATGTACAGGCCCATCTGGGCATGGTTGGCGTCGTCGGGGCCTGTATCGTTCTCGAAAGTGTGAATCGTGTTGAGGCCCAGGCTGCCCACTGACCGCCAACGCAGATCGCCAAAATACACGATGAGGTCGGGCGGGATGTTGTTGACCTCGCGGTAGACTTCCTGCGGCCTCAACACTCGCGTGCCGGGAATGACATTCCCCTTGTGGTCCTTCAGGGCAACCAGCTTCTCGATCAGTTCGCCGCTCACCCTTTCATAATCTCCAGGCGGGATTACCCCCTGCGGCTCGCGACCATGCACATTCAGGAACAGCCGGCCGTAGTAGCCGCCGGCTCCCCACGCTCTGGTCCGCGACCAATCCACCTCGCACTTTTCCAGAGGCACGATGCCTTCGGTGGGCCTATCTTTCAATACCAGGTAGCCCTCCTGGATCAGCCACTCGTTGAGGCAGATGCCGCCGTCCATGCCCTTGGCACCGTGATCGCTGATCACCATGACCACAGTGTCGTGATCCAGACCGTCTACCATCTCACCGATCTCACGGTCGATGTACCGATAATAGTCCCTGATGGCATTCTCGTACGGGTTGCCCGGCACGTACTTCGGGTGGGACGGATCATGGTACTTCCAGAAGCCATGGTGAATGCGGTCTACCCCCATCTCGACAAACATGAAGAAGTCCCACGGTTTGGCCCGCATGAGGTGCTTGATAACGGTGAACCGCTTCTCTGTCATGTCGTAGATTTGCTCGAGAAGGTGATCTTTGTCATCGGTGCGGAAATTTGGCACGTCCACCAAGTACTCGCCTACCAGGCTCTCGACCTCAGTCGCCAGCTCCGTGGGATAAGTGTACTTGGCTCCCGGCGGTGTCAGGAAGCTGGTGATCAGGTGGCCGTTCACGGGGCGCGGCGGGTACGTCTGCGGCACGCCGACCAAGATGACCTGTTTCCCGGCCCGCCCCAGAATATCCCACACGCGCGGTGCGCGCACCACTGCACTTGTCGCGATGGTCATCTTGTCATACGAGTAGTCAGCCCGGTTGCGGAAACCGTAGAACCCAAGCTGACCTGGGTCCTTACTGGTCAGCATGCTGCTCCAGGCCGGCACGGTGATGGGTGGTGTTGAGCTTTCCAACTCCCCGTACGCCCCCTGATCCATCAGCCGGCTCAGATTTGGCAACTCCTCCCGCCACTTGTCGAACACCAGGCTGGGCTCGGCACAATCCAACCCAATCACAAACACCTTACGCGACTCAAACTGAGCGGCCTCCTCAATTCCCCTTAATTCCTCTTTAGTTCCCCTTAGTTCCCGTATCTTCCTTCGCATGCCCTCTATCAACACTTTCGAAACCTCCGGTCGGGTGAATTCAGCCGGCAGCATCTCGCCACGCTCCAGCATATCGCGGATCTGAGTCCCGCTCAACACGACGTGATAGCTCTCATCGTGCGGGCACGTCTTGGCACTGACAATGCCACCGCACCTCCGGCAGTAAAAGGCGTGGTCGAAGAACAGCGGCGTGATGCCAATCTCCTCCGGTTCGAACTCATCAAAGATATAGTGGGCGTCGTAGGTGCCGTAGTAGCCGCGAACGCCGGCATGATCCCGCCCCACAATGAAGTGCGTACAGCCGTAGTTCTTGCGAGCCAGCGCATGGAACACCGCTTCACGCGGGCCGGCGTAACGCATGGCCCCCGGGAAGACGCCCAGAACCACACGCTCGGGCGGATAGTAGTCGCGCAGCAGGCTCTGATAGCTCTCCAGGCGGACGTCGGGCGGAATGTCGTCGGGCTTCGTCTCACCCACTAGTGGATGTACAAACAACCCATCGACGATTTCCAGAGCTGTCTTCTGGATGTATTCGTGAGCTCGATGGATCGGATTGCGGGTCTGGAACCCAACCACGCGTCGCCATCCGCGACGGTCGAACATGCGGCGGGTCTGGGCCGGCGTATGTCGGAATTCAGGGAACTCCAGATTGCTGGGCATCCGCAACAGATGCACCGGGCCGCCCAGCAGAACATCGCCCTGTGCATAGAGACGCTTGACGCCGGGATGAGCATCGTCGGTGGTGCGGTAGACTTCCTTCGCTTCGGTCATTTTGTCGTAGCGGAACTTCTCTTCAAGTTCGAGAATCCCCAGGATCCGACCACCTGACTCGGTAAGGGCGACCTCGTCGCCGGGCTGCAGGCCGGCTGCCTCGTCGTCGCTCACCGGCAGGGTGATCGGGATGGGCCACACTGAGCCGTCGGCCAGGCGCATCTCGTTGACACTCCGCTCGTAGTCGGCCTGGGTCATGAAACCTTTCAGCGGGCTGTATGCACCGACAGCAATCATCTCCAGGTCGCTGAGGGACATGCGGGATAGGTGGACGCGGGGCAGCTCGGCGGCGCGGGACAGCATCCGTTCTCGTCGTGGACCGCGAATGATGCGTTCTACCAGCTCACCACCGTGCGGGGAAATCGGGCCACTAACCAAAATAAATCCTCCTCGCTCTTCACATACGGAAGGGCCGTGCCTGTGGCGTCGGCCCCTTGCTGTGTTCCGATGTGCTCATTATATTGCCAAAACGCGCCTGTGTCAAAGGCAGTAACGCGGTACCACTGACAAGGATACGCACTCCCCCTCACTGGCCCAGCCCGCGCAGCAGCGTCAATTACCTGCGCCTGCGCCTGCGCTTTTGCGCTTTTTGCGTGTGCTCTTCTTTTCGGGCGGAGGTTCTTT
>JBHIAO010000709.1:0-2805 GCA_046758565.1 Anaerolineae bacterium
AGTGGTGCCCACGCCGGCAAAAGGATCCAAGACAGTGCCCTTGCCCTCCAGATATCTTACCAACGCGTCTCGAACGAAATCACTGGAGAAACCAGCGATCCATGGCACCCACCGATGGATGGGCAGGGATTTGTTGCCAGCAAAGGCAGGATCGTTGAAGGCGGTGTCCTGAGCCTGTCGAAGGGTTGAACCGTTGTCATTCGTTGGTGCAGAGTACTCTTCCGCTTCCACCTCGAACAGTCTTAACTGTTCCACTTGCCCGTGCTCCAAGTCTGTCACAAGTTCCATCGTAATGCCCCTCAGATGCGATCCGCAATCACTTCGAATCAGCAGCCGGACTGATAACCCGTCCCAGACGATACTTGGGACGAAGTTCTCTCAAGATAATATCCATTCGTCGACGTTCGTCATCATCGCTCAACACGTGCGCAAAATCGTCAAAACTGAGTATTATCACTTGAGGAACACCACGGCGTTCAATAATGTAACGAGCGTGATTGTGGGTGACATCGTCCAGAACTCGGCCGAAGTTGTTTTGGGCCTGGGTTGAGCTGATGCTTTTGGTCGTCATATACCCTCCTGATGAATATCTAAATTAGCTAACTTGGCTACATTATACCATGCAAATTCCTTCCTGTCAAGTGGCCTGCCATGCCCCTACCCTGCTAAACCTGCAATAATCGCGACCACACACATGCTGAACCGCACATTGGCCATTCTCCACTGGCTTCTCTGGGTTCGGCCGGCACGAAACCTACGCGCCATACTCCTTGACAAAGCCAACCAAATCTGGTATAATATTGACTGACTGGTTAGTCAGTCAATAGTCGCGGAACATGTAGTACGTGAGGGATATCTATGTCACCTCGAACTCCCGAGCAGACTCAACGAATCCGCGAGGAGCGGCAGGCACAAATTCTCACAGCGGCTCTGGAGCTTTTTGCAGAGAAGGGGCTGCACGACACGAAGGTTTCGGAGATCGCGGCGCGGGCCGGCGTCAGTCAGGGCACTGTCTACTGGTACTTCGACTCCAAAGAAGCGCTGTTCGAAGCAGCCTTTATGAGCCAATTCGACGCCTTTGTCGAACCGTTGTACGAAATCGTTGCAGACGAGGCGCGATCAACGGCCGACAAGCTGATGGATATCGCCGAGGCATCGATCGACTTGTTTGCCGACAACACAGAACTGATTTTCGTCATGCTTCAGGTCATGGCGACGCAGGAAGTTGCCAGCATCCTCACTCACGATTTTAAAGAATACTACGAGCAATTCAAGGTCGTCCTGACACCGCTTTTCGAAGAGCTTGGCGATCCGGATCCGGTCGCCACAACTTCCATGTTCATCGCGATGCTGGATGGCTTGATGTTACAATGTCTTCTCGGTCCAGATTGGTTCGACCGCGACCGTGTTCTGGCTCAAATCAAGGACAAGTTTAACCTGTAGGAGGGATGATCATGGGAATTGCTGTTCTGGCCATTGTTCTGGCGATCATCGGCGTGTTAACCGGCTGGCTGGCACCCATGGTGGTTAGGAGCCGGCGACCCTACGGCATGGGCGGTGATGTCATAGCCTGTGTGCTTGCAATGCTGGTCCTCGGGCTTGCCGAGTGGCTGTGGATCATGCCTTTCTTCAATTTCCCCCGCTGGCTCGATCTCGCCGCCTCCATCGGCGATCCGTTCGTCTTGAGCTTGATCGTGCTGTGGCTCATGCGCAGGATCAAGCCAGCGACGCCGGCACGCCGTTAGAGTGCGCCTGGAAAGTATCCGAGACAACTTCATCGTTTCACAGGGGGATTGGAGACTGGGGATTAGAGATTGGAGATTGTCGTCCCAACTCTCCAGCTTCCAGTCTCGAAGAAACAGGCTGTAATCCCTTGAATGATACTAGCGAGATGGAGACCGTCATGTCGACCGAAATGACCGGCTCGCGACCGCCGCGTGGTCTGAGCCGCATGCTGTATCGCCTGCCTATCTGGCTTTATCGCTTGAGGCTGGGCCGGCTACTGGGGGAGCGTTTCCTGCTGCTCAACCACATCGGGCGCAAGAGCGGACTGTCTCGCCAGGCAGTTCTGGAGGTCATCCGTCATGACCGCGTAAGCGACACCTACTTCGTTGCTTCAGGCTGGGGTGAGAAGGCCGACTGGTTCCGCAACATTCAGAAGACACCGGAAGTGGTGATCGACGTGGGTCGCCGGCACCTCGGCGCGGTGGCAGAGCGTCTGAGACAGGAGCAGACCGAGCGCGAATTGCTAGACTACGCGCAACGCCACCCGACTGCCTTTCGCGCCCTGGCCAGGTTGATCGGCTATCGCGTGACCGACTCGGAGGAGGACGTCCGCGCTCTGGCCCGGCAGATACCCATCCTCGCCTTACGGTCTGCATTGCCGGCCAAGGAGGTAGACGACAATGGAGATTAACTGGGACCCTCCAGCGCCGAGGGGAGGTCTGGCAGGTGCCTGGGACAGGTTTGTGGGTTCAGGTGCTACAGCGGCAGAGATCTGGCTGCAAGCTGCTCCCGCCATCGCGGCCGGCATGGCCGTGCCCGCGAATGCGATCCTGAACGACCTGGGATGGACATTGTTCCATCGGGCTACCTGTGGTGGCGCGGGATGAAGGACGCCGGCGAAGAAACCATGATCGTGAAGAAGGAGCACACCCTCTACGGGGGCATCTACGAGAAGATCAGGCATCCCCAGGCGGTCGGTGAACTACCCTTCTGGTGGGTGATGGCCTTTCTGCTCCACTCACCGTTTCTCGTCCTGTTCTCCTTCATCTGGGTTCCGATTTTCGCCATCATGTGCTGGGC
>JBHIAO010000710.1:0-2804 GCA_046758565.1 Anaerolineae bacterium
GGCGCATCCAGGAGGCCATCGACCGCCGCTTCTACCGCCGCAAGTACGACGCCGAGCAGGTGCTGCGGGAGTTCGCCGAGTTCGCGCGGGACGAGGTAGATCTGGACAAGCTGACGGACGAGCTGCTGCGGGTGATCGACGAGACGATGCAGCCGGAGTTTGTGTCGTTGTGGCTGCGGGATATTCCCAGTGGATCGGCGGAGCGGCGGGAAGAGGATATCGGGTACTAGTATTGGGGGCTGGGGAGAGAACCTCCAATCTCCAGAGGGAACGGGAGCCATGAAACGCGCTGTGGGTGAAAATGAGAAAGAGGCGGCCAACTTGTCAGCCGCCTCTCCTGTGGACAGGTTCGTGTCCACGTGCTTGATACGCAACTATAGTGTAGCACATTCCAGCCCATCTGTCAAAAGCCATTGGGGCGCGGAGCGGGGAGGACTCGAACCCCACGCCCGAAGGCGCACTATGCGTATCAAGCACGTTCTCGGACCTCCGAGATTCCCGCTCCGCCAGGGACATTATACTACGACGGGCAAGAAGCCCCAAACTCAAGATCCAATACTTCGACTGGGCTCAGCACAAGCCTCTAGTCTCCAATATCCAATATCCACCTTTCGTAACGTTATTCGTAACGATCTCGGAACGCTGCTGGAGTAGAATGCAGTTGGAAGTGGGGAACGAATGAGCAACTTGAAGTGAGGAGGCAAACGATGAAGAAAGTATTGAAATGGATCGGCGTTGTGTTGGCCGGCCTGGTCGGGCTGCTGGTGGTGGCGGCAGTTGTGTTATATGCTATCGGCTCTGCCCGGCTTAGCAAGACCCACGACATCCAGGTTGAAACCATCGCCATCTCAACCGATGAGAAGGCCATCGCCCGAGGCCGGCATCTCGCAGAGGCCGTGACCTTTTGCCAGGCATGTCACGGCGACAACCTGGGAGGAGATGTTATCGACGACGAACCGCTCATCTCGACTATCACCGCGCCCAACCTGACCTCCGGCCGGGGTGGCGTGGGCGTCACCTACAGCGACGCCGACTACGTGCGGGCCATCCGCCACGGGGTCAACCCGGAGGGCCGAGGGCTGCTGCTCATGCACTCGGATATCTTCCACAATCTCAGCCAGGAGGACTTGGGCGCCGTCATCGCCTACGTCAAGTCAGTGCCACCGGCGGACAACGAGCTCCCCAAAACCAGGGCAGAGCCGCTAGGGAGAATCCTTGTTGCCCTCGGCGTGTTTGATAGTGAGACGATGCCGTTGATCCCGGCCGAGTTGATTGACCACAGTGCCCCCTTCGTGGAGATGCCCCCACAGGGGGCGACCGCCGAGTACGGACGGTACCTGGTGTCCATCACCCTCTGCCGCATGTGCCACGGGTCAGACCTGAGAGGTGGGCCTCCGATAGAGGAGGGATCGCCGCCCGGGCCGAACATCGTCGCCTTAGGTGCTGCCGACGGATGGTCGGAGGAGCAGTTCATCAGCACCATCCGCACCGGCGTCACTCCCTACGGCAAGTCACTCAACACGGAGTTCATGCCGTGGGACATCTTCATGAAGATGACGGACGAGGAGCTGAAGGCACTGTGGCTGTACCTGCAATCGCTCGAAGCGAGGTGATATCAAATGCCGGACGATCTTCCGCCTGTGTTTGCTGAAAGGAAGTGAAGCCATGAGTACCCGTACCGCCACCCCTGGGTCGAGTGTGAAGCGTATAGAGACCTGGCTGGCGTGGGCCCTGGTCGTTCTCTACGTCGTCCTCGAGACGGTCGGCCTGACGCTCCAGGTTGTGACCGATAGGCCCATAGAGCCTGTCCCCGGCGGCTTCCCCGTGCTCGCCATCTCTGCTGTGGCTCTCGGAGTTTGGTGCGTCATCGGCGCCGTGATCGTCTCGCGACATCCACGTAACCCCATCGGCTGGATCCTGTGCGTTATTCCAATTACGGATGGGATGGACAATTTTGCCTTTGGCTACGCCGCTTATGCCCCGATTGCCCACCCCGGTTCGCTGCCGGGTGCCGACATCATGGTGGTTTGGACGGCCATCAGCAGCAGCTCGGCATTCTTCGTCGTCCTGCTCATCCTCCTGTTGCTCTTGTTTCCTGACGGGCGGCTCTTATCTCCTCGCTGGCGGCTGGTGGCCTGGCTGGGAATCGGGGCCGCTGCGGTACTGGCACCTTTGGCTGCATTAAAGCCGGGTCCTCTGGAGGACCTTCCATCCTTCATCACCAATCCCATCGGGGTCAGCGAATCCGCGTGGGCCATTCTGGATCCGCTGGCTAGCATTGTGGACACCCTCGTAGGTCTGTGTCTTCTGGCCGCAGCCATCTCCTTAATTGTGCGTCTACGCCGGGCGCGGGGAGACGAGCGCCAGCAGGTCAAATGGTTCGTCTACACCGCCGCCTTCCTTGCCATCGGCGTCCTGTTTTTTTTCATTCCTGAGACGGAATTGGGGCGGACCAGGACCGCCCTGAGCATAGGTTATGCTCTGACTATTGCCACCGTCGCCGGCCTGCCCATCGCGATGGCCATCGCCATCTTCAAGTACCGGCTGTACGACATCGACGTGATCATCAACCGCACGCTGGTGTACGGCGCGCTGACGGGCGCGCTGGCGGTGGTGTACTTCGGGACCGTGGTGCTGCTCCAGGGGCTCTTCCGCGCCCTCACCGGTCAGGAGTCGCAGCTCGCCGTCGTCACTTCCACGCTGGCCATCGCCGGCCTGTTCCTCCCCCTGCGCCGGCGCATCCAGGAGGCCATCGACCGCCGCTTCTACCGCCGCAAGTACGACGCCGAAAAGGTACTGGCGGA
>JBHIAO010000711.1:0-2798 GCA_046758565.1 Anaerolineae bacterium
GAATGGCTCGAATCAATTCGAAGTGCACGTCAGGCCATATCGTCGGTCGCTCCAGGTAAGGGTCCATCGCGGGAAACGGAGAAGGCACCGTCATCACCTCCCTTCGCCATGATTATAATGCAGCTTCTGGTAACTATCAAACCAAAAGCGTGAAACGTGAAACGTGATGATCACGTTTCACGTTTCACGTTTTTCGTTTCACGACTCAACGGTAACTGCGCCAGCACCTGCGTCCCACCCTCGGCCCTTGCTTCCACAACACACACCCCACCCAGTTCCGCCGCCCGCTCCCGCATGGACGTCAGGCCCACACCCGCATGATACCCCGCCGGCAGACCCACCCCATCGTCGGTGATCTCCAATTGCAGTGCGTCGTCCAGGGTCAGGCGAACGACGCATTCCCGGGCGTGCACGTGGCGGCCCACCCAGTGGAGCTACGATTTGCTGGACACGGGTGAGCAGCAGCTCTTCCGGCAGCTCTCGGTCTTTGTTGGTGGTTTCAGCCTGGAGGCGGCGGAAGCAGTGATCAGTGAACAGTGATCAGTGATGAGACGGAACTGATCACTGATCACTGTCCACTGAATACTGTCCTCGACGGCATCGCCTCTCTCATAGACAAGAGCCTGCTTCAGCGCACGACGCAAGAACAGACAGACAGTGAGCCGCGCCTGATGATGCTGGCGACGATTCGCGAGTATGGGTTGGAGCAGCTCAGGGGTAGCGGGGAAGCGGGAGCCGTGCAGCGGGCGCACGCCGGCTATTACCTGGCCCAGGCCGAGGAGGCGGAACCGCACCTTATTGGGCCAGATCAGAGCACGTGGTTGGATCGGCTGGGGCGGGATCACGACAACCTGCGGGCGGCGCTGCATTGGGCGCTGGAGGGGGGCGAGGTGGAGCTGGCCTTGCGGTTGGGGACCGCCCTGTGGCAGTTCTGGTTTATGCGAGACCACCTGAGCGAGGGGCGCCGCCGGCTGCATCGCGCGCTGGCAATTTCGGAGCCATCCGCGACACCCAACGGCCACGATGTCCACACCACTCGTCATCAGCCCTCGCACCGTCCAGGGCCACCTCCACTCCATCTACAGCAAGCTGGGAGTCCACTCGCGCACGGCTGCCACCCGCTACGCCCTCGACCACAACCTCGTCTGAGCCTTCCCACCCAGATCACGCTGCCCAGTTCTCCAATTCAAGATTGGCAATGCGCCCGTAGTGGTCAGTATTGTTGGTCACCAGTACACAGTCATTGGCAAGTGCAGTCGCCGCGATGAGCAAATCGGCATCTTCGATGAGGTTGCCGGCGCGGCGGAGGTCGGCGTAGATGTCAGCAGCGCGACGACAGACTCGCACGTCAAGCGGGAAGATTTCATTCGTCCGAGCAAAATCCTCAAAAGCCTGCAACTGACGAGTAGCGTCAACAAACCTTAAGCCACGGAGAACCTCGTAGAATGTGATGGCACTTATGGATATGCCCCCGTGCTCGACAATGTAGGCTTTGGCTCGTGAAGCAACAGGTTCGCGCCCTTTAAGCATGTATGAGAGTGTGTCAGTGTCCAGCATCCGGCGTTTCACCAAGTAATCTCCCTTGGTCCGAAGAAAGACCTGTGCCGTTCCACCGTCGTGTCAAACACTTCCAACTGTTCAGATGAAAGGGTCTTGAGCAACCCAATAAGTGCCAGAGCAGCATTGATAATCTCTTGGGGCTTTTCCTGCACCTGTTGTGGGAGTGCAGGTGAGCTATCTTCTGCTTGGGGCTCAACGAAAGTTACCGTGACTTCCTGCGGTTCCACAATCTGTGACGGAATGGGCTCCAGCAACCGAACCCGACCGTGCTCATAAATACCTTTGATCACTAACATAGCTATCACCTCCAGCTTGGTGTAGATTGCCTGCCTGTCGCGCCAGCCTGAAATGATTATGCCATCACCCGCTCGAAATGTCAACTGACAACGGGCTCCAAACATTCGCTGCTCAAAACGATACACAACCAAAGCACCCATCCCGCCATCTCCCGACTTCCCCGTCACCTGGGAGAACCCCGAGGATGAGCGGTTGTTCTGGACGCACCCGCGCACGCATTGGCCCGATCCGATGGCGCCGTTGGTGTTCTCGATCCACGTTGGGGCCGTTGCACCTGGGTGGAGTGTGGGCGCCCGCGCCTACGAATTCCCTCTCATCGGGACGCGGCAGCGGCGCATCAACACCTATCTCTATAGCATGACGCTCCCGGTTGTGGCCACGCCGGAGGAACTGGCTGCGCAGGGCCGGCGCGCCCAGGAGAAACTGCGCGCCGCGATGGCCCGGCTGGGTGAGCTCTGGGAGACCGAATGGCTGCCCGAGATCAAGGGGCACCTGGCCTTCTGGGATGCGTTTGACCTGCGCGGCGCGACCATGCGCCAACTCCTGGCCCATCTCGACGAGACCCTTACCAGGGCGAGGCGCTTGTGGGAACTTCACTCCCAGATTCTGTTTCCGGCGCTGGCAGTGAGTCTGTTCGAGGAGTTGTATCGCGAGCTCTGCGAGGGCGCTACTGCTCTTGATGCCTACCGCTTGCTGGCGGGGTTCGACAACAAATCCCTGGATCGTGACCGCGCCCTATGGGGATTGAGCCGCAAGGCGCTGGCTTCGCCCCCGGTCCGTAAGGTGCTGGAGGAGCGCGCAGCGGCCGGCGTCCCGGCCGAGCTGGAGAAAGCTGCTGGGGGCCGGGTGTTCCTGGCCGAGCTGCACACCTTCCTGGCGGAGTACGGCCACCTGAGTGACATGGGGGGGCTAGACCAGCCGGCCTGGATTGAGGACCCCAC
>JBHIAO010000712.1:0-2779 GCA_046758565.1 Anaerolineae bacterium
TGGCTTCCTCGACGCCGGCCACGTCATCGAAGGTGACGGTCGGCTTGTCACCACTAAACAGGCGCGCCTTACTCTTACCGAAGGACAGGGCTTGACTGCCCCCTGTCTGCGCCTGGCGCATCATAAAGAAGATGAGCCCACCGAAGAAAAGCAACGGGAGAATGCCGGTGGCCAGTGCCATCAAGCTGCCCCACCGGTTGGGGTTCTCGACCACCACTTCCACGTTTTGCTTGTCCAGGATCTGCTGGGTCACGCCCAGATTCCCCAGGACACTGAAAACGCTGACCTCGCGCTCTTTGTGGACTACGACTTCCGTCTTCGAGCCACGACGCTCGATGTGCAACTCGGGTCCGCGAACGCTGATTTTTGCAATTTTGCCGGCTTTGATGTCCTTGGCCAGGTCTGTGAGATCGATCGTTTCCGTGCTACCGGATGGCATGAGATTGAGAACAAGGGCTCCGACAGCGACGAGAATCAACACCCATACGACGCCGTTCCGGAACCATCCTGAGCCACGCATTCCGCTACACCGCCTCCAAAAGAAGGGATTTTCAATTCCTGGGTATTCCAAAAAGGCGAGTCAATTATAGCAGATGTACTAGCGAAACGGAAGTTGACGTGGAGATTAGAGATTGGAGATTCGCAATTTCCAATCTCTAATCTCCAATCTCTAATTCCGCGATGATAAGGCTATTAAGAATTTCCCTGGCCCCGCCGGCATCCACAATCGGCAGGCGTTGATCGAGCGCTGGTTGGCCGAATGGGTACATGCCCACCCGTATCTCGTAGGTTCCAGCCGGCGCACTACTCGGAATTGCCAGCCTATAGGTGTCCGACACAAGCTCACCTGGTGTCCATGCTAACGTTGGAAAACCACCGTCCAAGGGTACGGTATCCCGCTGAGTCAGAATCGGGCCATCGGGCGGTGTAACGTGCACAAATACCACGTAGTTTTGACCGATGGCCTGTCGGGCACGCCAATGCAAGGTGAGCTGGAGCGTGTCCTCGGGTTGGAACATCCGCTGAGGCAGCTCGGCTTCCACCAGCTCAATCTGGTCACCCAGGTTGGCATTTAGCGGCAGGACCGTGCCCGTGCTGACCAGGATGGTCACGCCGCTCCCGCGCGAGATGCGAACACCTCCGGGCGGCTCCTGAGAAATGACCGTACCGGCCGGCACCTCACCCCCCCAGGCCTCCTCGCGCTGCACGTCGAAGCCGACGTCAAGTAGCACTCGTTGTGCTTCATCAGCCGACAGTCCGAGCACGCTTGGAAGCTCCACCGCCGACGGTCCGCTGCTGATAATGAGCCCTACCGTTGTATTCCGCTCCACGCGCGTACCCGGCGCCGGCTTTGCCTGGACCACGTGTGAGACAGGAATCTCCTCGTCTTGACGACTGCCGAGGACGTTTACCTCGAAGCCGGCGGTCCGCAATAGGTCTTCGGCATCTGCCTGCGGTAGGCCGACGACGTTGGGCACCTCGATCAGCACCACCCCGGTGGGCGCGGGTAACACAGGAACCCCACGTGATGCCGGCCTCGCGTACGCGTCGTAGACAGTTCGCCAGAGGGGAATCAATCCAAGTACCGCCACCAGGGCGACGATGCCCAGGAAAACCCCCATGGTGTCGAAGCCAGGCTCGGGAGCGCTCGGGGCTGTCGGGCGTGCGGGTCGTTGGACAACAGCCGGCTGGGCACTGGTTACCTGCTCCCCCCACTCCCGAACTGCTCGCAGAGCGCCGGTCAAGACGCCGGCATCTTCGTAGCGCTGCGCGGGGTCCTTGGCCATGGCGCGGTTCACGACGGCTGCCACCGACGCTGGGACATGCGGATTCAGTTGCTGCACTGGCGTCGGTGTTTCTTGCAGGCGTTTCATGGCCACGCCGATGCTGCTGTCTGCGTCGAAGGGGGTACGGCCGGTCAACATCTCGTACAGCACCACGCCCAGGGCATAGACGTCTGAGGCGGGGGTGGCGGGATCGCCGGCCACCTGCTCCGGCGCCAGGTAGTGGGCTGTACCGAGGACGACGCCTGTCTCCGTGACAGACACGTCCGACATGGCACGAGCGATGCCAAAGTCGGTGACCTTCACGTGGCCGTTGGTGGCCACGAGGATGTTCTGCGGTTTCACGTCACGGTGAACGATGCCGGCGCGATGGGCATAGGCCACGGCTGCCGCCGCCTGCGTCGCCAGATCTAGTGCTCGGTCCACGGACAGCGGTGCCTGTTGACGAATCAGGTCCCTCAGATCCTGCCCATCGACGTATTCCATCACAATGTAGTGGCGCCCGCCAGCCTCCCCGATGTCGAACACGTCGATGATGTTAGGATGTGTCAGGTTAGCCGCGGCCTGGGCCTCCCGTCGAAACCGAGCCAGGAAAGCTGGATCGCTGCTATACTGGGTCCGCAACACCTTCAGGGCCACGATGCGTCCGAGCGCCGTGTCACGGGCTCGCCAGACTTCGGCCATGCCGCCCTCACCTACTTTGTCAAGCAGGCGATAACGCCCGTTGATGACGGGACCACTCTCCACTGAGGTCAAATATGCTGCTCCGAAGAATCGATGCGTGTTAGTCATCACATTCTGACAACGTTGCTTGTCGTTGTCAGGTTCCGCAGGATCAATTCTAATCGAAGGATGGGAATTCTCAAAAGGCCCCAGTGAGAAGTGCGTCTCCTGCGACTTAGGATGACGTGAAACGTGAAACGTGAAACGTGATGCTCAGTGAATGTGACTTGTTCTCCTCAACCCTCACGTTTCACGTTTCACGTTTCACGTTT
>JBHIAO010000713.1:0-2769 GCA_046758565.1 Anaerolineae bacterium
TGGAGGATGGCGGTGTTGCTCTTGAGTTTCGCCCAGTGCCGGAAGCCGGGCCGGGGACCCTGCCCCTCAATCCCTTTGAAACCGAAGGGGTCGATGCCACGCCACAGCCACCAGCCAGAGAACTCCGCTTTGGTTGGTGCTGTCTTGTTGTAGTCATTCATGTACGCCAGCGGAATGGCGTTTATCACCCGGTCCACGACGGGCTCCCGCTGCAGGTACAGTGACACCTCTTCGCTCCCATCAGGCTTACCGTTGCCATTGGCGTCGCGGAAGTTGCGGATGACCTCCAAGGGGTCGAGCCTGGTCAGGTCGGTGGAGACGGTGAATTCACCGGTGGTGGGGTCCCAGTCGTCGAACTCCACCACGAACTTGGCCAGATCGTCGGTGTCGATCACCCCATTGTAGTTCATGTCCAGTGGCTCGTCGTGCTTCTTTCCTCGGGAGCCTTCGGGTACGAAAAACTGGCCGAGGACGGTGTAGCCGGCGAAGGCGCTTCCGCCGCCCAGGATTAAGCCGCCAGGGCCATAAGTGTTAATCAGACTTTCGTCGTAGTCAACCACCAGGCCGGCGTCCACGTCTGCGCTGCCGTCGTTCCGATATTCGAAGATGAACTGGATCACATCGCCCGGCGTGAAACTGCCACAGTTGCCCTCGTTGGGATCGAGGGTCAACTTGTAATCGATGGTGAGCGTCAGGTCGTTCGGCGTGATGGTGGCGTTGAGCAGGGTGGTGGGATCAGCGGGGAAATTGGCACCCGGCCGCAGGCGGGCCAGAAAAGTCTGCTTCTTCTCACTCCCCGCTTTTACAGTACCCAGGTCCCACGTGATCACGCTGCCATCGTCCTGGGCGTTCTTCAAGATGTTCCACTGGTCGCGTGGTCGGGTAGTCGGTCCGTGCAAGCAGCTATGGGCCCAGCTTGCGGTCTGATTGAGGGCGAGATTGCGAGGTAACAGTGCCGCCCCACCGGGCCGATTACTGCTCACAGTGTATCACATTTCGGGCCGGCTGTCAATCGCCGGATGGTGCTGCCCGTCGTGACCGACAAAGGTGAACACCAGTTACCAGCCGGCTGAGAGCAGCCGCCGGCACCGCCGCCAGCAACGCCAACACCAACAGCCCGAGGACCGCAGTCAGCGTGCGATGTCTTCGTGTACGTTGTTCCATAGTGTGCCTCCAGAACAGGATAGCTCAGACTCCACGGTTGTCTGTTATGTGATCTGGATCAGGTAATTCGGAGCACTCTACCTATCGTCCTATGGCTATGAGAGTATGTGTCGAGTTCGGTTGCGAAACAGCGTGCAGGGCTTCGCGGTTGGTGGGGTTCGGCCCATAGGTAGAGCTGATCGTGGCCGGCAATCACGCTCTGTGGGATCGGTGTCAGGCTCCCCAGCATCACGTTGAACAGCCCATCGCTCACGCGGACGGCGTTGGCGCCCGTCCACAGCTCCTCCCACAGCGGGGCACAGCCGTCGGGGACGTCGTACAAGCGGAACTCCATGTTGACGGTGTCGGTGATGGGGGTGCCGGCGGCGTCGGCCAGGCGGCCCTGGTAGGCGTCGCCGGGCTACAAAACTGCGCCCGATGAATCGAGCTTGGCCGGGTTCACCCGTCGCGGTTTTGTAGCCCTAGCGCTTCATGCCGGAACGGGCTCTTTCTACCTGACTATAATGCACAATCGATCCCGATTCTTTCACCTGGGATCAACATCCGCCGCAATTTTGCGGAACCTTAAAGAAACACGGCCTGGTACCGGTGACCACCTCTTCGCCCCCGGTTGCCGGGGCAAGGGCAGGCTGGGGTGCTTCAGCGTAATGCCTCCAGGTTCTGCTGCCAGGTCATCCTGGCTAGTTTCTCCATCACCGCTTCCTGGATGAACTCAGCGATACTCCGGATTTGCTGCCGTTCCTGCGCGGCCATCATCGCCTCGTAAACACCCATCGGCAACGTCAGAGTCACTTGTTTGGTCTTCGTGGTATTCATTTTTTTCCACCTCCACCCAGGTAGTTGAGATGTCCCAGTGAGTCGCACTGGTAGGCACGTACGCGGAAGGGGCGAGTGTAGATGTGGGGCATGGTTCCTCAATCCTCCCTGTCTCGCTGTCTTCTCGTCCCCCTTTCACCTCTGCTCCTCTGCACCCGTGCTCCCTTGCTCCCTAGCTCAAAAGCCGGCGGTCCGTCTTCATCCGGGACGACGCGCCAGAAGCGCTGGGCATCTCCCATGTCGACAACCTGCTCCTCAGGCAACTCGAGGAAAACCGCCGTAGCTTCAGCGCCCACGCTGCCATCGGGCAGACGTATTTCACCACGGGAGATCAACCGCCGGCCCCGACTCTCGACAGCTTCCGCCACAACAGTCAGGGGCACACCGACGGGGACGGGCCGGCGAAATTTCATCTCTATCTTGGCCGTCACTAGCCAAGGCCCTTTGGCAATCCACACTCGGTAGAGCACCTCATCCAGAACTGTCGCGATGATGCCACCGTGGAGTACGCCGGGGTACCCCTGATAATCCTCACGGGGCGTGAAACGGGCGACGACACGACCATCGTCCATCTCATAGGTAGACAACTTCAGGCCAATAGGATTTTCAACACCACATCCAAAGCACATCTGGGAGTTAGGTTGTTTCTTCATCGGTTAACCTAGCACAAACGTTGAGGTAAAAAAGCCGGCCACAGTGTACACGCATTCTTCGAGCGATGCAAGTTTGTCTGGGCGTGGCTAGGCTGATGCGGCCGAACGCCGCCTCGCAAGCGAAACGGGGGCGAGA
>JBHIAO010000714.1:0-2765 GCA_046758565.1 Anaerolineae bacterium
CGAACCACGATCTCAATCTGCGCCGGCTCGTTGACCACGATCTGCGGGGTGCCCTGATACTCACTGATCTCGCCGCGCACACGGATATACTGGTTCAGGAACAACAGCTCCGGCGGCTGCGGGAATTTGCCGGCATCGTCGGGGAAGATGACCACGGTGAAGGTGCCCTGGTAGTCCTCGGCGAAGTTCAGGAAAATGACGCTCCCCGCGTTATAGGTCCGCGCGATGGTACCCTCGACCATGGCGTGCTCACCAATGTGCTGGCCGGCCTCCTGCCACGAGTACACCGTCGGGCCAGCCGGCGTCGGCGACGCTTGGACGAAGGGCGTCGGATAGGGCGTGTAGGTGGGGTATGGCGTGTAAGTCGGGTTGGGCGTCTGGGTGATGACCTTCACCTGAACCGGGGCCGGCGTCAGGGTCGGATAGGGCGTGTAGGTCGGTGCCGGGGTGAGCGTCGGGAACGGAGTGTAGGTAGGGTAAAGTGTCGGTGATGCCACGGCTGTGGCGGTTGGAGCCGGCGTTGCTGATCGGCCACAGCCGGCCGGGGTGAGTCCGGCCAAGATCGTCACCGTCAGAACAAATATACTTCGAATTTGCATGATTCCCCCCTGTAAAGTTCAAAGCGAGTTGATTAATCAACTTTCATGGCGGGCTGGGGCCATCAGGGGAGTTCCAGAATTTAGATTGTCCCAGCCGCTCCCGCCGGATTGTCAAACCCGGCGGGTATGGCCTGGATTTGGCAATCCAGGCCGAGCAAGGTGGAACAGTTATCTTCTTGGAAGTCCCCAGAATCACGGGTAAGTGACACCGATTGCTCTATCTTACCAAATCCCATCACAAAATGTCAACTTGACACGGGATCTAGGGAGCAGGGGGGCAGAGGAGCAGGGGAGCTAGGGTGCGGAGGAGCAAGGAAGAAGGATAAAAAAGAACTCTCCCCCGCACCTCTGCTCGCCCGCACCGGGCTTGCGCAGCGAATCCAATTCTGCCGCTCGAAGGCCCGTCCTCGGGCCGGCTCTGCAAGGCTGTGACAGGTCATGCCGGCCCGAAGACGGGCCTCGGAGCATTCGCTGCGCAAGCCCGCACCTCTGCTCCGTTGCGATGCCTGGAGCAGTATGGTATAATTGCGCATCCAATGCGTGTTATTATTGTTTGATCACTGACGGAGGAGCAATCCTGTGACTCGTGTACTCTTTGTCTGTCTTGGGAACATCTGCCGATCGCCCATGGCTGAGGGGGTGTTCCGTCATCTGGTACAGCAAGAAGGCTTGGCCCATCGGTTCGAGGTCGAGTCCGTCGCAACCGGGAGTTGGCACATCGGGGAACCGCCGTACCCAGGCACGCAGCGTGCACTGCGAGCGCGAGGGATCGATCTGAGCCGCAAGCGCGCCCGTCAGGTGACCGCGCGCGATATCGAGATGGCCGACTATGTGATTGCCATGGATCGGTCGAATTTGCGCAACTTGCATCGGTACAACCGCAGGAACCAACTTGACGGGAAGGTGCACCTGCTGCTGGATTTCGCTGATGGCGTCGACATCCAGGATGTGCCTGACCCCTACTATGAGGGCAATTTTGACCGTGTCTACCAGTTGGTCGAGGCCGGCTGCCGCGGGCTGCTGGACCATATACGCGAGGTGGAGGGCTTTTAGCAGCGACCAATGAAATTCCCAACCCGAACTGTCAATCTTTTCCTCCTCTGGGTCCTGTTTTCCCTGCTGGCCATTGCTTACATTGGTCAACGCCCATACCTCGGCCTGGGAATCGCCATCGTTGGGGGTATCATCCTTGGCGTCATGTCGTTTCTATACTATGAGCCGGAGCCCTACTCCAGGGGAATCGAGGCGGAAGCTGAGAAGGTCGCCGACGAAGGATCGGCGGCTGAATGTCAAGAGAATGGAGACTAGAGATTGGAGATTGCGAACATGTCCCATTTCCAATCTCTAATATCGAATCTCCAATATCCACATTGCTTGACCGACGGAACGTCCGATGCTACACTTGGGCCAGTTGTGAGCCTTGGTAACCGTGCTAACCATAGGCATCACATCTAGGCCGTATCATCCGTTATGGTACACATGCGCCTGTTCCGAGTGGTAACCCGGTTTTGTGGACGTGAGTAGATCGCAATGAGTCATTTTGAACGTTGGAGCTATCGACTGAGCCGAATTGCTAATGTATCGACGATTCTCGTCGTCGCCGGCTTCCTGCTGCTCGCTTTGGGCGGATTGACCTTCTATCGCCAGTACCGGCCGGCTGAGCCACCGCCGCAACTGGCCCAGGAGCCGACGGCCCTCCCACCGACGCCGTTGCCACCATCACTTACGCCAACACCGTATCCGACACAGACGCCCTATCCTACTTATACGCCATACCCTGAGCAGCCCACGCCAACGCCTACCCCGACGTCGATCCGACCGCCGGCCGATCGCCCACCAACGCGTATCGTCATCCCGTCTATCGGCGTGGACTCCAATATTGTGGAAGTGGGCTGGAGTGTCATCCAGGGCCGGGACGGTAAGTTCACCAGTGTGTGGGATACGGCCGATTATGCGGTCGGATATCACAAGACGTCAGGACTTCCGGGCACCATAGGTAACTGTGTACTCTCAGGTCACAACAACATCAAGGGCGAGGTTTTCAAGAATCTGTCGGATGTGAAACCGGGAGATATGATCTCCCTGTATGTTTTCGACCAAGAGTACCAGTACAAGGTTGAAAGTGCATTCATTGTTAAAGAGGTGGGTGCCTCGGAGGAACAGCGG
>JBHIAO010000715.1:0-2751 GCA_046758565.1 Anaerolineae bacterium
GAAGGGATTGACTTGGACTGGCGAAACGATCTGCGCGAGCGGTATGATGTGTGAGGGTGTACCTGCCGATTCTGTTCAAAGGTCGCTGAGGGGGCTAGTAATGTTAAGAAGGACGCCCACTTGAGAAACTTGGTTTCTGAAGAGGAGCCCATGCCGCTCGACACCGCTGAGGAGCAAATATGGCAAAACACCTGAAGATCATCATTGATTACGACGGCACGTTGACCGCCGAGGAGACGCAGGTGGCCGCGCTGGCTGAGAAGTCGCTGAACACGCTGGCAAAGGAGATCGTCGGCGCGCCGCGCGAGACGTTGGCCGCCGACTACACGGCCACGCGGGCGCGCCTGCTGCGGGCGCCGCACCGCTACTGCTGGGAGGTCAACGGCCTGGTGGCTTCTTACTGCAACGAGGGCGCGTTCATCCTCAACACCACGACGCTGCAGGTGATGTTGCAAGAAAACCCGGCCTATGATCAGGCCGTGGCCGCCGCCTTCCCCCAGGCGGAGTACGACCCGGTGGTGGACTGCACCAACTATCTGTTTCACCGCCACACGGCCGAGCTGCCCCCTCGCTTTCGCCCCGCTGCCCGCGACGTGCTGCTGGCCCTGGTCCAGCACCCCAACCACACGCCCATCATCCTCACCAACTCGCTAGGCAACAAGGTGCATCGTCACCTGAAGACGTTGGCACTGGATCACGAGATCGCCGTGCTGGGCGACACCCGCCAGTACGAGATGGCCCCCGATTGGACGCATCGCTTTCCGCACCCGCAACTGGGGCACATCCAGGTCTGGCCGGTGAGCGAGGAGTACCGGATTGACCTGCGCCGTCCGGTTTACTACCGGGCGCTGGGGCAGGCGGCCGCCGACGGCTCACGGCTGGCGGTGGTGGGTGACACCCTCTCGCTGCCCGGTGCGCTGCCGCTGATGATAGGCATCCCCTTCTTCTTGGTCCGCACACCCTACACCCCGGCCTGGTGTGCCCAAGCCGTGGATGCGCATCCCCTGGGCCGCGTCCTCGACGACCTCGCCGACCTGCCGGCGGCACTGGACAGCCTGCCCGTCAGAGGGAACTTTTGCCCTCCATGATGCGTCTTTAAAGCAGCGTACTATGGGTAAGATGGAATGAAGAGATCACCCAGCAAAGTCAACGCTTCGATGAAAAAAGCGAATATAGCGAAGAGAAAGGATCAACCAATATCCGTGTTGGTCAAAGCCTTCATCACCGCATCGGTGGCCTTCGTGATTCTGTTCTTCATCACCTTCGGGCTTGGGCTGATCGCCTACGCCAACATCGCCCTGAGCCTGCCCGCGCCAGATGAGCTGGGAGCCCGCTCGGTGGACTTCGTGAGCACCAAGATCTACGATCGCCAGGGGGGGCTGCTCTACGAACTGTTTGACCCCCAGTGGGGCAGACGCACCAAGGTGCCTCTGGAGCGCATCTCACCCTACTTGATCCAAGCCACCATAGCCACCGAGGATAAGCATTTCTACCAACACCCCGGTTTCGATCCCCTGGGCATCACTCGCGCCATCTGGTATAATGCGACAGAGAGGGAGATTGTCTCAGGCGCCAGCACCATCACCCAACAGGTGGCTCGCAACGTTTTCCTCTCCCCCGTGGAACGCACCCAGCGCACTCTCTCCCGCAAGGTCAGGGAGGCGATTCTGGCCGCTGAGCTCACCCGCCGCTATCCCAAGGACACCATCCTGGAGATTTACCTCAACGAAATCTTCTATGGTAACCTGGCCTACGGCATCGAGGCCGCCGCCGAGACTTACTTCGGCAAGCCGGCGGACCAGTTGAGCCTGGCGGAGGCGGCACTCCTGGCCGGCCTGCCGCAGTCACCAGCCCTTCACGATCCCTACGTCAATCCCGATGACGCCAAGGCACGGCAGGCCGTGGTGCTGGGACTGATGGTCGAGGCGGGCTACATCACGCCAGTCCAGGCCGAGGCCGCCCAAGCCGAGGAGCTGGAGTACGTTCCCCAGCGCTTCCCGATCAGTGCCCCCCATTTCGTGATGTACGTGCGCCAACTGCTAGAGGAGAAGTATGGTACTGATGCCCTCTACAAAGGCGGTCTCAGGGTATATACCACCCTGGATCCCCGCCTGCAAGCCATCGCCGAGCGGGTGGCTAAAGAGCACGTCGAGAGCCTCGCCGAGAAGCACGTCACCAACGCAGCTCTGGTGGCCCTGAAGCCCGACACGGGTGAGGTGCTGGCCATGTTGGGCAGCGTGGATTTCTTTGACGAGGAGATAGCCGGCCAGGTCAACGTCGCTCTGCGGCTTCGTCAGCCGGGCTCCTCTATCAAGCCCGTTACCTACGTCGCTGCCTTCGAGAAGGGCTGGACGGCAGCTACACTCATCTGGGATGTCCCGACGGAGTTCCCCGACGGGGCCAATCCACCTTACAAGCCCACCAACTACGACGATAAGTTCCACGGGCCAGTGCTTTTGCGCACGGCGCTGGGGAGTTCCATCAACGTCCCTGCGGTGAAGGCCCTTGAGTTTGTGGGCCTGCCGGACATGCTGGCCCTGGCCCACCGCCTGGGGATAACCTCCCTCGATCGTCCCGATTACGGCCTGTCCCTGACCCTGGGCGGGGGTGACGTGACCCTGTTCGAGCTAGTTGGTGCTTACGCCACCTTTGCTAATAGAGGAGTGCGCGTCCCGCCGGTGGCTATCGCGCGGGTGGAGGACAGCGAGGGCCGCATCATTGATGCAACTTACCCCCCAGAGTTGGGGGGGA
>JBHIAO010000716.1:0-2747 GCA_046758565.1 Anaerolineae bacterium
CGAATTGCGCGATTTCGAATTTGTCTCACGCCGCCGTTACATCCCAATTGGGATATAAAAGCCGGCGAAAAGCCAAATTCGAAATCCGAAATCCGAAATCCGACTGGCCGCCATGATCTGGATTGGCGGTATGCTGTTCCTGACGCTGATTGCTTTTCCGGTGGTGCGGGCGTTGGAAGCGCCGCTCTTCAAGATTGGATCGTCGCCGAGGAGATGAGCTTGACGGTCGAGAGAATTTCCGCACGTCGTCTGCATTACGCCTGGGTGGTGCTGGCCGCCAGCGTAGCGACGGTGTTCGCCTCGCTGGGACTGGCGCGCTTTGGATACACCATGATCCTGCCCGATATGCGTCAGGGGCTCCAGTTCAGCTACACACAGATGGGCGCCCTGGCGACGGGGAACTTCGTGGGCTACCTGGTGTTCGCACTGCTGGGCGGCTACCTGGCCAGTCGCTTCGGGCCGCGGTTGGTCATCGCCATTTCGCTAGTATTCGCAGGTGCGGCCATGTTGCTCACGGGGCTGGCGTCGGGCTTCGTGGTGGCGCTAGTAGGTCGCACGCTCACCGGCCTGGGCAGCGGTGGCAGCAACGTCCCGGTGATGGGCCTGATCTCGGCCTGGTTTGGGCGTCGCCTGCGGGGCATGGCGGCCGGCATCGCCGTTGGTGGATCGGGCATTGGCATGGTGGTCACCGGATGGGTGGTGCCCCGTATCATCGCGAGCTCCCCAGACACGGGCTGGCGCATCAGTTGGTACGTGCTGGGCGGCGTTGTGGTGGCACTGGGCGTGGCCGTCTGGTTGATCCTGCGCGACCAGCCGGCAGCCATGGGGCTCCGAGCTGTAGGGGACGACGAGCCCGTCGGGACCAGCCCACCCAACCCCGAACCGCAGCGCATTCCCATCCGAAGGCTGTACACATCGCCCTTGCTGGTCCAACTCGGACTGATCTACGCGGCGTTCGGCTTCTCGTACATCATCTATGCCACGTTTTTCGCGGCATATCTGACGGAAGAGCGTGGCCTATCGTCGGCTCAGGCAGGGGCCATGTGGTCCCTGGTGGGCGTCTTGGCAATCTTCTGCGGCTTCGTGTGGGGCGGCCTCTCCGATCGGATCGGGCGGCGCGTGGGGCTGGCGCTGGTGTTCGCCCTGGAAGGGATAGCCATCTTGCTGATTGCCGTGTGGACTGCGCCGGCTGGTTACATGGTCTCCGCTTTTCTATTTGGCTTCACAGCTTTTGCGATTCCGGCCATCATGGCCGCGGCATGCGGCGATTTCGTAGGACCCCGACTGGCTCCAGCGGCTTTGGGTGCCATCACCCTGGTGTTCGGCATTGGGCAAAGCATCGGTCCCAGCGTAGGGGGGTGGCTCGCAGACTGGAGCGGTTCCTTCGCTGCGGCGTTTGTCGTAGCGGCAGTGGCCGCCTTCCTCGGATCGGCCGCAGCGATGGCGTTGCGTCGTCAAGGGGTTGCACTTTGAGCCGAGATGGTGGCAGACTGTTTCCACGCAGTCTCAGTAGATCCAAATTTCGTTCCAAGGGGATTGTCAAATCCCCGTTTGGGCCTGGATGGTTCGGTAACGCTCACCACAGGTTTGGCAATCCAGGCCGAACAAAATTGGATCTAGTGGGTCTGGAACCTCAACTGAGCTTCGAAATCAACGGGTTGCCGTCAACCTTGCCCAGGTGCTGCATTAGGGTACTGGGCCGTCCCGGCTGGTTCGATCCTGCCCTGCTTTGGGCAGTCCGGCTGAGGCCGGTCAACCTACTGGTGCGGGCCATCAGCAGCCGACGGGTGACCGGCACCCGAATCACCGCGACCACCATCGGAGACACGATCTACTTCCGGAGACCAGAACGCTTCGATCCTCATTCGCCGGCGGGGCTGGCACTGCTGGCCCACGAGCTGAGGCACGTCGAGCAGTACCGGGCGTGGGGCGGGGTCGTTCCGTTCTCCGTCGCGTATGTGTGGGAATACCTGCGTGAGGGTTATGGGACGAACATATTCTTCGAAGCCGAAGCGCACGAAGTGGCAGGCACAGTCCAGGCACATCTGGAGGCGGAGCTCACCTATAACGATGGCGAACTTCCATGTCTCACACCGCCCAGTGGACACATGCCCAATCCGCTCTACAGATACTTGAGGCCATGTCCGACCATTCCAAGGCTATTAAAAGTGTACTAGACTTTCGCCACAACCTGTGATAGAATCGTACCGTAAGATGTCCTCGTGGGGAGGAGTTCCAGAGATTGGGAGGGTGCAATGAGCGACAGGGAAGGAATTGTTAGTGTGGCTGAACAAGCAGTATCGTGTCAGATTGCCAATGCTAAGGCACAATTCCTGGAGAGCGCTCTTCGATTGCTTACGCCCGTTGTTCAAAACGGCGATGAAGCGGTCGGTCTGGCGGAGGATATCGAAGGCCTGGCGCAGGACACCATAGACTTGTTCGCGACTCTGCTGCGTTGCGATAAGCAGCACAACCTCCTGGCCGCTACCTCGGAGGAATATCCTTACGAGGCCACCGAAGCGCAACTGGAAGAGCTGTTTCTCAGATTCGCGACTGTGTGCGATCGCGTACGTGAACTGGTGGAAGCCCTTCAGAACCGAGGGCATGAGATCGAGAGCCGGCACGCTTTGGAGGCTGTATGTGCTCATGCTCATCGCTTAGTCCAAGATGATGACACCTTCTATGAAACAGAGGCTTTTCGTACCCTATTAGAGGAGGCTCTTGCCGAATACCAGACTGGTCAGGTA
>JBHIAO010000717.1:0-2745 GCA_046758565.1 Anaerolineae bacterium
AGGGGTTCTACACGATCATGACCACCATGGCCGCTCAGTTCATCACTGTCAACCTCTTCCTCACCCAGTACGTGTCCATGAGCGGGGGGCGCGTGCTGACCTGGGACATCCCCAAGGAGTTGGTGAAGATCGGCCCGCTGCAAATTGCCGGCAACAACAAGGCCGTCTACTACTGGATGCTTGTTCTGGTCGTGTTGTGCGTGGTCTTCATGGCCAACTTGACCCGGACGCGCGTGGGGCGAGCCTGGGTGGCCATTCGTGACAACGACATCGCGGCCGAGGTCATCGGCGTCAACGTCTATCGTTACAAGCTCCTCTCCTACTTCATGGCCGGCGTCTTTGGGGGAATCGCCGGCGCTTTCCTGATCAGCAAGCAGCCCTTCATCAGCCAGGAGGACTTCACCTTTGTCCTCTCCCTGGAGCTGGTGGGCGTCATTCTGATCGGCGGCCTGGGCAGCAATTACGGCACCATCTTCGGCTGCATGTTCTGGGTTCTGGCGGACAGCATCCTGGTCAACCTGGTGCAACCTCTGTCAGTGGCTCTGCCGCAATTGCAGCCGGCGTACTTCCGACAAATGGGCTTCGGCCTGGCCATCATCCTGTTCCTGATCTTTGAGCCTAACGGCCTGGCCTACCGTTGGTGGCAGATCAAGAACTATATCCATCTCTGGCCATTCTCGTACTAGTGCCAGTGGTCAGATGTCAGTAGTCGGACTGTAGAAAGCGCCAATCTGACTACTGAGAGGCGAAGGAGGTGATGTCCCGGAGCAGCGAAACCGTGGCAGAGAAAAGATTAGGAACGTACTGCGAGTGCGACCCAGGAGTGGGTCGCGCCAGTCTATCCAATACGTTCGAGTACCTTTGACAAACAAAGGAGGAGCATTGAGATGAACAAGTATCACTGGGTCTGGATCGCTCTGGCCCTTGTGGCAGTCCTGTCGATGGCCGCTTGTGTCCAGCCGGCCCCCCAACAGCAGGCGCCCCAGGAGATCCACATCGGCGCTCTGTACGACCAGACGGGACCAACATCGGACGTGGGCCAGGACTACGCGTTGGCGGTGCAGGAGGCCATCGCCTACGTCAACGACCAGGGTGGCATCAACGGCAAGAAAATCGTCCTCCATGGCTACGACTATGGCTATGACAGGTCCAAGGCCGCTACTCTCTACGGCCAGATGAAGGACCAGGACAAGGTGATCGCCATCCTGGGCTGGGGCACTGGCGACACCGAGGCGTTGCGTGCTTCGGTGGCCGATGACAACATGCCCTACGTATCCGCTTCCTATTCGGCGCACCTGACCGATCCGTCGGTCGCCCGCTACAACTTCTTCAACTCGAGCGACTACTCCACGAACGCCCGGGCTGCCCTCACTGCCTGGTACGATGAGGTTTGGCTCAAGGCCGATCGGTTCGCGGCGCGTAGGGATGCCGGGGAAAAGCCGAAACTGGTCAACTTCTACGCCCTGGAGCACCCCTACGCCAACGCTCCCATCAAAGCGTTGAAGGAACACGCCGAGCTCTTGGGCTTCGAGGTGGGACCGGATCAGAACGTTGGGTTGGGCGACAAGGAAGCCGTCTCCCAGGCCCTGGCAGCCAAGGAGTTCGAGCCGGACGTCTGCTGGCATGGCAACACGACGGCTTCGGTGTTCGCTACCGTCCGCGACGCTGTGGACAACGGTCTGGGTTGTGACTGGATCATCAACAACTGGGGCTTTGACGAGAACCTGATGGACCTACTGGGCGACAAGGCTGAGAAGGTGATGGTGGCCGGCGTGGCGCCGTGCGCCTTCTACGGCGAGGACGTGCCCATGATGGACACAGTCAAGGAGTACGCTCAGAAGCTCCACCCCGGTGAGAAGAAGCGCCTGATCCGCACGGTCCAGGCCTGGGGCAACGTGCTCCTGTTGACTGAGGCCCTTAAGCGGGCGGACTCAGCCGGCGATCTGACGGGCGAGGGAATCCTGACCAAAGGCTTCGAGACGATGAAGGACTTTGACGTCGGGTTGGGCTTTGCACCCGTTACCTACTCGGCGCAGGACCATCGGGGGGCCCACTCCCCACGTGTCTACTACATCAAAGGTGGGACGTTCGAGCTGCTGGCGCAGGTTGACCTCGCGGCCCGCTGGGCTGACAAGTGGGACAACTGGATCGGCTATTAGTCTGGTTGAAAGGAGGAGCTTCCAGCCCCTCGGCGGTGGCGGCACCGCCGAGGGGCTGGGCTGTCCAGGCCCCTGTGGCATGAAAACTGTTCCCATATCGGCTTATACGTTTCCGCGTGAGACACGTATTCATCAGGTTCGGTTTGACGACAAGTATCTGCATGTCGAATTGACCGATGGACGTGTACTCTCTGTGCCGCTATGGTGGATTCCCACACTGCATAACGCATTGCCAGAGGAACGAGAAAAGTATGAGATAAGCCGCGACCGCACGATGATTATTTGGGATCCCGACAAATGTGCTATCAATGATGAGGTACGCATTGCTGACTACATGGGGCCAAGCAGTGATGCCAACCAATTAACAGAGCAAAGAATGATTGAACGCCGCCAAACACACGCCCCCTGACATGTGGCGAAAGGGACGTTGGCTGCCGCCGCACGTCAGTGGGCTACGGCGTTAGCCGGCCCGGCAAAACAGGTGTATAATTTAGTAAGACAGTTGCCCTCCTACAGGGGTTTTCGATATGCCCGCCAAAGACATCTATCACGACTGCGTCAAGAACGCGCTGATCAAGGATGGTTG
>JBHIAO010000718.1:0-2737 GCA_046758565.1 Anaerolineae bacterium
CATCTACACCTATCACACCGTCAGCCTGGGCTGGGGCGATATCGGCTACAACGCCGTGGTCGACCGGTTTGGCAACTCCTACGAGGGCCGTCGCGGGCGCGAAGGCCCCGGCTTCGACGGCCCCGGCGGGCGCGAGATCCTCAGCGAGGACGTGGTGGCCGGCCACGCCTCACACCATAACCACGGCAGCACCGGCATTGCCATGCTGGGCACCTTCTGCTCCACCAGTGAGACCTGGTGTACCAGCGGCACCCCTTCTTCAGCCATGGTGCAACGCCTCAGGGAGCTCCTGGTCTGGGAGTGCCGACGGCACCAGATCAACCCCAAGGCCTCCTCCGACTTCCTTCGCGCCGACGATGTCTGGCGTCGCGACATGCGCAACCTGAGTGGCCATCGCGACGTCCAGGGGACCACCTGCCCCGGCGGCAACGTCTACGCCCTGCTGCCCAGCCTGCGGGACTACGTGGCCGGCCAGCTCGCCAATTCACAGGCGCCGACCGTCACCATCACCTCGTTCCCAGCCGAGGGCACCGTCAGCGACTCCAAGGCAGACTACGTCTGGAAGGGAGCCGGCGGCTCCAGCCCCCTCCAGTTCTCCTACTACCTGGAGGGATGGTCCAAGTCCTCGGGCGGTATCAGCTATCTGAAAGGGTACGCCGCCGACAGATCGCCGGCCTGGAGCTGCTGGAGCACAGGGCCTGAGGCTCACTTCACCGGATTAGACCCCGGCCACTACACCTTTCACGTCAGGGCAAGGGACAGCCAGGGCCGAGTGAGCGCCTATCAGGACAACCGGACCTTTCTCCAGACCGGGACGCCGCAGCCCTTAAGTTCACCAGACGCCCCGTTCGGCAGTTTCGTGCCCGGCGTAGCGAAAGACAACCCCTGCTGAGGCCTTCTGCCGCCGTTAAGCCAATCTCCGGGCTCCGCTCCCCCTTCCTCGTTCCACGCCGTTCGCCTTTGCCGCCTGCGAGGAGAAAGAAAAAAAGCGAAAAGTTAGCGCCCGGACTCGAATCGCTTAGGCACATGGTGGTCGCTAGTTCCGGCTGACGCCGGGCACAACCGAGCGGTGGCCTACCACGACATTAACGGTGATTATCTTAGACACGTTGGGCATGCGGCTCTCGACCCGGATCTGGCCACTGTGGGTACCGATGGCCAGATTCCTTGCGTCGACGAAGAAGGTGAAGGTGGAGGGCTGAGATCCGATGTCGGTGCCGAGGGCCACGCCCTGGGTGGGCGATAGCTTGATCCAGGTGACCGAGCGGCTCAGACGCCACACCAGCGGCCCGGTGCCGGTATTGCGGATCGTCACGGTCACGGGGTCGCTCAACTCGCCGGGGAAGGTGTTAACGGCGAAGCTGGTAGCCACGGACAGGTTGGGGGCGCCGATGGCCTGGCTGCGACTGCCGCTGACGGTGGTGACGTCTATGTGGGTAGGGGTAGGGATGGGGATGTCCATGGCGGCGCAGTCGAAGTTGCTTGCGCAGGCGTCCCAGTTAGCAAGGCTGAGGGGCCCGCTGAAAGCGGGGTCGTTCAGGTCGGGCAGGGAGGCCGTCACCGGGTTCCACAGCCTGACCCCCCCTACCACTGGCGGACTCTTGATACAGCCGAAGACCAGCTCCTGGTAGGGGTAGTTGGCGCGGCTTTGGGTCCCATCACAACGGTAGGGAGCGCGCAGAGGGTCGTAGACGGGGTTCAGCGGGTGGTTCTTGAAGGCAAAGCCGTTGTAGTTCCAGACGGCGTAGTACCAGCTCTCCACGCGGTCGGTGAGGCGGGAGCCGACGATGGGACGCAATTCGGGGGCGGCGTTCCACTTGTCCAGCAGGATCTGGGCGCCGCGGGCGATGTTGAAGCCATAGTGGCCGCCGATCATGACCTGGTCCAGGCTCGGCACAGCGGTAGTCCCGCCTCCCATGCCGCTGGTGATCTGCATGATGCCGTAGCCGAAGTCGTGGGAGACCAGCACCGGGCCGACGCTGCCGTGGGGTACGGACGGACAGGCCTGAGTCCAACCCTTCGCCGTTCCGCTCTCGATCCAGCCGATGGCCTTGAGGATGACGGGCGGGATGTAGGGGTCGACGAGGTTGCTGGAGCCGTCGGAACGGGGGCCGGTCTCCATCTGGGGCAGCCTGAAGCTGGGGATGTCCGGCACGAGCTGGTTGAAGGCGGCGAACTCCATGCTGCGGGCGTAGACGTTCTTCCAGCCCAGGCTGCCGCTGGCCTGGGCCTCGTAGGCGTCGATGTCGAAAGCCCCGGGCCAGTTATCGCACAGGTGGACGGCCAGGGCCGGGCGGGCCGTTGGAGTGAGGCCGACCACGAGGGCGACGACGCCGGCCAGGAGCAGAAAGGCCACAGCTCGCGGCGGCGACATCAGGCCCGCCCCACGAACACGATCTCCGGGCTTTCGCTGCCCAGCAGACGCTGGCCATCGCCGACAATGAGGACCAGGGGCCACCTCGCTTGCAATGCTATACTCGGGACCACCTCGCTCGCAATGCTATATTTGATAACGCATCGAGCTGAGGCAGGGATAACCCCGAGCCCCATTAGCGGCCGTTCTCCAGGGATGAAGGGACGACGGTGGAACGCGATTGCTAAAGGCCCCGGGGCGTCCTATACTCGGGGGCGAGGGATGTGGCAGGGATGGGTCGCCCGCGATGACGCTTCGCTCCTGGTGGCTCCTCCTGGCAGTGCTCGCTGCCAGCCTCTTTGTTAGCGACGACGCTTCCCTTCC
>JBHIAO010000719.1:0-2736 GCA_046758565.1 Anaerolineae bacterium
TGGGTACACGCGGATCACAGGAACATGGCAGGCACAGATGTCAACAGAACAACTCTTGCAAGAGATGCAATCCCACTACCTCCGCCTGAAGCAGGCCGAGGCTGAGGCCCGTTACTGGTACGAACACTACCTGGACGACCTGAAGGCACATTACCAGCAGCAGTTGCAGGAGATTGAGGCGGCTTTCCAGGCCCAGCGTGGTCAGGCTCAGTCGGCGTCCCAACAGGCGCTGGCAGAGGCCGGCGCAACGTTGGCGCAGGCCGGCCAGGAAGCCCAGGCCCAGGTGGAAGAGATGCGATCCGCCCTCCGATGGGCGATATCGCCGTGGGACGACGCGGTCTGGGAGAGCTACGAGCCGGCGCCCGATGCGTTCATCCCGTCAGCCGTGCGTGTGGGCCGACTGGTGCTGCCGGACGATCCGGGGCTGGGCGACCTGCCGGCGTTGGCTCCGCTGATCGGCGAAGGTCACCTCTTCCTGGATGGTGGCGATCCCGAGGCGGCGCGGCAGTTCCTGCAGACGCTTCTCCTGCGGCTGATCGTCTCCTCCCCACCCGGCACCGTCCGCCTGGTTCTGGCCGATCCCGTGGGTCTGGGGAGCAATCTATCGACTTTTCTCCGCCTCCCCCAGGCTCTGCGGGTCGACAAGGTCTATGCCCGATCGGATGAAATCGGACAGCAGTTGGAGAGCATCGTTCATCACATCGAGAACATCATCCAGACGCGGCTGCTCAACCTGTACCCGACGATAGAGGCGTACAACGAACAGGCTGGCGAAGTCGCCGTGCCCTATCACGTCCTGGCGTTGACCGACTTCCCCGCCGGCTTCGACGACCGCATGGCCGAACGTCTGCTCCACATTGCGCGCAGTGGCCCACGGGCCGGCGTGTATGTCCTGGCCACGCTCAACGATGCCTATCCGCTGCCCCGCAACTTCAACCTGAAAGAGCTGACCGATCTGGGCGCCAACCTGCACCTGACGGCTCCCGACCGATTGACCTGGGACGATCCGGAGTTCGGTGAGTATCCCATTGCACCGGACCCGACTCCCTCCGCTGATCGGGTCAATCGCTGGCTGGAGGCAGTAAGCCAGGCGGCTCTGCAGGCGCAGGTCAGCCTGGCCTTCAGCCGCATTGCCATTCCGGAGACCGAGCATTGGACGGGTGACACGACGGATGGCCTGAACGTGCCCATCGGGGTGAGCGGTACGGGCGAGGTCCACTACCTGAGCCTGGGACAGGGCGTGGTGCATCACACGTTGATCGGCGGTATCACCCAGTCGGGAAAGAGCAATCTGTTGCACGTGTTGATCACCCAGATGGCCCTGCGCTATTCACCTGAGGAGCTGGAACTCTACCTGGTGGATTTCAAAGAGGGCGTGGAGTTCCAGGGTTACCTGAACCTGCCCCACGCTCGCGTGGTGGCGCTGGAAAGCGAACGGGAATTCGGGCTGAGCATCCTGCGCCGGCTGCGAGCGGAGATGGAAGAACGGGGCCGTCTCTACAAAGCGGCCGGCGTTGGGATCAACCACGTGGTGACGTACCGCCGGCAAACCGGCCGGATGTTGCCCCGGATTGTGCTCATCATGGACGAGTTCCAGGTCCTGTTCGCCGAGGATGACATGCTGAGCCGCGACGCGGCCCAGATTCTGGAGGACCTGGCCCGACGCGGTGCGGCCTTCGGCATGCACATGGTGCTCAGTTCCCAGTCCCCGTCCGTGGCCGGCGTTTACGGCAATCGCATCTACAACCAGATCGGCCTGCGCATCGCGCTGCAATGCCGGGCCCAGGATGCCCAGGCTATCTTGGGCGAGGGGAACGATGCGGCCGATCAACTGGAGCAGCCGGGTGAGGCCATCTACAACGACGAGATGGGGCACAAAGAGAAAAACGTTTTCATGCGCGTGGCGCTGCTGCCGGCCCAGGAACGGCAACGCCATCTGGAGACCATCCAGACTCTGGCCAGGGACAGGCAGTACCCGGCGCCCGTGACCTTCGAGGGGCACGCGCCGGCGCGTCTGGAAGCCAACCCCGAACTCGTGGCGCTGTTGGCCCAACCCGGCTGGCCGGCCCACACGCCAGTGGCGCAGGTCTGGCTGGGGGAACCTATCGAGATCAAGGCCCCCACGGCCGCGCCGATGGAGCGCTACGTGCGGTCCAACCTGCTCATCGCCGGCGGCGACGAGGCCCAGGGCTACGGTCTGTTGGTCGCAGCGCTGCTGAGCCTGACCGCCCAGCGCGCGCCCGACGATGTTCGCTTCCTCGTGGCCAACTTTGCTCGTCCCGCATCCCCCTTCGCCCACCTGTTCGACAACCTGTCCATCCCTCATCCATTGGAGGTGGCCGGCCCGCGCCAGGTGGGTGGTTTGCTGACCCAACTGACGGCACTGGTGGACCAGCGCGTGGCGGGCGAGGCGCCGGACGAGCCGGACGTTTACTTCCTCATCGCCGGCCTGCACCGCTGGCGGGAACTGCGTCCCCCGGACCCCTACGGTCAGTCCGAGGCCGGCGGGCAACTGCTGCACCTGGCCGAAGAAGGGCCGGAGGTTGGCGTGCACCTCATCGCTTGGGCCGACGGCTTTACGACCCTGGAGCGGGCTCTCAAGCGAGGCGGCGTGAGCACCTTCGATTTGCAGGCGGTTCTGCGGCTGCCCGAGGCTGACAGCAACAGTCTGCTGGGCAGCCCTGTCGCTGCCCGGCTGGAGGACAACCGCGCCCTCTTCCGCCACGAGGACTGGGA
>JBHIAO010000720.1:0-2721 GCA_046758565.1 Anaerolineae bacterium
CTGGATGGCCGGCACGCCCAACACCATGTCGTGTTTGGTCGCACTCGGGGCATTACGGGGCCCGGGTCGTTCACCCTTGATACTGCACCTTTGATTGTAGAATATCTAGAACAAGAGAGTTTGTGCAGTGAACAGTAATCAGTGAACAGTAAACAGTAAACAGTGACCAGTCTATGACTACTGACTACTGTTCACTGTTCACTGTTCACTGTTCACTGAGAAAGAGAGAGCTTGTGACTGACAACAGCCAACCGCTGCTTGAGATCCGTGACCTTAAGACTTACTTCTACACCGAAGATGGTGTGGTGAAAGCAGTAGATGGGGTCAACCTGGTTGTCCATCGGGGCGAGACGTTGTGCCTGGTGGGTGAGTCGGGCTGTGGCAAGAGCGTGACTTTTCTTTCCGTCATGCGCCTGGTCGGGCAGCCCGGCCATATCGTCGGCGGCGAGGTCACTTTTGACGGGGAGAACTTGCTCACGCTATCCGATCTCGACATGAGTCACGTCCGGGGTAACCGGATGTCCATGATTTTTCAACAGCCAGTGAGTTGTCTCAATCCCGTGTTCAAGGTTGGGGATCAGATCGCTGAAGTGTTCGAGATTCACCAGGGACTGACTAAAGCCGAGGCCCAGCAACGGGCTGTGCAGATGCTGCAGATGGTCGGCATCCCCGAGCCGGAGCGTCGGGCCGAGTCCTTCCCCCACGAGCTCTCCGGTGGGATGGCCCAGCGGGTAATGATCGCCATGGCTCTGGCTGCCAACGCCGAACTCCTGATCGCTGACGAGCCAACGACAGCTCTGGATGTCACCATCCAGGCCCAGATTCTCGACCTGATGCGCGAACTGAAAGAGCAAATCGGGACTTCGATCGTCTTCATCACACACGATCTGGGTGTGGTGGCCGAGATGGCTGATAACGTGGCTGTCATGTATGCCGGCCAGATCGTAGAGTACGCCGACGTCGATACCATCTTCTCTCGTCCCAGACATCCCTACACTCAGGCGCTGCTGAGGTCAATTCCGGTCCTGGGTATGATCAAAGACGAACTGGAGGTGATTCCGGGCTCTGTTCCGAATCTGATCAACCTGCCGCTGGGTTGTCACTTCGCGCCCCGCTGCCGCGCCCGGGTGGAGCACGGCCTGGAGATTTGCATCGAGGTGGACCCAGAACTGTTGCCGGTGGCCCGCGAACACACCGCCCGATGCTGGCTCTATCACGATTCTCCGGAGCATGGGTATCGCGCACCGCTACAGGATGAAGTCATGATGGCGTAGGGCATGAGGGCTTGCAGTGGCGACTTCAGTCGCTTTGGCCGTAACTACTCAACCACTTCGCGCGAATGAATTCGCGGCAACACTTGCGAAACCGGCCTTCGCCAGTTGGCTTTCGAGTTGGCGAAGGCCGACTTCGCAACTGTAGGCGCGGTTTCAACCGCCAGCAACTGAAGCCGTCACCATGGAGAGAGTTGCCACTGTCCAAGCTGATTGCACGAGTCGGGAGATATAATGACACAGGACGGATACAATCTACTTGAAGTTAAGAATCTGGTCAAGTACTTCCCGGTGCGGGGCGGCTTTCTTCAGCGCGTTCAGGCCTGGGTACAAGCCGTGGACGACGTAAGCTTCACCATCCGGCGTGGTGAAACCTTTGGTCTGGTCGGAGAGAGTGGATGCGGCAAGACGACCATCGGGCGGACAATTCTGAGACTCATCCCGGCCACCTCTGGCGAAGTTTATTTCGATGGTCAGAGTGTTTTCGCGTTGAGTGAGCGACAACTGAAGGACCTGCGCCGGGACATGCAGATCATTTTCCAGGACCCCTTTTCATCCCTGGACCCGCGCATGCCCATCGGCGATACGATCGCTGAGGGATTGCTGGTCCACGGTGTTGGCGACCGCAAAGAGCGCCAGCGGATCGTTCAGGACAGCCTGCTCAAGGTAGGGCTGCATCGAGAGCACGCACGGCGCTTTCCCCACGAGTTCTCTGGAGGCCAGCGTCAGCGAATCGGCATCGCCCGCGCGTTGGCGCTGCGGCCCAAGTTCATCGTCTGCGATGAGCCCGTCTCAGCCCTGGACGTCTCCATCCAGTCCCAGGTACTCAACCTGCTGCGAGACCTGCAGCAGCAGATGGGGCTGACCTATCTGTTCATCGCCCACAATCTGAGCGTAGTAGAACACATCAGCGACCGGGTGGGTGTGATGTACCTGGGCAAGCTGGTGGAGGTGACCGATCGCGAGACGCTGTATGCAAATCCTCTTCATCCTTACACCAAGGCCCTCATGTCGGCCATTCCCATCCCTGATCCAGCTCTCAAGCGGGAGCGGATCATTCTGGAAGGGGACGTGCCCAGCCCGCTCAACCCCCCCTCGGGCTGCCGCTTCCATACCCGCTGTCCCATCATGCAGCGCCCCATCTGCGTTGAAGAAGAGCCACCGCTGTACGACCGCGGCGGTGACCACTACGTGGCCTGCCATTTGGTGTAACGAAGTTGTGTTACGTGTTGCGTGTTCCGTGCGAATCGCTTCACACGTAGCACGTTGTCATCATTTGTCCGACCTGTACGATATGTTATAATTCAATGAAAGGCAAATTCGAAATTCCAAATCCGAAATTCGAAATCGTCATGCCAGGCTTCCCAATCAGGCAAACAAATTCATGTAAAGTCTGTTTTAAAGCCGAATAGAGAGGAGGCACCGTATGAGAGGAACGAGGTTCAACCCC
>JBHIAO010000721.1:0-2721 GCA_046758565.1 Anaerolineae bacterium
GGTTCAGGCAACACTTTCCCCGGATTCAAAATCCCCTTCGGGTCAAATGCCTGCTTGATGCTACGCATCACGTCCACGGCCACCGGCCCCAACGCCATCTCCAGGTAGGGGAGCTTAAGTGTGCCCACCCCGTGCTCGCCGGAGAGAGTACCGCCCAGTTCCACCGCCATAGTGAAGATGTCACCCACGGCCTGCTCCACCCGGCCCCATTCCTCCTCGTCCCGCTTGTCAAACAGGATGTTGGGGTGCAGGTTGCCGTCGCCGGCGTGGCCAAAGACCACGATGGGGAGGTTATATTTTCGGCTGATCTCTTTGATGCGCCGCACTGCCTCCGGGACTTGCGAGCGGGGCACGGAGATATCCTCACCCAGCTTGTTGGGCCGCCGCTGGGCCAGCGATGGCCCCACCGAACGCCGGCCCCGCCACAGTTCAGCCCGCTCAGCATCGGTCTCGGCCACTCTCACCCCTGAGGCCCCGTGCCGACGGGCGATCTCGGCCATGGCCTCGATTTCCCTGGCCACCACGTCCTGGTCCCCACCATCGGACTCCAGGATCAGGACGGCCGCCGCGCCCACCGGCAGCCCCAGGTGCATGTACTCTTCGATGGTGCTGATGGTGGTGTCGTCCATGATCTCGATGGTGCAGGGCACGATGCCGGCCGTCAAGATAGCGTTGACCGTGCGGCTGGCGTCGTCCAACACGGGGTAGATGGCCAGGGCCGTGCGCACGTATTTCGGCTTACTGATCAGCTTGACCAGCACCCCGGTGATCACCCCCAGCGTCCCCTCTGAGCCGACGAAGAGTTGAGTCAGGTTGTAGCCGGTCACGTTTTTGATAGCTTTGCCGCCAGTCTGCAAAACGCGCCCGTCGGCCAGCACAACCTTAAGCCCCAACACGTAGTCGCCGGTGACGCCGTACTTCAGGCAGCGGGGGCCGCCAGCATTGCAGGCCACGTTCCCGCCCAGGGTGGACTGTTTAATACTGGATGGATCAGGGGGGTAGAACAGCCCTCGCTCTTCTACAAGCGTCTGAAGATCGGCGGTGATTACCCCGGCTTCGACTGTGGCCGTCATGTTCTCCTCGTCAATCTCCAGGATGCGGTTCATGCGGGTCAGGCTGAGGGCGATCCCGCCAGAGAAAGGGATCGAGGCCGCAGCCAGCCCGCTCCCCATCCCCCGCGGCACGACGGCAATCTCCTCCTGATAGGCCATTTGCATCACCTGGCTCACCTCTTCGGCGGTAGCCGGGCTGACCACCACGTCGGGTCGACTCTCGGCGAAGGTGCTGTCATAAGAGTAGCAGATCAGGTCCTCGGGCGAGGTAAGAACGTACTTTTTACCAACGATGTTCTTTAGTTTCTCGATGATGGGTTTATCCAACATGAAATGCCCCTTTCACCCCTCTTTCTCAGCTCTCCGACTTTCGATATGCCTCATCCAGCAATTGCACCGGATGCAGCACCCGAATCGGCAGGCCATGCTTCTTCGCCCCCAGGCCAAGGTGAAGTTGACAGCCGGGACAACTGGTGGCGATGATCTCTGCCCCGGTGTCGGCGGCGTTGGCGATCTTGCCGTCCAGGATGCCGACTGCGGTCTCGTGGTGGGTCACAATCTGTGTGCCGGCCGAGCCACAACACCAGTCAGCGTCTTTCATCTCCACCAGTTCAGCCCCGGAAAGCTGGATCAGTTCCCGTGGCTGCGAGCGTACCTGCTGCGCCCGCGCCAGGTGGCAAGGGTCATGGTAAGTCACCCGCGCCCTGACCTGGCCCCGCGGCTCCTGCACGCCGATCTCACCCAGGAACTCGTTGATGTCCCGCACTCTGGCGGCAAAGGCCTCAGCTCGCTCGTGCCACTCCGCATCGCCGCTGAGGAAATGGGGGTACCCCTTCAATGTCGCACCGCACGTGGCGCAATCGGTGACGATGGCGTCCACGTCCAGTTGCTCGAAGAGGGCAACGTTGTGCCTGGCCAGATCGCGCAGCACGTTGCGGAAGCCGTAGCCATTGGCCGGCATGCCGCAGCACTTGACATCCCTGGGCGTGATCACCTCGCAGCCATTGCGAGCCAGAACCCGCACCGTAGCTGCACTGCCATCGGCGAAGATGGTGTTCTGGAAGCAACCCAGAAAGAAGCCGACGCGATGCTTCCGTTCGCTGTTGGCCGCCGTCACTTCGGGCAGGCGGCTACGCAGAGGGCGGGCTGGCAAAGGCGGCAACAGTTTCTCCATGTCCCGGAGTTGCTGCGGCAATAGCCGGGTGATGCCCAGGGTGTGAGCTATCGCTTGCAAACCTATCTTCTGATAGAGAACCATCGGCAGCATGGACCACTCGATGCGTTCCCTGTGCGGGAAGTAGTCATAAAAGAGCAGACGCTTGACCCAGGATTGAGGTTTGGCCTGGCGCAACACGTCGCGGGTCTCCAGGCACAGGTGGGCTGGCTTGATGCCCACTGGACAGATGTCGTCGCAGGCCAGGCAGCCCAGGCAGCGGTGTACGTGGTCGTCGAAGTTGGCACTCAGTTCCAGCTCGCCCTCCAGGGCCTTGCGGACCAGGGCCACCCGTCCTCGAGGCGATTCGGTTTCTCGCAGTGAGTACTTGTAAGTGGGACACACGGAGAGGCACAGCCCACAGCGGATGCAGAAGAGGTACTCTTCCTCGCTTGGAACCTCAATGCCAAGCCGCTGCAGGTCAAGGTTCGATTGGTCAATGGTCATGTAGTCCTC
>JBHIAO010000722.1:0-2717 GCA_046758565.1 Anaerolineae bacterium
CTCCACGATTCCGAACTCCTTGATGCTGGCCTCCTGCATCATCTCTTTTACCTGTCCAATGGTCGGGCCATTCAGGTACTCTTTGAGGGCTCCGTCATCCTCGAACAGGTACACACCTCCTTGCTCCGTAGTCTCTTCATTCAAGATCCAGATCTTCCACTTCAGGCCGGGGAAGCTGCTAACGAACTTGACCGCCTCCTCCATCGCCTTCTGGGCTTCCGGACTAGACATGTCGAATCCAGCCGGCGGCTTGAAGTTCACCTGCAGAATTCTCTTAGCCATGAGCGCACCTTCTTATCTCTTACCATCATGAGCAAACAACTATGGCAGCAACCAGCTTTGACCTATTCATAACTTACCTCAATAGAAAGGGTGACTACGGAGATTACCCCCCTCCCTGTCCAGGCGGAGGGACAACGCCTAGCTGTTGCATCATGCCCAGTTGATCCACCTCAACCCGGCTTTCCGAGACTTTACCGCCTTCAATGCGGTGGATGCCGATCTCTGTCACCGTCACCTGCCTGCCTGTAGGGGGGATACCAATGAACTCACCTTTGTGTGTGCCGCGCCATGTAGCGCGTACCACAACCTTGTCCCCTTCGGCAACCATGTCCTCAACCGTGATACGGAAGTCGGGGAAGCCGGCGAGGAGCACGGTGACGAATTGTTTGAGGCCCTCCCGGTCGGGCCTCACTCCGGGAGGGAGATTGTGGTGGACGAAGTTGGGGGCAAGAAGCTCATCTATTACGGCCACGTTCCCCTTGTTATACACCTCCCCGATGTAACGGCGGAACAAGGTCTTGTTTTCTTCTACTGTCATCGGAATTCTCCTTTCGTCTTTCGTCAGTTGTCATTCGTCTGTCTCTGTGGGCCACCCTTCCGTGCCAACCGTCACACTCTTTTTTCCTGGCGAGTTTCGGTAGCCTCCCTATTTGAATGTAGTGATGTAGGCCAACAGGTCTGCTATCTGCTCGTCCGTCAGCGTCTTCCCGAAGCCGGGCATCCAAGTGCCGGCAATGCCGGCGTCGATGAAGCCCTGGAGAGCCATATCATCTAGCGTCGGAGCGACCTCAGCCAGGGCTTGCGAGGTGGGTTCAGCGCCCGCGCCATTTTCGCCGTGGCAGGCGGCGCAGTAGACCTGGAACAGGGCTGCTCCCTTGCTGGCGCTGTCCCCCGCAGTGATCTCCGGCATAAACTCCGGCCCCGGGACCTGGTTCTCGATGGCCGGCATCGTCATCAGGTAGCGGTAGACCGCCTTGAGGTCATCATCCGTCCAGAAACCATAGTAGGGGTAGGGCATCACGGTGAGCATCACCGTGCCGTTGGGCCGGGCGCCGGTACGCATGGCCGTGATGAACTGCTCCTCGCTCCAGTCGCCGATGCCCGTTTCCCGATGGGGCGTGATGTTGGTCGGATAGGCGGCCGCCGGCAGGCCTTCCAGCTCGCCGCCCATGGCGATGGCGCCGCCGGAGAAGAGCTGGTCGAGGAAGTATTCCAGTGACTGAAGGTCGACGGGCGTGTGACACTCGGCGCACGCCGAGCCGTGGGTGGCCAGATATGCCCCGTATTCGATCGTGGGGCCGGCCGGCGGGGCCGTCACTGGCTGGGTGATGGCCGGCTGCGGCTTGACGATCTTGAAGGTCAGCAGGGCTTTGGCAGCCAGGGATGGTCGACTGGGTGTCGCCTGGTTCTTCACCGGGGGGATGCTCCTCAGGTATGCCACCAACGCCAGGGCGTCCTGGTCGGAAAGCCCCTTCAAGAACTCCCGCCCCATAATGGGGAAGACAGCGCGTCCTTCCCGATCCACTCCCTCCCGCATCGTGCGCACCAGTTCCCCATCCGACCAGGCGCCGATGCCGGTCTCTGGATCGGGGGTGATGTTGGGGACATAGAAGACACCAAAGCCAGGCCCCACGTCGCCGAGGTCAAACTCCTGGCCTCCGGCCTGCGGGGCATCGGGGCCTGCGGTTCCCTGGCTGTGGCAGCCCCAGCACTGCCAGCCGTATTTGTAGAGATACTCACCGCGAGCGATGGTCGCCTGGTCAGTGGGCGCGGTCATCTCGGAAACCGGACGATCGTAGGGGCGGGCCCAGGCCAGTTGCACGTAGACGAGCAGGCCGATGGCCAGCACGACCAGTACGCCCAACACGACTGCGATCCACTTCAGTACTTTGCGCATTGTATGATCCTCTTTGTTCACCTCCCTTGAAAGTTTGGCTGCTTGTGTTCCACGCATCACGGTTCACGTTTCACATTCCTCCTGCTCTCCTGCTCCCCCGCCCCCGCTCCCTTGCCAGCCGGCGGGCCGGCTGCCTGCTCGCGGATGAAAGCGAACAGGTCATCCAGCGAGGTGAAGTACTCCCGTTCCCCACCGGGGATGTGCTCGACCTGCGCCAGCCACTCGTGGCCGTTAGCCGGCGGCTCGACCGAACCCGCCGGCTCGCGCCACAGGCGGACCAGGAACGAGGTGTAGTCCAGGTTTGACGTCCTCATACCTGCAGCATAACAAAAAGCCAGGCATTTGTCATGTGCCGGGAGTCATGTTTTTGTCACGATTTTTGGGGTAAAAAACCATGACCTGACCGTGACCATCACGGTTGAAAACCATGACCAGTCATGGGTAAGTCATGGGTCAGGTTGGAGATTGGAGACTAGTCCTGCCGTCAGAGGCCGGGGACGCCAACTTGTCTCTCGAGGAAAAGCATGATATACTTGGT
>JBHIAO010000723.1:0-2713 GCA_046758565.1 Anaerolineae bacterium
CGGTCCTCAACGGGATGCTTGACGACTTATTCGAATGGCATGATGCCATTCTCACACCCGCGAGCACCGGCGAGGCCCCGGTAGGCCTCGAATCGACCGGCAGCCCGATTTTCTGCACCATATGGACCCTGTGCGGGATGCCCGCCATCAGTCTTCCCATCCTCCAGGGCACACGCGGCATGCCGATGGGGGTGCAACTGGTCGGACCTAAATTCGACGACGCCCAGCTGCTGCGAACGGCCCGTTGGCTCGTAAACCTCGTCGGCAAGTAACGGTTCCTGGAGGAGACTCGTCGCGCCTTCGGGGCAGGAACCGGTCGCGAGTCGTTAGCATGCGTCGTGAGACAGATGGAGAGACGGAGGCAACAAAGTCATATCATGAGTAATCTCATCGTTGGGTTGATTGCAGTTGGGTTGGTCGGTCTGTTCTTTGGTTTTTACCTCGTACAACTCAATGCCCTTCCACTGACGATCATATTTCTTGGGGTGTTCGCCCTGGTCGTGGTCGACTTCATCCAATCTGTCAGAAAAGGCAACGACCAAACTGGGGATTGATCCCTGTTTGGCGCGTTCGTGAGGTTGCTAGGGCGACCGAGGAGATCCACGTTGCGCCGCGTGCGGCACCCGGTCTGACGTGCAGCAGGAGAGACATATAATTACCCGGCCTCAGTCACTGGCCAGAATACGGCGGCTGCGCTGGACCGCATTTGGGCTGGTGATGCTCGCCTATATCCTCTCGTTTTTCCATCGCATGGCGCCGGCAGCGATATCCGGAGAATTACAGCAATCATTCCAGGCGAGCGGGGTTGCGCTAGGCACCCTGGCCGCTTCGTATTTCTACGTCTACATGTTGATGCAGATTCCGACCGGCGTGCTGGTGGACACGCTTGGCGTGCGCAAGGTCGTCACGATCGGCGGGCTGGTGGCGGGTGGCGGGTCTATCCTTTTCGGCAGTGCGGATACGCTCGTTATTGCTTCCGTGGGGCGGTTGCTCGTGGGGTTGGGCGTCTCCGTGATGTTTCTTTCCGCTATGAAAATCAACGCGGTGTGGTTTCATGAGCGGCATTTCGGAACCATGTCCGGGCTGACGATACTTTTCGGGAACCTGGGCGCGGTCCTGGCTGCCGCGCCGCTGGCATGGGTCCTCGCGTACACCTCGTGGCGCACCGTGTTCGTCGGAATCGGGATATATTCCATCGTGCTTGGGATATTGAGCTGGTTCATGGTGCGTAACAGCCCCGCCGAGGCCGGCCTTCCGACGATGCGGGAGGTCGAGGGGCGCAATCCGCATCCGCCGCATCAGGGAGATTGGTATCACGGCCTGATACAGGTCATGAAGAATCGTGAAACCTGGCCGGGGTTCTGGCCCGCCCTTGGTGTCGCCGGCACACTGTTTACCTTTGCAGGACTGTGGGCCGTGCCGTATTTGTATGATGTGTACGGCATGTCGCGGGCCATGGCGGCGAATCATACGGCGGTGTTGCTAACCGGTTTTGCCGTCGGATCCTTATTTGCCGGGTCACTGTCCGACCGGATGGGCAAGCGCCGTCCGGTCATCATCGCTGGTGTCGTGATGTACAGCGTCTGCTGGCTGCCCATGCTGCTTGGCTGGCAACTTGGTCTGATCGCCAGCTACTCTTTGTTCGCGCTCATGGGGTTAAGTGCTTCCGGCTTTACCCTGAGCTGGGCCAGCGCCAAGGAAGTAAATCCGCCCGCTCTGTCTGGCATGGCCACCGGCGTGGTGAACATCGGCCCGTTCCTGGGGGCGGCCATTCTGCAGCCGCTTATCGGTTGGACGATGGATCTGGGCTGGGATGGAACGATCGTCGCAGGGGTGCGGGTATATTCCGTGGAGAATTATCAGATCGCGTTAGGGATCATGCTGGCGTTCTCTGTGATCGGGCTCATCGGTGCCCTGAGGATACGCGAAACCTATTGCCGCTATGTTAGCACAGCGTAACCCGCGCGTGCCGGGGTGTCTATGAAAGGGGAAGTACTTGTCGGAAAATTTTCACCGATCTTCTGGATCTACTCTCCGAGCATTTCTATGCCAGCGTGAATCAAGCAGATGTACCGATGGATGTTGAGGCGGTGGGCAGGGCGCTCAAAGACAAGGGAGAGACCTTCAACAGGAATGCTTTTTCAGCTCGTTGTACTCGACGATCCACAGGTTCAGGTGAAGGCGTGGGTCGCCGAGGTGGTAGTAAAGCTTTTGGGACGTCCGAAACCGGAGAGTGATCTGGCCTGTACGATCCGTGAGGAAGACCGGGTTCTCTCCTCGGGGATTGTCGGCGAGCCAGGCCAGGGGTGCCGCCCCATCTGCCTGGCTTTCAAGTTGATACCGAAACGTGATAGCAGTCGTGCCTCGGGGCACCGCCTCTGAGAGATCCATCTCCTTCAGCACGCTCACGCTCCTCTGATTCAGTCAGTGAACCCAACTCGCCGAAGCACCCTCGCTCGTCCTGACGCCCCTATGGAATCTGGTCGGTTCAAGGGCGTACACGGTTCAGGGTCGAGGCGGAATCTCGCCCCGATAGGCCCCGTCGAGCAACTCCATGGGATGGAGGACGCGGATATTCAGGCCTCGCGCTTTGAGCCCTCTTTCAATCTGGAAGGTGCAGCCCGGATTTGCACTCACGACCACCTCGGCCCCGGTCTCTTGAATCCGGTCGAGCTTCCTGTCCAGGAACTTCTCGGCCTCCTCCGGGTAAAGG
>JBHIAO010000724.1:0-2709 GCA_046758565.1 Anaerolineae bacterium
TCGGGACGTGGGTTCGAATCCCACCCCCTCCGCCATTTGAAAGCAAAATCGGGCCCCGAGGCGGAAGCCTTAAGGCTTAGAGTGTGGAGAGGTTCTGAAGTGAGACTCAAACGGGCCGTCATTAGGAACTTCAAGAACTTATCAGACGTCACGATTGACTTTCACCCGCATGCGACCGCCCTGATTGGCAAGAACAACTCTGGAAAATCAAGTGTGCTGCAGGCGCTGGACGTTTTGTTGGCCTTCTTCGGACAACGGCCTCTGGGCTCCTGGAAACGACTACATAGCGTCTTTGTCACCGGCCAACAGGTGGATCTCGCGATTGACATTGAAGCCGACGTAGATTTCGACGACCGCGAACTCGGGCCAATATTTGGCGATAACCTCTCGCCGCTCATCTCCAGTGGGAGCGTGACACCATTCCTATATTTGACGATCGGGAAGGACTTAGACTTTGGCATCGGTTTTCGCGCCGCAGGCACGAGCAAACGATTCAAGACCCAGCCGCCAAGTGGGTCATTCTCTTCGGGCATAGACGAAGTACTTGCCGCAGCCGGGGTGGAAGCAATCGGCCAAATCAATGTCAACATGGGCCCCATTAGCGCCGGACTGGTGAGACCCGCTCTCCTGTCTTCGGACAGATTGAGCGAGGGAGTGCGCCCAGCGACAGGGGCTGAGCAACTTCAAGGCGATGCCTCCAACTTAATGGAGTTCCTGCTAACATTGTTGTCCCGGAACCGCGAGGGCTATCAGATGATCGTCCGCCAACTTCAATCCATGATGCCCGAGGTGACCGACTTTACTACCCCGCTCGAAGATGGCCGACAGGTTCATGGCCAAATCCGCGACCGGGCACATGCTTCCGTCGTGATAGATTGGGATCAGGTTTCCGCCGGAACTAAGCACCTACTTCAGATCCTTGCGTTTGCTAGTTCCACGCCCCTTGTTCTCATCGAGGAACCCGAGCTTTCACTTCATTCGGATGCCACGGTCCAATTAATCAAGACTGTGGAATCCATCTGCAAGACAAGCGGAAAGCAATTGATCTGCACAACGCACTCGCCAGCTCTGATCGATGCTCTCCGTCTAGATCAGATCCGCGTTGTCGAAAGACCGCCTAATGGAGTCAGCACAGTCAAGGACATGGGCAATTTCAAGAAAATCGAAAATAAGATCAGAAAATTCGGGCTCTCCCTTGGTCCTCTTCTTTCCGCTAGCGGCCCAAGCGATTCATATCCACGTTTTGTATTGGTTGTAGAAGGCCATGATGACGTTAAGATCTGGGAAAAGCTATTGGAGCACGGAAAAGTTGACAACGCAGCGGTCCGAATCGTCAAGGGCGAAGGCTGGCAAGACGCTTGCGCTATCACCAGATATGTGGGGTTTTTAAGGAGGATCGGCGTCCATTCACTAAACTACCTTCTCGTGTTAGATTCCGACGGCGATCAGGAGAAGCGGGATCAGGAAGTTCGATCGCTGGGTCTGAACTCCAATGAATTCATCGTGCTCAGTCAGAAGGAACTGGAATCCTACCTATTGGATCCGGCAGCGCTCGCCGGAGTGACAGGCAGGCAACCTAAGGAAGTCAGTGCTGTTATCAAGGCGGCCAAAGGTCAGGGTAAGGAGCGCTTGGGCTCAGTGCTTCGAGAGCTAGGTATTACTAGCACGGATACCGGAATCATGCAAGCTATCGTTCAGCACATGACCGAGTTGCCAGAAGAATTGGCCGCTATAATAGATCGGGTCAAGGCTGGTATCAAAAGCTAGCTGCTCGTGAGCGTCCAGCGAGGGAACTCGCCGGGCGCTTGAGTTCCGTCCGACCCATTTGCGATGAAGGTCCACGAGTATCAGGCGAAGCACATCCTAGCCCGCTACGGCGTGCCCCTGCCCCGCGGCCGAGTTGCCGCCAGCCCCCAGGAGGCCCGCGCCGTCGCCCAGGAGCTGGGCATCCCCGTCGTGGTCAAGGCCCAGGTCCAGGCCGGGGGCCGCGGCAAGGCCGGCGGCATCAAGCCGGCCGATAGCCCCGTCCAGGCCGAGGCCGTGGCCGGAGAGATCATCGGCCTGCGCCTGGTCACTCACCAGACCGGCCCCGAGGGCAAGCTGGTCAAGCGCGTCTTGGTAGAGGAGCAGGTGCGGCCCCAGCGCGAGCTGTACGTGGGCATCGTCATCGATAGCTCCAGCGGCCTGCCCCTGATGATGGCCTCCGAGGCCGGCGGCGTCGACATCGAGGAAGTGGCCGAAAGATCGCCGGAGCGCATCCACAGGTTGTCCATCGACCCCGCCATCGGCTTCCAGCCCTATCAGGGCCGCCGCCTGGCCCTGGCCATCGGCCTGGGCGGCAACCTCATGCGGCCCGCTGTCCAGGTCATGTCCGGCCTCTACCGCGCCTTTGTCGACCAGGACTGCTCCCTGGCCGAGATCAACCCCCTGGTGGTCACAGACGATAACCGGCTGCTGGCCCTGGACGCCAAGCTCAACTTCGACGACAACGCCCTGTTCCGCCACCAGGACATCCTGGCTCTGCGTGACCGCGACGAGGAGGACCTCTTGGAGGTGCAGGCCCAAGAGCTGGGCATCAACAACTACGTGAAGCTTACCGGCAACATCGGCTGCGTGGTCAACGGGGCCGGCCTGGCCATGGCCACCATGGATGCCATCAAGCTGGCCGGCGGCGAGCCCGCCAACTTCCTGGACATCGGCACCGTCAAC
>JBHIAO010000725.1:0-2701 GCA_046758565.1 Anaerolineae bacterium
TCCCCCTCGGAACTCGACATACCTGAGGACTGCGGAGGGGGCCTGAACCGAAGAAAGGGAGACGTCCGAAACTGAAGCTGCTTGAGAGCAGTTAGCCTAACAGGTTAAGTGCTTGGGGGCAGAGAAGCAGAGACCCATCGGCTCCCGGCTGAGGAGCGGGCCCCCTCCGCATCTCTTGAGCAACACACTTTTTGCCGAAGAGCCCCTGTTGCCTTGACAAGCTGACCGAAGAAGGAACATTTGTAGAGTAGAGCAAAAGGCACCTCCGATGTCTGAGCGATCTCTCACCGAAAATCTTTCCAGTTGGCTGGTCAGGTGGCGCGATGCCGGGTTGCCTGCGGACGTGTTAACCACTGCTCGTCGGTACGTGCTCGATTGGTTGGGCTCCGCCCTGGCAGGTACGGCGACCGACCCAGGGGCTAGGCTCCTCGACTACGCGCGGGCGCAGCCGGTCGGGTCGGCCTGTCTGGTCGGGATTGGACTGGCCCGCTCCCCAGAGGTAGCAGCATTCGTCAACGGGGGACTCTCGCACATCGTTGAGATGGACGACCTGGACCGTGGGTCGGTACTTCATCCGGGGGCGGTGGTGATTCCTGCGGCGCTTGCGGTGGCCGAGCGCGAGCGCGCCACCGGCAAGGCCTTCCTCTCAGCTGTTGTAGCCGGATACGAGGTGGCCATCCGGCTGGGTGAGGCGGTGGGCAAGAGACACTACTATTATTTTCACAATACAGGCACGTGTGGGGTCTTTGGTGCGGCAGCTGCGGCCGGCTGGCTGCTTGGGCTGAGGGAGGAGCAAATGGTGTGGGCCTTTGGGAACGCCGGCACGCAGGCCGCCGGCCTGTGGGAGTTCAACACCGACGGCGACATGAGCAAGCACCTGCATGCCGGTCGAGCGGCGGCCAATGGGGTCTTGGCTGCTGACCTGGCGCAGCGCGGATTCACCGGCGCGCGGAGCATTCTCGAGGGGAGCCGCGGCTTCTTTGCCGCAACTGCGCCGGACGCCGACCCGGTCGCCTTGTCAAACGTCTGGACGCTTAGCCAGCCGGTGCCGGTCTTCAAGATCGGTGGTGTCTCGATTAAACCCCATGCCTCCTGTCGCCACACCCATGCAGCCATTGATGCGGCGCTCGACCTGCGGGCGCAGCTTGGGTGGCGAGCTTCCGAGGCCCAGGTTGTGTCCGACGTGGTGGAGCTACGTGTGGAATCCTACCAGTCCGCCCTGGACCTGTGCGATGAACCGAACCCCCAGACACCTTACGCTTGCAAGTTTAGCCTACACTACTGCATAGCCTCTGCACTGTGCCGGGGACACGTCGGCCTGGCCGATTTTACACCGGAGGCGATTGCCGACCCAGCCGTTCGGAGTATGCTGTCTCGAGTCAGCGCCGTCACAGAGCCCCGCTACGAAGCCCGTTACCCTGCTGAGTGGCCATCGAGGATCCATCTTACCCTGGCAAATGGCAGGACGCTAAGCGCCGCGGTAGACCACCCGAAGGGTGATCCGGAAAACCCACTCTCGGTCGAGGAGTTGACCGACAAGTTCCGCCACCTTGCCGCATACGCCGGTCAGGCTGCTCAAGCCGAGAACCTGGTCAGGTGGGTCAATTCGCTCGAAGCGGATCGCCCGCTTGTCTCCGGGTTGGTTTCCTAGTTTTGTTTTTGGTTCTCAGGAGGGAGCCGAGTTCACGGGCTGTCACCAGGGACTCTAGTCGGCGTATCTTGTCTACGAGCTCCTCGGCCTGTGCCTCTCCAAGAACGGGAGCCATGAGGTGCATAGCCTTCTTCTCTACCTCTTCTGTGGTCATGGGGTTGTCAGGGGTTCCCCGCACGCTCACCACGTGCTTCTTGTAAGTCTCCCCGCTTTGGGTCGTGACTTCGACAATCCCCTGTCGAGGGATCTGGGCGTGTGACAGGGTCTTGTCGGGGAGCAGTTCGACTCGCGCCTTCATCTTCACAACTCCCCTCTCCTTAATCCGCCGATAGTCGTGGGCGGCATCGAAACTAAGATTCCCATCGAGCAAGATGACCGCCATCACATACTGAAGGTTAATGTCAGGCATGTGACGGTCATTGACGGTTTCGGCACCCTCCTCTGGAAGGCGGACCACGACCCTCTCAATGCTCTCCGGTCGGAGATCGTGGCGCTCTTTGATAAGGAGGAGCGCATCGGCGGCTGCCTGAATCGGGGCTCCGACCGGGAAGCGTTTGATAGTTGTGGCCATGACTTCATAGTGGCCTCCCAGGCCCTCGATGAGCCGATCTGGGTGCGGGGCTGGCGAGTAGGCATCGAGGAAGTTCTTTTCTCCCTCGAAGACGTCAGACATGCCTGTGAAGCCAGACTGAACCAGAATGGCGGCGCTCACACCGTTTCGCGCCGGCATGCCGCCAAAGTCAAAGGCCTTCTCTATGTGCTCGCTGTCCGCAACCCAGGAGCGCACCCCCGAGGCTTGCTGCGCGGCATAAGAGAGGGCCCAGCGGACCTGTTGGGCACTCAGTCCTGCGAGCGTGCTTGCCGCCGCCGCAGCGCCAAAGGTTCCGCCGATGCTGTGAGTACTGTGCCAGCCTGTGTTCTCGACTCCGAGTGCACGGGTCAGACGGCAGCCTACGTCATAACCGGCAACCACGGCATTGAGAAGGGTCCTGCCGTCGCTGTTTTCTTTTTCCGCCATTGAGAGCGCAGCAGGTATGATTGCGCAGCCCG
>JBHIAO010000726.1:0-2695 GCA_046758565.1 Anaerolineae bacterium
CCACAGACCTCAACAATGTGTGTAGAACCACAAAGGAGGAGAAGAGGAAAATGAAAAAACAAAAAGTGAGAAAGCTGATTTCTTCAGTGTTAATCGTGGTACTGGTGTTCGTGTTGGTGGGCTTCAATGTGATTTCCACCGCTTCGGCTGCGGGTATCATGGATCCAGGAGGCGCAAACGCATGTAATGGCTGTTCTGTGCGTCTCACAATGGACGAGATGGCCGATGTTCATGGGGGGTTCGATGTGGTCGGTGTCGTCGATGGGGTGTGCGCTCTTACAGGCATTGGATCCGTCTTTATCAGGCCAAACGTTTTTGCGCTTGCATTTTGCGGAGGCTGGGGATTAGGTAGGTATACAGGGCTAAATCAAAGTAATGCGTAAGTTCCTACGAGTACAGGTTTAACAGAAACTACTGGACTTTCCCAGAGTGCTCTGGTAAAAAGGAGGTATGGCGCAGGATATGGAGGTCTGGCCTGGGCTGGGCGAGGTGGTGGTGCGGCCGATTGATTGGAGGGAGCGGAAGCGCTGGGAAGAACTGATGAAGCGCCATCACTACCTGGGTTTTCATGCCTTGATGGGGGAGTCGATTCGCTATGTGGCGCTCTGGAGAGGGGAGTGGGTGGCGCTGCTGAGCTGGTCGTCAGCGGCGCTCAAGTGCGGGGTGCGGGATGAGTGGATCGGCTGGCCCCGGGCGCTGCAGTGGCAACGGTTGCACCTGATTGCCAATAACTCCCGTTTTTTAATCCTGGCGCCAGGAGCCAGGCGCAATTTAGCCTCGCGCGTGTTGGGCTTAAACGTGAAGCGACTCTGCTCGGATTGGCAGCGTCATTACGGTCACCCGATTTTGCTGGCGGAAACGTTTGTCGACCCGCGTCGTTTTCAGGGGACTTGCTACCGAGCCGCGGGTTGGCGGGAACTGGGAAAGACGAAAGGGTTTGGCAAGCGGGGAGCCCATTACGTGGAACACGGGGCCCCGAAGCGGGTTTGGGTGCGCCCTTTAGAAAAGGGGGCGTGCCGGCGCTTAGCCGACCCCCGTCCCGATCCACAACTGACTCGGAGGATTTTTCAGATGAAACTCTCGATCCCACAAAGCGATGATCTGATGGCGTGTTTGCGGGCGGTACCGGAGCCCCGCAAACGGCGCGGCATCCGCCACCAGAGACTGAGCATTCTGGCGGTGTCGATCTGCGCGGTCTTAAGCGGAGCCCGCTCCTACCTGGCTATCGGCGAGTGGGCCGGGCGTTGTTCGCAGAAGATGCTCAAGCGTCTGCGCTGCCGCAAGAAGCCTGGCACGGCGCGCTACCAGCCTCCCAGTGAGTCGGCGATTCGCCGCTTCCTGCAGGAGGTCGACGTGGAGGCGGTGGACCGCGCCCTGCTGGGATGGTTGACGAGCCTGAAGTCGGCTCCGCAGCAGGCCATCGCTTTGGACGGCAAAACCCTGCGCGGGGCCCGGCAGGAGAAGGGCCGCCAAATTCACCTGCTCAGTGCCTTTGTTCATCAGCAAGGGATCACGCTGGCACAGCAGCAGGTGGAAACCAAGAGCAACGAAATTCCGGCCGCCAAACCGTTGCTGCGGCCCCTGGATCTGGCCGGCAAAGTGGTGACGGCCGATGCGATGCATACCCAAAAAGAGTTGGCCCGTTTCCTGGTGGAAGACAAACAGGCCGACTATGTGTTCACGGTCAAAGACAACCAACCCCAGCTGAAAGAAGACATCGCCGACCTCGGCCTGAGCGAGGCTTTTCCCCCCTCAGCATGAAAGCACGGAGAAAGGCCACGGTCGTTTGGAAATCCGCAAAATCTGGACCAGTACCGCACTGAACCACTACGTGGAGTTTCCTCATTGCGGGCAGGTGGCCGTCATCGAGCGGTTCAGCCAGCAGCTGAAATCGGGAAAAACCAGGCAGGAGACCGCCTACGTCATCACCAGCCTCACCCCCCACCAAGCCGGACCGGAAAGTCTGCTGGAACTGAACCGCGGCCACTGGGAGATCGAGAACCGACTGCACTGGGTGCGCGATGTAACCTACGATGAAGACCGCTCGCAAATCCGCACCGGCAATGGTCCTCTCACCATGGCTTGCTTACGCAACTTCGCCATTAGTGTGCTGCGGCTTGCCCATTACCACAACATCGCTTCAGCGCTGCGCGAACTCGCCGCTCGACCCCATCTTGCTCTGGGCCTCATCCGTATTTAACCGCACCCTAGCCCGAGCCCAACCAGAGAAACCTCTTCCCTCTCGCCCACATCGACCTCTGCCTTCAACACCCCCGCAACACCTCTTTTGACCCATCTCGTGATCCGAACTCCTTCCGCCCGCCCACCAGTGGCACTTACAATCTTCGCATTGTCCAGCGCTTATCCTGACTTTGCCGGTACCGTGCCGTGGGAGATGAGCCAGTTGACGAGGACGCCGAGCAGCTGGACATACCGATCCACGCCTTTGACCTCATCATTGCGGATGAGTGCCACCGTGGATATACGACCTCGGAGGTTGCTGTCTGGCGGAGAACCCTTGACCATTTCGACGCCATCAAGGTTGGGCTCACTGCAACCCCTGCAGCCCACACCACCGCCTACTTTAAAGATGTCGTCTTTCGCTACGAGTACGAACGGGCAGTCGGTGAAGGATACCTGGTCGACTATGATGTCGTCGCAATCAAATCAGACGTCCGCATGCAGGGCATCTTTC
>JBHIAO010000727.1:0-2694 GCA_046758565.1 Anaerolineae bacterium
GGCGATAGCTTGTTTGATCGTCATTTGGTTCACCTCCAATGAAAAAGGGAACTAGAGGGGGACCAAAGCGGAACCAAGGGGAACTCACACTAGTTCCGTTTAGTTCCGCTTAGTTCCTCATTAGTTCCCCCTTGTATCTAAGAAGTTTCGCAGTAGCTTCTTGCCATCTTCTGTCAGAATCGATTCAGGATGGAATTGAACTCCGAACGTGGGGTACTGTCGATGGCGCAGGCCCATCACTTCCCCATCGTCGGTGAAGGCGCTAACCACGAGTTCGGCCGGCAGCGGCTCTTCTACGATCAGGGAATGGTAGCGGGTGGCGGTGAATGGGTTCTTGAGGCTGGCAAACAGACCTGTTCCGTCGTGGTAGATGGACGATGTCTTGCCGTGCATCAGCCGGGGGGCCCGACTCACCACGCCACCAAACACGTGTCCCATGCACTGATGGCCCAGACAGACGCCCAGCATCGGCGTCCTTGGGTGAAAGCGTTCAATCACGGCGTTGGAGATGCCGCCATCGGCCGGCGTGCCTGGCCCCGGCGAAACGACGATGTGCGTCGGCGCCAAGGCCTCGATCTCATCGAGCGTCGTCTGGTCATTGCGTCGAACCGTCACGTCCGCCCCTAGTTCGCCCAGGTACTGGACCAGGTTGTACGTGAATGAGTCGTAGTTGTCGATTACGAGGATCATGTGACACTCCTTGGGTGAGTTTGCTACTTCAACTCGGACGGCGTGAAACGTGAAACGTGAATCTTTGACTACGTTCATCTCTGAGCTCTCACGTTTCACGTTTTACGTTTCACGCATTGGGAAGGAGAAAGCCAACGCGCTCTTTGACCGTGCGCAGCGTTGGTGCTGATCGCCGCCCCGCTTCCTCGGCGCCGGCCCGCATGAGGTCGTCAATTGTGGCTGGATCTTCGGCCAGCTCCTGGTAGCGGCGCTGGATCGGGCGCAGGGCTTCGATGACGATCTCCGCCACTTCGCGCTTCAGGTTGCCGTAGCCCTTGCCGGAGAAGTGGTCTTCGATCTCCTCCTCGCTCTGTCCCGACAACAACTGGTAGATAGTCAGCAAGTTGTGGACGCCAGCCTTCTCTGGATTGTCGCTGAATATGATCTCCCGGCCCGAATCGGTGACAGCACGACGAACGGCAGCCCGGATCTCATCCGGTTCGTCCAGGATTCCGATGGCGTGGTATCGCTTTTCGTCGCTTTTGCTCATTTTGGACGTGGGATCGTCCAGGCCCATGATTTTGGCACCAGTCGTGGCGATGAGAGCTTCCGGCAGCACGAAGGTCTCGCCGTACAGGTAGTTGAAACGGCCGGCAATGTCGCGCGTCAGTTCCACATGCTGTCGTTGATCCTCCCCGACAGGGACCAGGTGCGCCTGATACAGCAAGATGTCGGCGGCTTGTAGCACTGGGTAGTCCAGCAGGCCCGTGCCGACGCTGTCCTGCTTGGCCGCCTTTTCTTTGTATTGGGTCATGCGTTCCAGCCAACCGACGGGCGTCACACAGTTTAGAATCCAGGCCAATTCGGCATGAGCGGTGACGTGGGACTGGACAAAGAGCACGCTGCGCTCCGGATCGATTCCACATGCGACCAGTAGTCCCATAAGCTCGCGAATGTTGGCCCGTAGCACGCCAGGATCCTGGGGCAAGGTAATGGCATGCATGTCCACGACACAGAAAATGCTGTCGTACCTATCTTGATCGGCAACCCAGCGCTTAATTGCGCCCAAGTAGTTACCCAGGTGCAGGTTGCCTGACGGCTGGATACCGGAGAAAACGATTTTCTTTTCAGTCATGAAGAACTCACCTCTCTTCTGTTACTCGATTCCTTGCTCGGCAATGTCAATTGCCTCGGCTAGTGCCGCGGCTTTGTTAACACACTCTTGGTATTCGCGGGTTGGGTCGCTGTCGGCTACGATGCCGGCGCCGGCCTGGATGTACGCGGTGCCACCCTGCTTCAGGATCGTACGGATGGTGATGCAGGTGTCCATGCTCCCGCCATACCCGAAGTAGCCGATGGCGCCGGCGTACGGGCCACGGCGCAGGCCTTCCAATTCCTCGATGATCTCCATGGCGCGCACTTTTGGTGCACCGGACACAGTGCCGGCCGGAAACGTGGCGCGCAGCAGGTCGAAGGCGTTGCAGGTACCGTTAAGCCGGCCTTTCACGCTCGAGACAATGTGCATGACATGCGAGTAGCGCTCGATGGTCATTAGTTCTGGGACCTCCACTGTGCCATACGCACACACCCGGCCCAGGTCATTGCGTCCCAGGTCGACCAGCATGACGTGCTCAGCCCGTTCCTTTGGATCGGCGAGCAGTTCATCGGCCAGGGCAGCGTCCTCCTCGGGCGTCGCTCCACGCGGCCGGGTACCGGCGATGGGCCGCACTTCGGCTGTTCCGTGCTCAAGTCGAACCAGCATCTCCGGCGAGGATGAGATGATCTCCAGATCGCCAAGTTCCATGTAGACCATGTAGGGCGACGGGTTTAGCATCCGTAGCGCCCGATAGATAGCAAATGAGTCGGCCTGGGTTTGGCGCGCGAACCGATGTGACAGGACTACCTGAAAGATGTCGCCGGCCGCGATGTAGTCCTTGGCCTTCCAGACAATCTGCTCGAATTGAGGTTGCGTCATGTTTGATGTGATGCGGGATGCGGGATGCGGGATGCGGGATGCGGGATGCG
>JBHIAO010000728.1:0-2693 GCA_046758565.1 Anaerolineae bacterium
GCATCGTCATGTATTACCATTCTTGATTGCCATCAGTCTGCTGCTGCCGGCCACGTTGCTGGCAGCAGCCGCTCCTTCCGCGCGGGATACAGCGAACGCGCTCACCGCGACCCCCTTGAACGTTGTGAGTGTTGTAAGCGGCCATGAGCCGGCAACGGAGCCTGAAGCCGAGGCTGCGGCCGAAGAGGAGCCGTGGCCCTACATCATCCGCCTGGCCGGCGAACCCCTGGTGACGTACCGAGGGGGCGTCGCCAGGTTGCAGGCGACTAATCCGCGCGCGCTCGGTCAGTCGAAGTTGGACGTCGCCAGCCGGGCCAGCCAGGCCTATCTTGATTATCTGGACAACCGACAGACGCAGTTCGTTGGACAGTTGCGGCGGGTGGTCGGCCATGCAGTGGACGTGTTGTATACCTACCAGGTTGCCTACAACGGCATCTCGGCCATGCTGACACCGGCTGAAGCTGCCCGTGTGGCGAGAATGCCGGGCGTGGTTTCTATGCACCGCGATGAGCCGCAGCAGTTCCTGACCGATGTTACGCCCGACTTCATCGGCGCCACCAGCATCTGGGACGGTACTGCTGCAGGAGTGGATATGGGTACCAAGGGTGAAGGCGTCATCTTTGGAGTCATCGACTCCGGCATCTGGCCAGAGCATCCGTCCTTCGCCGACGATGGCACCTACCCATCACCACCGGCCAGATGGCGCGGCGGATGTCAACAGCCAGATGACGACAGCCGCGGCTACACTTGCAACGACAAACTGATCGGTATCCAGTACTTCCTGGACGCCTACGTCGCTGAGCACGGCGGTTATGATGGCCTGTTCCATTCCGGGCGCGATGATAACGGGCACGGCACACATGTCGCCTCCACTGCGGCGGGCAATGAAAGTGTCAGCTTCAGCCTGCCAGAGGTGGAGCCCGGCACCATTTCCGGCATCGCGCCGCGGGCACATGTGGCGGTTTACAAGGTCTGTGGTCCCTTTGGAAAGAACCCATGCACTAATCCTGACGTGCTCGCCGCAATCAACAAGGCGGTTGCCGATGGCGTTGACATCATCAACCTTTCCCTCGGTGGCAAAGCCGCCGACCCCTGGGATGATGAGCTCAGCCTAGCGTTGCTGAATACTCGGGATGCTGGTGTCTTCGTGGCCGCAGCAGCCGGCAACGCAGGCCCTAAACGCAGTACTGTCGGCTCACCGGCCATTTCGCCATGGGTCGCCTCCGTGGGAGCCTCTACCACCCCTCGCGTTTTCGCCAACACCCTCGACGTGACCGGTCCCGGTGACGTGCCGGCTGAACTCACCGGCCTGGCAGTGCTTTCCGGCGATGGCCCATCGATTACCGACACCATTGGACCGGCTGAGATCACGTATTCCGGTCAGGTCGACACAGAAAACTTAGAGGGATGTTCTCCTTTCCCTGATGGCGCATTCGGAAACAGTATTGCGGCGCTTCCAATGGGTGGGAAATGCACGTTCACAAAGCAGGTGGAGAATGTTACTGCTGCCGGTGCTATTGCAGTCGTTTTCTTTGATGTCATAGGCATGCCTCTGGTTCCAATCGGTGGATTGGAGGAGACCACGATTCCGTCAGTCCTATTGAGCATGGATGATGCTGAAGCTCTGCGTATTTGGATCGAGGGTAATCCTGGCGCTACTGCTCAGATCAATGCCTCCATGGCGAGCCCACACGTGGCCGGCGCTGGGGCGCTCCTCAAAGCACTTCACCCCGACTGGTCGCCGGCTATGATCCAGTCAGCATTGATGACCACGGCTAAGACAGAAGTCAGGCGCCTGACGGGGGTGGGCCCAACACCGGCTAGCCCCCTCGACATGGGGGCTGGCAGGATCGACCTGACGCGCGCTGCTGATCCTGGGCTTGTCTTTGAGATGACATATGAGGAGTATCTAGCAGGCGAAACTGATCCGGCCAACATGAACTTGCCTAGCATGGGCTTCGGCGGGATTTGTGGCGTCGATACGATAGCTCGCACTGCAACCAGCTCGCTGGATGCGGATTCCACGTGGACCATTTCCGCGGAGGTTGATGCAGCGGAGGATATCGAGATTACGGTGTCCCCTGACCGGCTGGAATTGCCGGCCCGTGGCACAGCTACGTTCCAGGTAACAGTTGATGCGAGAGAGGCAGAGCAAGGCAGATGGAGCTTCGGCACTCTCACTCTCACTGACGGTACCCACCAAGTGCACATGCCTATAGTCCTCCAGAACAACCGGGCGGCGTGTCCTTCGCTGATGTTGAGGACTCAGTGGGACGCCGGCCGTGCTGAGTTCAAGTGGCGGAGCGGCCTGACCGTGGATCCGTTCGTAGTCAGCGCCTATGGCTTGGTTGAGCCTGTAGAGACCACCGGCCATGAGGGTAGCATCGAAGTATTCAGCTACACGCTTGATGCGGACACGCTGTGGTTCGTGGCCCAGATCCGTGACTTCGAGACGCCGGACCTCCGTCTCCAGTTGTACCATGATGTCAACACCAACGGCATCGTGGACGAAGTCATTGACGTAGAAGTTGACAACGGCTTTGACCAAAGCACTGGCAACCCCAATCCAGAAGTGCAAGCAGTACTGCCTAGCCCTGGCAACTACCTGCTGAGGGTCGACTTCCCTGGTAGTGGCATGTATACCATCAAGACCTACGAAGTGACGACGAGTTCCCTGGCTCCGTCATTGCGCG
>JBHIAO010000729.1:0-2689 GCA_046758565.1 Anaerolineae bacterium
GGGCACGGTCTGGAGACCGGCCCCAGCAGGGCAACGGAGGGCAGATCATGAGTGACGGGCAATCTTACTTCGATTGGACGGCCGAGACCTTCGATCCCGCCAGGGTTTTCGACAAACCGGAAGCGCTGCGTGGCGTGCGAGTTATCGAGTTGTGCACTCTGGTACTAGGCCCCGCCACAGCGGATTATCTTGCCGAGTTCGGAGCTGAGGTCATCAAGGTGGAACTGCCGCCGGCTGGCGATACCATGCGCTACGTGCCACCGGAGGGCTACTTCTGGCGAAACCTGTGTTTTGGCTTCACGCCGATCAACCACAGCAAATACCACGTAGGCATTGACCTGCACCATGACGAGGGGAAGGAGCTCTTCCGGCATCTCGTGGCAAAGTCCGACGTCGTGGTAGAGAACCTGCGGGCTGGAGGTATGGATGCCTTCGACCTGGGATACCGGCAACTCCGGGAGGTCAACCCGCGGATCATTTACCTGGCGGCCAACGGCTTTGGCCAGTGGGGACCGTTCGCTGTAGGGCGAGCCTCTTATGACCTTCTGGCTCAGGCGGTCAGTGGCCTGGCCAGTATTACCGGCTTCCCGGGTCGCACGCCCATGAAGAGCGGCATCTACATCGGCGACTTTTTCGGTGCGCTGATGAATGCAGTCTCTATCCTGGCCGCCCTGCACTACCGGAAGCGCACGGGGCAGGGCCAGTACATCGAATACTCTCAGGGAGAAGGCCTGATCCGCAGCCTGGACTGGACCTGGATCTACCAGCACCTGACCGGCCAGGAGCGGGAGCGATCCGGCAACCGGGACGTCGCCATCAGCCCTTCAGACATCTTCCGCTGCACCGACGGCTTTGTGGCCATCGCAGCCGGCGACGACGAAGCCTTCCGCGGGTTGTGCATGGCAATGGGCCAGCCAGAATTGGCGCAGGATTCGCGCTTCGCCACACTCCCATCGCGCCTCCAACCTGAGAACAACGAGGCCCTGTCGGAGCTCATCGCCGAATGGGCGGTGGACAAAACCAAGGCTGAGCTGGACGACCTGGGAGCAGAGCACGGCTTCGCTGCCGCTCCCGTGATGACTGCCAAAGACCACTACGAGAGTGAGCACTTGCGGACGCGGCGCTCGGTCTGGAACTTCGCGGACTCCCTGTACGCCGAGATGACGGAGTACGGCCCCGCCCCTAAGCTCTCAGAGACCCCGGGACGTGTGCGCTGGGTCGCGCGACCGGTGGGTTTCCACAACGAGTACGTTTTCCGCAAGCTTCTGGGCCTATCGACCAGCCAGATGCGGCAACTGGAGGAAAAGGGCATCGTCGGCCAGTGGGCCGAGCGTCCTGGTGCCATGCCCCTGGATGGCTGGCAGGGCGAAGGTCTCATCATGTAGCCCGGCCCGCTAGTTTTCCGATAGGTTCCAAGGAGGAGAGAGATGTCTGTTGAAATGGAAGTCCCCTGGGAAGAGTGGATCCGTGAGCGGGACGATCCTACTACCGCCGGCGGCAAACCCGAAGCTCTCGAAGACCTGATGGTACTGGACGTCAGCCACATCAGCATGGCCGGTGTTATCTGCTCGGCCTTGCTGGCCGAGTTTGGCGCCGAGGTGATTCGCATTGAGCCTCCAGACGGCGACACCGTGCGCTTCTTCTCCCCGTTCGGGTTGGAGCACGAGGGTACAGGTCTCGGGTACCTGGTTGAGGGACGGAACAAGCTGCACGTTACACTGGACCTGACCCACGAGGAGGGGCGCGAGGTCCTGATGCGGCTTGTGAGCCACGCCGATGTGTTGATTGAGACCTACAAGCCCGGCCAGATGGATGCATGGGGCATCGGTTACCGGCAACTGCGGAAGATCAACCCGCGATTGATCTACGTGGCCTGCTCCACCTACGGCCAATTCGGACCCGAGGCGGAGCGTCAGGCCAACAAGCCGGACTACGAAGTGGCCGACCAGGCCCTCTCGGGCATCGTCCACGTCACGGGTGAGATGCAGAGTGGTGATGATCCCCAGCCGTCGGAAGTGCCCACCAAGGCCGGCAACTGGTTCGGCTGGTATGCCGCAGGCGCCTGGGGGGCTTTCGCCACCCTCACCGCCCTCTACCATCGGGGCGTCAGCGGTCGTGGCCAGATGATCGACGTGACCGGCAGTGAGGCGATTCTACGGTTCATGGAAGATATGGTCCTGTGGTACGAGAAGGCGGGCATCGTGCGTGGCCGCATTGGCTTACTGGACACTTCGGTTTTTCCCTACACGTTCGTGCGCTGCAAAGACGGCTACACCATGATCGCCGGCTTTTCAGACGTCAACTTCGAGGCGCTGACTACGATCATGGGCCAACCAGAGTTGCAGACGGACCCCAGGTTCAAGACCTTCATCGACCGATTGCAAATGGATAGCAAGAAGGTCTTGCATAGCATTGTCGAGACATGGTCGCAGAACTATACCTCCGACGAGATTCTGGGGATGGTGCAGGACTACGTGGTCAATAAGCGCGGTCCGGGCATCGTCGCCACCGGTCGTGTCAATAACCCAGGCCAGACGCTCGACGAGGACCACTGGTGGCAGCGAGGGGCCTTCGAACGGGTAGAGGATCCCATCTACGGTGAGTTGGTGGTGCAGGGTATGCCCTGGAAGATGACGGAGACACCACCCCGCACCAAGTGGCTTTGCCGGCCAGTGGGTGCCGACAACGA
>JBHIAO010000730.1:0-2688 GCA_046758565.1 Anaerolineae bacterium
AAAGGAGGATGAAAATGGTACAGCAAAAGCGAAATAACGGCTCCATGACACGCAGGGACTTTTTGAAGGTGGCCGGTGCCGGCACAGGACTGCTTGTTCTGGAGGCCTGTGTCCCATCAGCTCCCTCGCCGGCAGCCACGGTCGCGCCAGCCGGCGAGGGGCAGCGGGGCGGCAAGCTTCGGTGGGCTACTACGCGGGAGCCGGCCGGGCCTTTTGATCCAGCGCTCAGCGTAGCTCCTCCCGCGACTATTCTCACCCAATGGATCCACGAGCCACTGGTGGACATCGATGAAGAGTACGCCAACACGATACCACGGTTGGCGGAGTCCTGGGAGCCGGAGCAGGACGGCCAGGCATGGGTTTTCCACCTGCGGCAGGGCGTCGAGTTCCATCACGGTCGTGAGTTCGTGGCAGACGACGTGGTACACACCTTCCAGAGAATCCTTGATCCGGATTTCGGCTCCCCAGGATTAGCAGTCTACGAACGTATTGAGAACATCGAGAAGCTGGACAACCATACCGTGCGGTTTGCTCTGGCCGGTGCAAATGCGGACTTTCCAGTTCAGCTTGCCGCATTCCAGGGTAAGATCGTGCCGCATGATCTCACGAACGAGCAGATTGACCAGGAGCCGCGCGGGACCGGTCCGTTCAAGATAGACAAGTATGCCCATGCCGACCGTATCACGCTCCAGAGGAATGAAAACTACTGGGTGGAAGGTATCCCCTACCTGGATGAGATCGAGTCCGTGCATATTCCAGAGCAAGCCACCCTGGCGAATGCTTTAGAGGCCGGGGACGTGGATGTCTTCAACTTGCCGAGCGGCGAGTTCGTGGAGCTACTTCAGGATAAACCGGGCATCGCTCTGGCATTCACGCCGCCCATGCGTAAGCAACAGATGTTTATGCAGCTTGATATGGAGCCATTCAATGATGATCGGGTGCGGCGTGCGTTTAAGCTCATCGGCGACCGGGTGGTCATGACAGAGGTGGCCCACCCAAACATTCCCGCACGGCCGGACGATGACAACCCTGTCATTCCGCCGAGCCCGTTTCGGATCGACACCAACATCTGGAACCAAGACCTCGAAGAGGCAAAGCGTCTCATCGCGGAAGCGGGTTATGAGGCTGGGCTGGAAGTCACCCTGTGGGCCATCAATGACGCACCTGGCATCCTTGACTTCTGCTTAGTCTTTGCCGACTGGGCAAAGGAGATCGGGGTCACAGTCGAGATAGAAGGTGTCTCGGCGTCTCGGTACTACGCCGAGAAATGGCTGCAGGTACCGTTTGGCACGGTGGAATGGTCGCCGCGACCGACCGCGGACGAGCAATTACGTGTCGCCTACACTTCCGATGCGGCGTGGAACGAAAGCCACTTTTACAATCCAGAATTCGATAGGAAGCTTGATGAGGCCTTGGGCGAGACCGACTTTGAGCGGCGTAAGGAACTGTATGCCGAGCTGCAGCATACGCTCATCGAGGAAGGTGGACAAATCATCCCATACCACTTGCCTCAGATGGCGGCTATACGAGACGTCGTACAGAACTACAAATTCCACCCGCTGAATTGGCTTGACCCACGGAACGTGTGGCTTGAGGCTTAAGCGCACATGAAAATATAAGTTCCCCCAGCCGTGTCATGTCATTCTGAGTAGCCACCATGACCGGCAGAGCCGGACCGAATCATGGATGAAAATCGCCTATTTTCACGGTAGGCCCACAGCGCTGTTGGCGCTATTCAGTGGGGAAGAACATATTGTCGTTCACGTGTCATTCCTTCGGCTTCGCTCAGGACAGGGCTGAGCGCCAGCGAAGCATCTCTCCGGCTCGCGGAGTGGGATGCTTCGTTGCGGAGCTTATCCTGGCCTGCCGAAGGGCTCCTCAGCATGACATGGGATTTTAAAGCAAGGAGGTTGTAGAGGAGTGTGAGCAGAGGCTGGGTTCGATTCGTCGTCCGACGCTTTGCCTTGATGCTACTGACCATGTTCCTCGTGTCGGTGGCTATCTTCCTTATCACTGAGGTGATGCCGGGTGACGCGGCCCAGTATCTGTTGGGCCAGAATGTGACCGAAGAAGCCCTCGCCGCGCTCCGGCACCGGCTGGGTCTTGATCAGCCTGCGCCGGTGCGGTATGTCACCTGGCTGGCCAATGCCGTGCGCGGCGATCTGGGCTTCTCTGGTCACTTAAATGGTGATATTACGCCGGTGCTGCTCATCCGGCTGCGCAACTCTGTCGTCCTGGGCGCCCTTGGCTTCCTCTTCTTCGTGCCGTCGGCAATCGTATTGGGGGTGATAGCGGGCGTGTTTGCTGGACGGTGGGTGGACCGTGGTATCTCCATCACCAGCCTTATTGGGCTCTCGCTCCCTGAGTTCGTGAGTGCGGTGTTTCTCACCCTTGTATTCAGCAACTGGCTGGGCTGGCTTCCCCCGTCGAGTCTTATGGAAGAGGATGCCTCCCTGTGGGAGAATTTCAGTCGGTTGATTCTACCAGCAATTACGGTGACGCTGGCTATCCTGGCCTATGTGGCCCGTATGACCCGTGCCAGCGTGATTGATGTCATGAACCAGCCGTACATCCGCACGGCTAAGCTCAAAGGTTTGCCGTGGCGCGTGGTCGTGTTTAAGCACGCTTTACGCAATGCTATGCTGCCTACGGTAACGGTGGTCTTTCTGAGCCTGAAGTGGCTGTTTG
>JBHIAO010000731.1:0-2687 GCA_046758565.1 Anaerolineae bacterium
CCGGCGGCGACCTTGACCATCCAATTACGGTTCAGGGTCAGGACGAGATCAGGCAATTGGCGGCCGCTTTCGAACGCATGCGCCAGGACCTTTCCGTGGAGCGGCGTCGGGTACAGGAACTGGCCATCTTGGAAGAACGGGATCGCCTGGCCCGCGAGATGCACGACGGCTTTGCCCAGGCCTTGAGTGTTCTCAACCTCAACGCCAGGGCTGCGCGGCGGGCGATGGTGAAGGGCGATGCCGACCAGGCTGCCCAGGCTCTGGATACGCTGGACCAGATCATCGATCAGGCCTACGCCGATGTGCGGGAGGAGATCAGCGGTTTGCGCACTCTCGTCCCCCACCGGGAAGGCCTGATCGCCACTGCAGGCCAGTATCTGGAGGAGTTCGGCTTGCAGTACGGGATTGACACCGCGTTAAGTGCTGAGGGGACCGAGGACATCGCCTTCACCACCACCCAGGAGATTCAGTTGCTGCGGATCCTTCAGGAAGCTCTATCCAACGTGCGCAAGCACGCCCAAGCCGATCATGTCCAGGTGCGGTTTCAGCGAGCAAACCCCTTCGGCGCTGAAGCGCCCTCAGGCCTGCCCTCGAGCGAAGCGAAGGGGCGCGAAGCGGATGATGTCCAGATCACCGTCGCGGATGATGGCGTCGGCTTCGACCGCGTAGCGGTCGAGCGATCCCCTAAGCGGACCTTTGGGTTGGCCATCATGCGAGAGCGGGCCGAGAGCTTGGGGGGCTCGTTCGGGTTAGATACACGTCCCGGAGCCGGAACAACGGTGATCGTTCAGATTCCATTGGCACAGGAAGGGGGTGAACGCCGTGGAGCTGATGCGCGTCTTGCTGGTGGATGACCATGTACTGTTTCGAAAAGGTCTGACGGCCCTACTGTCCTCACAGGCAGACTTCAACGTCGTGGGCGAGGCGGAGAACGGACTGGAGGCGCTGGAGCAAGCCCGGAAGCTGATGCCCGACCTGATCCTGATGGACATTGCCATGCCCGTGTGTGACGGCCTGGCAGCTACGCAGCGCATCCTGGCGGAGATGCCGTACGTGAAAATCGTGGTTCTCACCGTGGCCGAGGACGATCGGAGTCTCTTTGAGGCCATCAAGAGCGGCGCCCACGGGTACTTGCTGAAAAAGCTGGAACCCGACGAACTCTTTGAGATGCTACGCGGCGTCTCGCTTGGCCAGGCTCCCATCTCCCGCTTCATGGCTGCCAAGATCATGCACGAATTCTCCCAGTTGGCCAAGAGAGCCAACACCGAACCCGGGGCGCAGTTGCTCACCGATCGGGAGCGAGAGGTGCTGCAGCTCGTCGCCCAGGGATTGACCAACAAGGAGATTGCCGACAGGCTGGTCATCGCCGAGAACACGGTGAAGAACCACCTCAAGAACATCCTGGCCAAACTCCATCTCGAAAACCGCGTCCAGGCCGCCGCCTACGCCGTACAACAGGGTCTGGCGACGGTGCCCCAGAAGGCTCATTAGCGCAATCGGCTCAGCCGGCAGAACCGCGGATGTGCAGGAAGCCGCGGATGGGGATGGCAGTGTCCGCGTTTTCCCGCAGATCAGCGGTTCTGCTTGCGGGCCGGCACACGGACAGTTGCGCTACTCGATCACGTGTGCTAAAATACGCCCATCCAGGAACCACGCCTCTCGCCGAAAGGTGTTCTTTTCTCCTCCGCTCCTCTGCCCAGGTTGCCAGCACCGAGGGCAAGCGGGGCGGCGAGCTCTACACGCCGTCGTCCATCGTGCGCCACCGTTCCGAACTGCGCACCGTCACCGATTACCTGGCCGCCCATCCCAACGCCGTCAAATTAACCACAGTATGTGATGCGTGCCCGTCACGCTTTGCGTTTCACGCATTGTGTTGTACAATACCGGTAGTTGATCATTCTACCTTCCTCAAGAGGCGGTTTATGAAAACTGTATTGCTGAAAGAAACGCCGACACGATACATCATCGAAGTGGAGCAAGAGGCACTGGAGCAGGGCCCAACCCTCTTGCAGCGCGACGGCGAACCGGTAGCCGTGCTGGTTCCACTACGTGACTACCAGGCTTTTCAGGACTGGCAGGCAGCGCAGCGTGCCTCAGCGATACCGGCCGATCCCGAGTTCGAGGCTGAGGTCGCGGCCTTCGAGCGTCTCAAGCCGGAGTTGCTAAAGCGCCACCCTGGTCGCGCCGTCGCTATCCACCAAGGCCGGGTGGTTGAGGTCGGTGATGACAAGATGGACATACTGGAACGGGTCCTGCGCCGGCTCGGCGACGTGCGCTGCTACGTCGAGTGGGTTGAGCCAGACACGCCACGCCGCATGCGTATACCTACGATCTGGGTGGCCGGCCAATGAGGTCCTACGACCACACCGTTGACCCTCCCGCGCCATTCCTTCAGGTGACGGTGGCCGGCGTTATCGTCCCGCAACAGCACGAGGAAACAGTGCCAGCTCTCCTGGACACGGGCTCCGACATCACTGCGGTGCCCGCCAGGTTGACCGATTCTCTTCATCTCCAGGCCACGGACGTCTCCGCCTCGAAGACGTCGAGGCCAGGACGACACATGTCTCCACGTATGCCGTGCGGCTCACCGTCGCCGGTCTGACCATTCCCCATCTCGAGGTCATTCTCACCGGCCTTGATTTCCTCGTCCTTGGCCGCGACGTGGTCAACCATTTCTACGTGCTTCT
>JBHIAO010000732.1:0-2683 GCA_046758565.1 Anaerolineae bacterium
GTGGTACGTGGCGATACACGTCAATACCTCGACCGCCATCCCGGTCCACAGGACTTGGCCTTGGTGGTCGAAGTGGCGGACACTTCTCTTCAGCGTGATCGGACGTTCAAGAAACGGGTTTATGCTCTCGCGGGGATTCCAGTTTACTGGATCGTAAACCTTTCCGAGAGCCAGTTCGAGGTTTACACCGATCCGTCGGGACCTGCGGAATCGCCGGACTATCATGAACGCCAAGACTACGGCACGTCGGACGCGGTACCTCTGGTGATCGAAGGCCACGAAGTTGACCGCCTGGTCGTGCAGGAGTTGCTGCCGTGATCGAAACTTCGTCAAGTAGATGAACGGAGCGGGTGGCGTGAACATCGTAGTCCTGGGTGGCGCCGGCGACATGGGCAGCCACATCGTGCGCGACCTGATTGAACATAGCGATGCACGCGTAATCATCGCTGACTACCAAGTGGCAAAGGCACGGGCGCTGGCCCGTAGCTTTGGGAAGCGCGCCCAGGGCATCTTCGTGGACGCCGGTAACCGAGACTCCCTGCTGCTTGCGTTGCGAAATGCCGACGTGGCAGTCGGAGCCGTAGGTCCGTTCTATCGTTTCGCGCCCAAGATGGCCTGGGCATCACTTGAAAGTCACGTCGATTATGTTGACATCTGCGATGACCACGGCCCCATCGAGACGCTGTTTGAATTCGACGCGGTGGCTCGAAAACAGGGTGTGACGCTCATCACCGGTCTGGGCTGGACACCCGGCCTGTCCAACGTATTGGCGCGCCATGGGGCCAACCAGTTAGATCAGGCTGACGAAATCCGCATTGCGTGGGTGGGCGGGGCGGCGGACCCCCACGGCTTGGCGGTCATCGAGCATGTCCTGTATGCTGTGAGCGGTCGGGTGCCGACCTATCGCGACGGACGATGGGTCAAGGTGCCGGCCCTCAGCGAGCCAGAGATTGTGGAGTTCCCGGAGCCTTTGGGAGACATCGAGGTTTTCCACGTCGGCCACCCAGAGCCGATGACTATCCCCAGGACGATCCCGGCCTGGACGGTAAGTCTCAAAGGTGCACTGACACCTAAGTGGAACAATCGACTGGCCGCAATGCTGGTTCGCCTGGGGCTCACATCATCACAGAGCCGGATCGATTTCATGAGCCGGCTGATTTCGCGGCTCGAACGCGTGATCGGGGCCGGTGGCGTTGCCCTGTCGGGCTTGCGTGTCGACGTTTCCGGCACCCGGAGCGGTGAGCAAGTGACGCTAACCTACAGCATCGCCGACCGCATGGCCCAGCTAGCAGGGATTCCCGCGGCCATAGGCTCACTCATGTTGGCGCGTGGCGAGATCGAGGAACCAGGTGTGTTTGCGCCGGAAGCGATCATCGACCCGGTGCCGTTCCTCGATGCTCTGGCCGAACGAGGGATCGAGATCATCAAGCACGAGACTGTGGTCGCTGAGCCTGCTGCGGAAGAGGTCCCGGTCGAGATCGAGGTGGAGGAAGCCATTGAGGAAGTCATCGCTGCGAAAGGACCGGCCACCTCGGGCGTACCGTCAGCCAGGCTGATCGACGGCGAAGTCGTGGAAGTCGGCCTTGATCTGAAGCCCGGCCGGCGACTTGAGACCGCCGGCGAAGCTGTACCCATCACCGATAGAATACCGTCCGGCACATTGCGCGAAGGCGAGGTCGTGGAAGTGGCACTCGCGCTCGGTCAGAGGCAACCACTCGAGGCGACATCGCCATCGGACACTCCATCACGCATCACACATCACGCTTTGGAGGAATAACATGGCGAAGAAATCACGAAAAGGGCGTTACCGACGGCCACCCCAGATGTACCCGAAAGGGGCGCCAACATCGAGTAGCGTGAAAGTTGGCAGGCCGGGACAAAAGGTCCGGGGAACGCCGGCTCGCGAATCAACCTCTCTTCGGTCGAGCGATGAGTTACGCGCGGAATACTGGTACGTTTACAACGACTTAAAGCGCATCGCCGTGGTAGCCGGTGCGCTGTTCGCGATCTTGATTGGCCTCTCTTTCATCATCCGATAGTCAGTTATGACTCGCGTGGCTGCCGCCTCTGCTGAGCCTGAACGAGCAAAATCCAGCCGATAGCGACTGCGAGATGTGTACCGCCCCCCAGCCACGACGTGCCAGTTAGGATAAAGAGAATCGTCGTCACTACAGCAAAGCCGGCGCTCAGCAACAGAAATTCGGCGCCGGCTCGGTCCTTCAGGTCATCGCGCACACGTGGATTGGCGTAAGCTTCCAGCATAACCAGCGCCAGTCCGAGAAAGCCGCCCATGTAGCGATCGTCCAAGATCAGGAACGGCAGCGCCCGATAGAAAGCCCAATGGCTTTGCTGACAGATCACGCTGACCAGCACCAGCACCCATCCCCATGGCCGGCCAAGCAACTGCCGTGTCGCGTCGAGTGGTGGGTGCGCATCTTCGCCCAGCGAGATGACTTCTCGCCGGTAGTGCCATCCGATCAGCCCCATCAAAGCCACCGCGCCGACAGCCACGAGGGCCCCCTGGTTTAAAGACTCACTTTGGGAAGCGACCACCAATCCCAGGGATTGAGGGGTAATGACACCCCGCAGAAGCGCGACGTAGGGTACACCGATATAGAATGCGAAATGCAGCAGGCCGTCCACGATAGAAGCGGTAGAAGTCCAGGCTACCCGCCTAAGAACA
>JBHIAO010000733.1:0-2680 GCA_046758565.1 Anaerolineae bacterium
TGGAGCAGCCGGCGGAAGGGTGGGAAGAGCCGCGTCAGCTCGAAGTGCATGGTGTCCCGTTCCCGCGTGTGGACCTGGGTATGACCGAGCACCCAGCGGAAGATCGGCCAGATCAGGTGGCGACCCAGGCGGTCTTGCCCCATACGTGACCGCACTGCTTGCGTCAGTTCCTGGCGCTGCTTGACCAGGCCCGCCTGCTGTCGATGCGGGCTCTGGGCCTCTTCGCTGTCCAGATACCCACGCACAAAGCTCAACACCGGTGTCGGGTCCTCGCCCCAGGTAGGATACAAAATGTCCATGCGGATCTCCCGGTGGCCGTATTCGCTCAGAAATCGCTTGAGTTCACCAAGGAAGGCTCGTCCTTCCGGCATCTGTTCCAGACGGGTTCGCACCTCGCGCTCGCCATATCTCCGCAGCAGGTCGCTGACGGCAGGCGAGGCCCTGGCGATCTGCGCCAGGTCCCATAGAGCCTTGTTCGTCTCCATGGTCACGTTTCCAGTTACCCCGGAGATGAGTTTGCTGCGAAGCTCCTCGGTCTCATCGCCGAAATACCGCTCCAGCAGCGAGCCCAGCAGTTGATAGGTACGACCGATCAGGGCGATCATCAGGAAGTCGTAGTTCAACAGCCGGCTGGCGGTGCCGAAGACCAGGCCCCGCAGGTGTGCCACAAGCTCCGCATCGGGCGCCTTCTCCAGGGGAAGCGCCGCCACCTCCGCCACCTCGGCCCGGTAGCGAGCCACCAGACCGGGCAGTTGATCGGGGAAGCCGACCATGAAGCGCAGCAGCCGGGCCACCATCCCCAGGTAGGGCCGGGAAAGCTCGCCGCGTGCCCCTCCCTCGTGGTGCCCAAAAGGGTTGACGATTTGGGACACCAGAGGCTCCCGCACCGGGGGCGACAGGGGCTGCAGGCTCGCCGCGATGTAGTTGCGGTTGAAATAGGGCTGGTTGTAGAACACGCCGACAGCCTCCATTCCCTGGGGTGGCTTGAAGCCCAGCGCCTCGAAGGTGAAGTCGAGCATGCCTTTGAACAGTGGCTGAATCACCGAGAGGAAAATGGGGGACAGGGGATCAGGGAAGATTTCGACGAACATGGTGCGGTTGTACTCCATCTCCCCGGCCGGCGGCGCGGCCGGTGCCAGGGTGGTGATGGCTCGTGATTGCAGGACGTAGAAGCGCCCTCCGGCATAGGCCCATTCGATGTCCTGCGGCGCGCCGTAGTGGGTTTCAATCTGCTGGCCGAGGGCCACCAGCTCTGCCACCTGTTCATCGGAGAGGGCCGGCACGTCCCGCCGCTCCGCCGGCGTCTCCAGCTCCACGGTCCCCCCATCTTTCGCGTACTCAATCGTGCGCTCTTTGGCCCCAACCTCCAACGAGACAACGTGGCCGTCACTTTTGCGCACAGTGAACGTGTCGGGCGTGACCAGGCCGGCGACAATCGCCTCCCCCAGGCCCCAGGAGGCGTTGAGGAGGGCCTCGTCGGGGTTGCCGGTGATCGGGTTGGCGGTGAACATGATCCCCGCGACCTCGGATGGGATCATGGCCTGCACCACCACAGCCAGATACACCTGGTGATGGTCGAAGCCTTGCCTGGTGCGGTAGGTCACCGCCCGGGCCGTCCACAGGGAAGCCCAGCAATGCTTGACGTGCTCGAGCAGTTCATCGTCCCCTCGGATGTTGAGGTAGGTGTCCTGCTGGCCGGCGAAGGAGGCGGTGGGCAGGTCTTCGGCGGTGGCCGACGAGCGCACAGCCACCGGCACGTGGGCCACATCCGGCGCCCCTAGCTCCTGGGCCAGACGATGGTAGCCATCCAGAATCTGCTGGGCCATCGTCGCCGGCACCTCCTGTTGGGCGATGAAGCCACGGATGCGCGCCGTCTTGGCCTCCACGTCGGCCGGGTCGTCCAGGCGGGTCTCGGCGAGGATGCTGCGGATAATCTCATCCAGGCCCGTCGCCTGGGTGAACTCGCGATACGCGGCGGCGGTGAGGCAGAACCCCGGCGGCACCGGCAGGCCGGCCACGGCCATCTCTCCCAGGTTGGCCCCCTTGCCGCCGACCAGGCCCACGTCAGCAGCGCCAACCTCGTGAAACCAGCGGATGTAGTTCATCTTGTCACCTCGATTACCATACTGAACGCAAGGACATTATGTGAGATCGGGATTGCTGAAGAGCACATGAAACGTGATGCGTGATGCGTGAATCGAATTTCGTCACGCATCACGCATCACGTTTTACGTTTCACGCCTCCTCAGCCCAGCCCTGGCACGAGCCAGCGTTTGCCCTGGCGGGCGCGGCGCGCACCCCACCAACCGATGACCGTCACGCCGGTCGTCAGGGGCACCGCCAGGGCCATGTTCCAGGCCAAGACCCGTGTGCCCAGCGACAGGCTCTCCCAAGAAGCGAGGTTGCTCAGCAGCCAGAAGGCCAGCCCGCGCATGCCCAATAATATGGGAATCAGCGCCCGCACCACGGCCAGGGCCACGGCCTGAGCGACGTGCAGCAGGACGAAGGGGCTGCGACAGTCGCGCCGGACAGCCTGCAGCAGGGCCAGCGGGGAGGGGCGCCCTTCGAGCCGGGCCAGCCGCGACGCCTGCCGGCGATAGGCCGGCAGCAGCATCAGCGGCGAGAGCAGCAGGCTCACGTAGAGCAGATGGGCCCAATATCGTTCGGTGGTTCGCGGTCT
>JBHIAO010000734.1:0-2673 GCA_046758565.1 Anaerolineae bacterium
CGAGAACCGACACGAACTGCTGGCGGTTCGTCTGCCGGCCGATGATCTGCCCCCTTCCATTCTGCATCCCCATCAGCAGCGTCTCGGTCCAGGTGACCGGGCGCAGGAAGGTAAAGGGCACCCCCGCCTGCCGCGCCAACTGCTCCACCCGCGCCTTCACGGCGAAGTGAGGAAAGGTCACCTGGTCGGCCTCAAAGACCGAGAGGTAGACGAAGCGGGCGTTGGCCTGTCTGGCCGCTGCGATGAGGTGGCGGTTGCCCTCGTACTCCACCGCTTCCCGCAGATGCACCGCGCCGGGATGCAGCGTATTCAGGGCAGAGAAGACACCTGTCACCCCCTCAAAAGCAGGGGACAGCGTCTCAGCGCGGGTCACGTCACCCCGAACGAGCTCCGCCTCGCTCAGGCCCATGGCGCGGGCCTTCTCCGGGTCGCGGACCAGCAGGCGTACGGGCTTACCAGCATCAATTAACATCCGAGCAGCCAGACGGCCGGCCCGGCCGGTTCCTCCAATGATTAGATACATTTGTTACCTCCTCGTTGTTCATTGTTGAGACTTGATTATTCTCGCGCCTCTTCCAGGCTTTGCAGTGCCTCAAGGCAGTCATTCGCCCAGGCCAGCCAGGCCTCTTCCAGGCGAATCCCCCAATCCAGCGTCATCTGCCAAAAGACCCCGGCGTGCGTCTGACCGGTCTCTGCGATACTGGCGTTCAACGCGGCTTGTACCTCGCCCCGGTAGCGCACCAGCCGCGCCTGGTGTTGGGCGACCTGCGCCTCCAGACGGGCGCGAACCTCGTCCAGCGGAAGCAGTTCGGCGAAGAAGAGTTGGATGAGAAATGGGTCGCGATAGGCGGTCAGTGGCAGGTCTTCTTCCAGCCAGCGGCCGAACTCTGCCCGCCCGGCCTCGGTGATGGTGTACACTTTGCGGCTGGGGCGGTCGGTCTGCGGCTCGACGGTCATTTCCGCCAGCCCGTCCGCCCGCAGTCGATCCAGCGTGCGATAAATCTGGGACTGCTCAGCCGGCCAGAAGTGACGCACCGACCTGTCGAAGCAGCGCGTCTTCAGGTCGTAGCCCGTCTGTGGCCCGAAGTGTAGAAAACCGAGAATGGCGTGTTTGAGTGACATTTGCTCTGGCCCTTAAGTGACAAGTTGTATATAAGACTGGACTGATATATGACTGATAGTATAATATCACAGATTTCGGGTTGTGTCAAGCTAGGTTCAGCAGAAACCCTCGCCAACCCTTGACAATCCCCTGGCATCGGTGTACAATAATAGTCACTACCATAGTGACCACTACACGAGGAAGGAATGAGTCAGCAAGCTATCACCGCCCTGGATAAACTGGGCTTTTCCACCTACGAGGCCCGCGTCTACCTGGCCCTGCTGCGTGAGAGCCCCGTGACGGGCTATCGACTCAGCAAGCTCTCCGGCGTCCCCCGCTCGCGGGTCTACGAGACGCTGGAGAGGTTGGTAGCCAAAGGCTACGCCGTCACCCTTCAAGCCGAGCCGGCGGAATATGCTCCCCTGCCGGTACGCGAACTACTGACCCGGCTCAAGGGACAGTTCGACGACACCCTGTCCACACTGAAAGCGGAGATCGAGAGTCTTGCGACCGCCGGCCGGCCAGAGAGCATCTGGAACCTGCGCGGCCGGGCGCCGATCCTGAGCCGGGCGCGGGCGATGATCGCCAGGGCGCAGAAGTCCGCCTATCTGGTCGCCTGGGCCCAGACCATCCGCGAGGTGCAGGCCGAGCTGGAAACGGCCGCCGGCCGGGGAGTACGGACCGTCGCCATCAGTTGCGGGGAGATTGAGCTGGCAGTGGGATCACACTATCGTCATGCTTTCGAGGAGGACGTCGTCCGGGTAGACGACAGTTCTATCAACCTGGTGGTTGACGGGGCGGAGGTGCTGGTGGGCGAGACGCTGCCGGCCGGCGAGTGCCAGGCGGCCTGGTCGCGCAACGCGGGCCTGGTCTTCATCACCGAGGAATACATCCGGCACGAGGTCTATCTTCACAAGATCATCGAACAGTTAGGAGAAGAAGGAGCTGCCGGACTGCGCGAGGCCTTTGCGGAGGGACTGGAAGAAGTCCCCTATCCTGATTCTGAGGAAGGAGGTAACTACTCAGCCTCCTTATTGTCATTGCGAGGAACGGAGCGTAGCGGAGTGACGAAGCAATCCCCAAGTGCGTAGGAGATTGCTTCGTCGCAAAAAACGCTCCTCGCAATGACATAGGCTGAGTAGCTTGACAATGGCACATTTGTCATTGTGAGCGGAGCGAAGCAATCTCCCGCCTGCAATGGCTGGCAACGGCTAGCAACGGCGGAGATTGCTTCGTCGCTCCGCTCCTCGCAATGACATGTAACGCGGAATATGCCATTGTCAAGTTAGGCGTTTCCAGGAAAACAATTATCGGGATGGTTCCCTGGGTTGTGATATCGGCAAGATATTTGTGGATCGCCTTGTGTAGCACAAGACGACTGATCCTGACAGCCCCCGCCAGGAGTTGCGCTGTCGCTCCACTCCTGGCTACCGCTTTCGCCGCTCTTCGAGCTCACCCGGGGTGAACTCCCACAGGGAGTGGCGAAGTTTGTAGCCGTGAGCGGTGTCCTGAGCGGCGTCCTGAGCCTGTCGAATTACATACAGTTGACCGTTTTCGGTCAGCCGGTAACA
>JBHIAO010000735.1:0-2673 GCA_046758565.1 Anaerolineae bacterium
ATGCCAATCTCAACGAAAGGAGTAAAAGTGTCACGCATCTACTGGACTAGTACAGGGGATTGACACCATCGCACCTTCCAGGATAGTCTGGCGTTCCCCGCAACTCCGCAGCGGGTGTGGAAACCCCGCTTCGGGAGCAAGGCTGAAACTCAGCCGCGTCCAAGACTAACGCTTCAGGTGAAGGTATGGTAAACGTTCTCTCTCGTCTCCTCCCGCGTCAACACAGCTTCTTCACCCAGTTTACTGAAGTGACCGCCAACATCGAGGAGGGTGCGCGCGCCCTGGCAGCCATCTTCCACGACTACCGGGATGTCCACGCGCAGGCCCGCCACATCAAGGACCTCGAGCACAAGGGCGACCAGTTGACGCACGAAATCTTTACCACTCTGAACCAGACCTTCATTACCCCGTTCGACCGCGAGGATATCCACGCCCTGACCTCCAAGCTCGACGACATCCTCGACCTCATCGATGCCGTGGCTGCCCGCCTGGTGATCTACGGCGTGGACGAGCCGCGCCCGGGCGCCGCCGAGCTGGCTGACATCCTGGTGCGCGCCACCGCTGAAGTCCACGCCGCCGTCTCCCGGCTGGAGAAACAGGATGGCATTCTCGACCACTGCATCGAAATCAATAGCCTGGAAAACGAAGCCGACACTGCTGTGCGCGCCGCCATCGCCCGCCTGTTCCGGGAAGAAAAGGACCCGGTGGAGCTGATCAAGTGGAAAGAAATCCTGGAAGTGCTGGAAATTGCCAGCGACAAGTGCGAAGACGTCGCCAATATTCTCGAATCCGTGGTCTTGAAAAGCACCTAACCTTTGCCCCCCTTCCTTCCCCCGCTCCGGGGGAAATGTGACTTGCCCTGCCGAGTGCGGGGCTGCCGACGGGCGAAGGCGCTGAAAGGGAGCTCCACGCGTGGATGCCCCCACGTTACTGATTGTCATCGTCGTCGCTGCCCTGCTGTTTGAATTTGCCAACGGCTGGAACGACGCCGCCAACTCCATCGCCACCATTGTCTCCACCCGGGTGCTCACTCCGCTGCCGGCGGTAGCCTGGGCTGCCTTCTGGAACTTCGTCGCCGCCTTCGCCTTCGGCACTGCAGTGGCCAAGACTATGGGCAAGGGGCTCGTCCACCTCCACCTGGTCAACGAATCCGTGCTGCTGGCCGGACTGTTTGGGGCCATTCTGTGGACGGCGGCCTGCACCTGGCTGGGAGTCCCCATCAGCGTTTCCCACTCGCTGATGGGTGGCTACGGCGGCGCTGCGGTGGCCAACGCCGGCTTTTCCGCCCTCATCACTTCCGGGTGGGTGAAGCCGATACTGTTCATCTTTATGGCGCCCTTCATCGGGATGTTCGTCGCCGTGCTGGTGACCATCGCCACCACCTGGCTCGTGCGCCGCCAGGCACCGCAAAGAGTTGACCGCTGGTTCCGCCGCCTGCAGTTGGCCTCGGCCGCCGCTTTCAGCCTGGGCCACGGCACCAACGACGCCCAGAAAGGGATGGGCATCATCACTGCGGCGTTGGTGACCAGCGGAACCCTGCCTGAGTACGATGTGCCCTTCTGGGTTATAATTTCCTGTCATGCTGCCATTGCGGCGGGCACGGTGGCGGGCGGCTGGCGGGTGATCAAAACCATGGGACAACGCATCACCAAGCTGACCCCCTTTGGAGGGTTTGCAGCTGAGAGTGCCGCAGCTGTAACCTTATTCGGGACGGCCGCGACCGGGATTCCGGCTAGCACGACCCACACCGTCACCGGGGCGATCATCGGCGTGGGCACCTCGCGCCGCTTGACGGCGGTGCGCTGGGGCATCACCCGTCGCATTATGTGGGCCTGGATACTAACCATCCCGGGGGCGGCCGCCTTGGGTGCGTTGCTCTACTCTCTGTCGCGAACCCTGGGGGGCTGAGCGGAAACTCCGAGACCGATGCCAGAAGAGGACACCCCATTCGCTACCATCGAGGAAGCCCTGGAAGAAATCCGCCAGGGGCGGATGATCATCGTGGTGGATGACGAGGACCGGGAAAACGAGGGCGACCTCACCCTGGCCGCCGAAAAAGTCACCGCCGAGCACATCAACTTCATGGCCCGCTTCGGCCGCGGCCTGATCTGTCTCCCCTTGTCCGAAGAGCGCTGCGACTACCTGCGGCTGCGCTTGATGTCGGAGGAGAACACCGCTCTCTTCAAGACCGCCTTCTGTGAATCTATAGACGCCCACGACGGTGTCACCACAGGCATTTCCGCCGCTGACCGCGCCGCCACCATCCGCGTCGCCATCGACCCGACCACCCGGCCCTCCGACCTTGTTCGCCCCGGCCACGTCTTTCCTTTGCGGGCCCGCCGGGGGGGAGTGCTGGTGCGCGCCGGCCAGACCGAGGCCTCGGTGGACCTGGCCCGCCTGGCCGGACTCATCCCCGCCGGGGTCATCTGCGAAGTGATGAACGACGACGGCACTATGGCTCGGGTGCCACAGCTCACGGCCTTCTGTCGCCGGCACCGGCTAAAGATGCTTACCGTCGCCGACCTGATCCGCTACCGGCTGCGCACCGAGCGCACTGTGCATCGGATCGCAGAAGCGATGCTGCCCACTCGCTACGGCGACTTCCACATTGTCGCCTATGAGTCCGAACTCGACCAAAAGCGCCACATCGCCCTGGTGAAAGGCAATTTCACT
>JBHIAO010000736.1:0-2665 GCA_046758565.1 Anaerolineae bacterium
TCGCTTCACTAGCCAGGGAAGCAGGCAAAAGAACTGCCCCACGTGATACCAGGCGATGCTTCGTGGCTTCGTCACTTGCGTCAACTCAATCGGCACCTCGGTGATACGCGCTCCTAAGACGGCCGGTTCCAGGACTGAGATGCCACAGATGCAGTGTCCTTTTAGCTCCAGCTTGAGAGCCAAGCCTCTCCGCAAGGCATGGAATCCGGTACCCGAATCGCTCACCCTTACTCGGAGGTTGGTCAGCCAGTTGAGGAAGCATCCGGAAAGGCGGTGGATGCGGGGTCGCGCGCCCAGCACTAGGTCGGCCTCGTCATCCAGGATTGGTTTCACCAGGCGTGGGATGTCCTCGGGGCGGTGTTCTCCGTCGGCGTCCATAGTTATGATGATATCACCGGATGCTTCGCGGAAGCCGCGTTTGATGGCTGCGATGTAGCCGGCATTCGCCTGCCGTATCACGTGGGCGCCAGCCGCCCTGGCAACTTCGGCTGTTCTGTCGGTGCTTCCGTCGTCTACGACCACCACCTCATCTGCGTAGCCCGCTGCTGCCCGCACCCTTGGGTTGAGTAGCGAAGCATATCGAAACCACCTCCCCGATCCGCTGCCCCTCGTTGTAAGCCGGAATCACCACTGAAATTCTCAAATGACTTCATCCAGCATCCGCGCCGGATTGGCCACCACGCCCTTCGTCGCATTCCGCGTCTCCACCACCAGCCGGCAATGGAAATTTCGGATTGCGGATTGCGAATTTATAGGCTCACGACCCTCGTTGTGTTCTCCCCTACGCCTTTTGTCGCATTCCGTGTATCGACTATTAGCTGAGAATTGTTTACGATCCATCCCCAGTCATAGGAACTGTGAGCCGCCGTGATCACGACGCAGTCGGCGGATTGAAGCGCATGCGCATCCAGGGGGACACCAGTCAGGACAATACCATCTTCGTTCAGCTTAGGCACGTAAGGGTCGTGGTATTGAACATCGGCGCCTTTCTCGCGCAAGAGGTGGGTCAGGTCCAGCGCCGGCGATTCGCGCAGGTCACCCACGTCGGCTTTGTAGGCCACGCCCAGGATGAGGACGCGGGAGCCGTTGATGGGCTTGCCGGCCTCGTTCAGCGCGTCGGCGATTTTGCCCAGCACGTATTGGGGCATACCGAAGTTGATCTCGGCCGCCAACTGAATGAAACGGGCGTTATAGTTCAGCGTTTTCAGCTTCCAGGCCAGGTACTGGGGGTCGATGGGGATGCAGTGGCCACCCAGGCCGGGGCCAGGGTAGAAGGGCATGAAGCCGAAGGGCTTGGTCCTGGCCGCCTCGATCACCTCCCACACATCGATCCCCAGCCGATCGCACATGATGGCCACCTCGTTCACCAGGGCAATATTCACCGCTCGGAAGGTATTCTCCAGCAGCTTCACCATCTCCGCCACCCGAGGTGACGAAACCGCCACCACCTCCTCGATGGCGCACTCATACAACGCCCGCGCCACCTCCAAACACCGCGCCGTCACCCCACCGATCACCTTGGGCGTGTTGTGGATGGTGTAGTCGGTGCGACCGGGGTCGATGCGCTCGGGAGAGAAGGCGAGGAAGAAGTCGTAGCCGACTTCTAATTTCGGATTTCGGATTTCGGATTTCGGATTTGGGATGCTTCGACTGGGCTCAGCACAGGTTGCGGATTGCGGATTTGTCTTCGTCCAAGCTGGCGCTTTGCCGTCACCCGTCGCGCCCCTGCGCCCAAGCGCCCCTGCACCCATGCTTCCTGGCCCCTCTGCCCCCTTGCTCCCGTGCTCCCCCGCACCTTGTCTCCCTGTCCTCTTGTCTCCTTGTCCCCCTGTCTCAGCCTCGAGGCGGGGGAGGATGAGCTCTTCAGTAGTACCGGGGTAGGTGGTACTCTCCAGGACGATGAGCATGTCTCGGTGCAGCCGGCGGGCGATCTCGTCGGTGGCCGAGATGATGTAGGACATGTCGGGGTCTTTGGTTTTACCGAGCGGCGTGGGGACGCAGATGATGACAGCATCGACCTCATAGAGCGCATCGTAGTCTGTTGTTGCTGATAGACGGCCAATGTCGGATTTCGGATTTCGGATTGCGGATTGCGGATCTCTCTTCAGCTGTTCACTGATCACTGATAACTGTTCACTGTTCACTGCGGCAGTAACGAGCGGAGCTAACTTCTCAGACGGCACATCAGAAACATACGACTGGCCGCGGTTGATGGCTGCGACCCGCTCTTTGTCGATGTCGATACCGATGACGTGGAAGCCGGCTTCTGCAAAGGCCACGGCCAAAGGTAAGCCGACGTAGCCCAGGCCAATTACAGCCACCTTGGCTTGACGTGATTCAATCTTGTCTACCAGGCTCATGTGTTTCCCTTTTTTTCCCTTTTTTCCTTATTCTCTTTTCACCTTTTTTCCTTGTCCCTTTTACCCTTGCTCTTCGTCGTCGGCCAGGTTGTCACCGCTCGACTCCAGCTCCTCGATCAATTCTTCGAGTTTGCTCCGCCTGATCCGCCATTCCCTGTTAATTTGGAAAGCGGGCAAGCGCCCTTCTTTGCACCACCGCCACACTGTGTGGTGGCTCACTCTCAGGTAAGCGGCGGCTTCCTCGGCGGTGAGGATCTCGTGGTCTTGGGTGTTCTCAGTCATCTGATTGCGGAAAGGGAATTTCG
>JBHIAO010000737.1:0-2662 GCA_046758565.1 Anaerolineae bacterium
TGACGGCATACTCTTCGTCATTGATGGCAAAGAGCAATTGGAGATGATTTGAGTTTCCAAACGCCATGTCGTTGACGGCCGGCTAAGTTACGGTGGGCGGGCCGGTCGCCCGACCCGCCCCCGCTACCGAACCACGCTTGAGAGATTTCCCCTCACGTGGCTCTTCGGAGCACGGGCCCTTGTCATCGGCACCGTGAGTCGTGGACAACATCGTGACAGTGGCCGTGTAGAAGTCGCAGGTTGTCGAAGCAGTTGTTGCTGTGGTTGCCATCGTAGTGGTGGACTTCCATCACGTCCTCCGTCGTGAAGGGCAGTTCACAATAGGCACAGTGGCCGTGTTGTCTCTTGAGCAGGCGTGTCACCCGTCGCGGCTTGCTCGGGTCGCGGCCCAACCGGGTTGACCAGTAGACCCAATCGCCGTCGTAGGGGCTTCTTACGTTTTGCACTTTAACAAAGCGGCTGACCGTCGTGGTCTGGTGAAAGCTCAAAACGCTTACCCCGTCGCTGAAGCGTACGCGACCATCTACCTTGCGCCAGTAGCGTTGATAACACCATTTGCCGGTCTTGCGCGGATGGCGGTATCTGGCCCATCGCACGAGTTGGTGGTAGAGAACGTTGTCGAGGAGATAGAACTCGCGTTTGGCGACGCAGTACTGGTAGTAGTTGGCCCAGCCCTGGATGATGGGATTGAGAGCATGGATGAGCCCGGCCTGGGATGCGCCTCGATGCTGGCGGATGGTTTCGCGTAACTCGTCGCGGTGGCGTTGCAGCCCCTCGCGACTGGGCTTGATGATGGTCTTGAAGCCCGGTTTCCCGCGATAAGTGCGGGTGCGGTGTTTTCTCACTCGGTACTGTCGGACGTGAAAACCCAGGAAGTCGCAGCCGACCTGGCCTTTGTAAGGCTCCAAGGTGTGCGTGATGCGGGTCTTCTCCGGGTGTAGCTCCAGCCCGATGACCGCCAGCCACTCCGCCGCCACCTCTTGGAGGTGCTTGAGCACGTCGAGGTCGGCGTGCAACGCGACGAAATCATCCGCATAACGGATGACGCCCGGCGGGGACTTGCTGGGGGCGGCCTCTCGCAGGGCTGTCTCCAGCCCATGCAAAGCCACGTTCGCCAGCAAGGGTGAAAGCGGGCCACCCTGGGGAACTCCGGCCTCGGGGAAGATGTGCCCTCCGTAGTGGAGGATGCCCGCCTTGAGCCACCCGCGCACCAGTCGCTCGATGGGCTGGATGGTGTGGAGCTTGTCAAGGAGGGCCTGGTGAGAGATGCGGTCGAAGCACTTTCGGATGTCGGCGTCGAGGATGTACTTGGGCTTGAGGCGAGTGAAATTGAAGCCTGTCCTGAGCTTGTCGAAGGGATGCTCTCGATAGCATCGTGGGCTGAGCGTCCGGGGCGGAAACCGTACGAGTTGGGCTCGAAACGGGCTTCCCATTCGGGCTCCAGAGCCATACGAACTAAGCTCTGGGCGGCCCGATCGAACATCACGGGAATACCCAGGGGCCTTTTCTCGGCCTTTCCCAGTTTCTCGATGTAGGTCCGCCGTATCGGTGAGGGCGGTCGCGACAAGTCTTGCAGGTCGTGGGCCATTTGCAGCCGTTGGCGTGGGGTGAGTGAAGCTACCCCATCCACCCCCGGCGTGCGTTTGCCACGATTGTCCTGCGTCACCCGTCGGACCGCCAGACAGCGTGCTGACCAAGAGCGCAACAGCAGCCGTTGCAGGTTGTGAACGCGCTTGATGTCGCCTTGGCGTGCGGCTCGGTAGATGCGCTTTTGGAGGTGGAAGACATTCCGCTGGGGTTCCTTCCAGGGGAGTGTCCGCCAGTCTTCAGTCCGTGGTTCCACGTCTGCCATAAGACCTGACCTCCTTGAGTACCTCTACCTTCCCGTACTCCGGCCCCACGTCAGCATATCCCAGGCATTACCCTGGGCCTTGGCTTCTTGGGGCATCCTGCCCTCCGTGCGCTTCTGGCCGGTTGCCTACTCCGTCGAGCGGAGAGCGCGCGGAAGGTTCCACCGTTCCGTGTATCCACTTGGCGCGGCCTTAGGCCGGTACTTTACGCCGGGTCCCTTTCGAGTGCCGCCTGACTTCGAGTGGCAAGTCAGGCCTGGAACCTTTCCCGTTTGGGCCTGCCTCTCTGTCCTTGGGACAGACGTAGCCAGCGTTGGCAGGATGTGCCTGACGACGCCTCCACGTACCTTTACTTGCGTTGACCATAGCCGCGTGCTCAACGGGGTCACGGCGTCTGGCTCGCCGCTTACCGTCTTTCCATCCTCGCTTCCGACGATTGATGACCAGTCGCACGCCGTAGGATGGCGCTTACACCCCGGCACCGGGGGCGGTCGGGGTTGATGTTTTCTCTGTTTCGGTGTAGGCTTGGTTGAAACATCGCACCGACGTGGATACACAGTTATCAAAGTTCGTGGTGACTTGGCGTCCGTTGCTCGTCAAGTTCACCCGTGACCTTTGTCACCCATCCCCCGGCTTGCGCCGGTTTCGGGCGAACGGGTCGCACCACAGCTTGCACCTGACACGGCTAATCGGCGCTCAGATCCAGGGCCATACCCGCATTGTGGTGTCTGGTTTGAGCGAGGTTGAGAGACACGCACCCGCCGCGCAGGTGAAGCAAACCGTTAGCGCAGACGCGCAGCGTCTGCGCTAAC
>JBHIAO010000738.1:0-2661 GCA_046758565.1 Anaerolineae bacterium
GAGGCCACCGTACAGGCCCTGGCCGAAGCCCAGCAGCGCACCGAACAGCGCCTGGAACGGCTGGAGGCCACCGTACAGGCCCTGGCCGAAGCCCAGCAGCGCACCGAACAGCGCCTGGGGCAACTGGCTGCGGACGTCCGGGCCCTGACCGGCGAGGTACAGCGGCTGGCAGACTGGCAGCGGGGCGAGGCCGGCCGGCGCGAGGGGGAACGCTATGAGCAGCGCATTGCCCGGCGCGCTCCGATCCTCTTCAACGGCGGGCAGGGCGGCACGCCGGATCAGTCCCTTGTCTACCAGCGTCTGCTCGACATCCTCCGCCGCCTGCCCAACCTGGCCGGTCTGGCCGAAGAACGGGACCCCATGCTGACGGATCTCATCTGGTGGAAGAACGGCCAGTTCGTCGTGGTGGAAGTCTCCCTGGTGGTCGATGCCCATGATGTTGCCCGCGCCGCCCGCCGCGCAGAAACGCTTCAGGCGGCCAACGAGCAGGCTATAGGGATGGTCATCGGCCAGGAGTGGTTGGGCGAGGAAGTACGCCGGCAGGCTGAAGCCGAAGCCGTCCAGTGGCGGGTGGAAGATGATCTGTCCGATGGCTACCTGGCCTTCTGCCGCCGGCCGGCGTGAAAGGCGCAAGCCAGCCTTCGCACGACCGAGGGAGCTCAAACCGTTATCGATTTCCACCATCCAATCTCCAATTCGCTACCGGACACTTTTGGCACGGGCATATCCCAATGCGAGAAATCGTCGTCACCGACCTCACCCTCGCCGGCCACCCCGATCTCGTAGACTGGCAGAGCTTCTCTCCGGCTGACTGGGACCTTCTGATCGCCACCGCCCGGACCCAAGGCGTCGCCCCCCTGCTGTACCACGCCCTGAACACCTATCCTGAGCGAGGTCGAAGGGCCGCCGGCTGGCCCGAGTCGATGCCGGCCCACACCCACCGCGAGCTCCAGGCCGCCTACTACGCCACCGCTGCCCGCAACCTCCTCCTCTACCAGGAACTCGCCCATATCCTCGCTGCTCTCCGTGTCTCCTTGTCTCCCCTTCTCCCTGTCATCCTTTTGAAGGGCGCCGCCCTGGCGACCTCCGTCTACCCCCGCACCGAGCTACGGCCCATGCGCGATCTAGACCTGCTGGTGCCGCACCAGCACCTGGCGACAGCCGTGCAGGCAGTGCAATCCCTGGAATATCGCGAAGTCTATCCGGAAATGACACCCGGCCTCAACCGGGTAGCCGGTCACTGCGTGCATATGCGAGGCGGACCGCAGCGGAGCGTGGCCGTAGAGCTGCATTGGGGCCTGGTCGCCGGCGACACCGACTGGCGCTCACCGCCCCTCGACTGGTTCTGGACCCAAACCGAGAAATGGAAAATGGATAATGGAGGACGGGAAAGGGAAAACGAAGCCCAACCCCCTACCTTCAGTCTCCAACCTCCAATCTCCAATCCCAAATCCGAAATCCGAAATCCGAAATCCGAAATTCTCACCCTCACCCCCACCGCCCACCTCCTCTACCTGGCTGCCCACCTCATGCTCCAGCACGGCGGTGCCCAGGCCCGGCTTCTGTGGTTCTACGACCTCCACCTGCTGGTCAGCCGCTGCGAGAATCGCCTGGACTGGGACGAACTCCTGGCGCGCGCCCGCCTGTTCCGCTGGGCCGCCGCCCTGCATGCTGCGCTCCGGGGTACGCAAGACCGCTTTGACACCCCCCTGCCCCACGGTTTTCTCGATGCCCTGGCGGAGACTCGCGACCCACAGGCCACACGCATGGTGGAACGCAAGGCGGGCCTCCCCCGGACACGCGCCACTAACGTCTGGCACGCCCTGACGTCCCTGGACTGGCGGACGCGGCTGCGCCTGGCATGGGGTCTTGCCTGCCCCAGCCCGACCTATATGCGCTGGCGCTACAACCCCTGGCCGGCATGGCTCTGGTCCGTCTATTACCCGTACCGCTGGTTTGACATAGTGCGAGACGGTTTGTCCACGCTATGGCGACTTGTGCGGGGACGGGTGGCAGACAAGGTGACAAGGTGACGATGAACATCACCTGCTAGAGCAGGGCGTCCAGGTCTCTTGCGACCTCAAGTTCCTGTCGAGAGGCCTGGTACAACTCTGTCGCTGTAACACCAGCATCCTGCAACCCCTGGGAGAGACGAACCATCCTCAAGTAAGCCCGTATCCTTGCTGCTCTCCAGTTTGATTTTCCGGCCGGGAAAGGGTATAATCCTCTCCCGGTGGCCGCAGAGCTCCTCCCGATAAATGGACCTAGTTCACTTGCAGATTGGGGGAAACGATGCCATTCATCACTGTTCCCGAAGTGTTGCGAGAGAAATTGGGTGGCGATGGCGCAGAAGCGTTGGTGCAACTGCTCAACCAGGCACAGAACGATTGGAAAGCTGACGTTCTGACATTTGTGGAAGAGAAGTTTGAACGCCGTCTTTCTGAGGAAATCGGCGCTCTGCGCGTAGATGTATCCCAGGAGTTCGCCAACCTGCGAGAAGAGATCGCCCAGAACAACGCCAGCCTGCGAGAAGAAGTCGCCGGTCTGCGCGTAGAGATCGCCCAGAACAACGCCAGCCTGCGAGAAGAAGTCGCCGGTCTGCGCGTAGAGATCGCCCAGAACAACGCCAGCCTGCGAGAAGAGATCGCCCAGAACAACGCC
>JBHIAO010000739.1:0-2658 GCA_046758565.1 Anaerolineae bacterium
ATGGGCAAGGCCGATGTTACCTGAACCACCGGGATGCCGGCCTTCTCCAGCTCGGTTGTGATCGCAGCTCCGCTGCGAGTGCTGGTGCCTCAGGTAGATGTGAGGATCACGGCGTCTACCCCTTCTCTTTTCACCTTCTCGGCCATCTCCTTGCCCATCCGACGGGTGTTCGATAGAGGATTTGCCAGCCCGGAGGTGGAGAGAAACTCGTTGTAGAGCTCGCCGATAACCCCTTCCCTTTCCATCTCACGCAAGGCGTCCAGCGGCACCAGACGGTCCGGATCCTCCTGAACGAACCGGGGATCGTAGCCTCCGTGGGAGATCTCGTAGTCTTTCCCTGCCAGGTCGTCGAGACCTTCGATGCTGTAAGCCCCCCATCGGGTTGCAGCCGATCCCTCAATCTTATCCGGGTTGCCCTTGGGGACCAGGCCACCGTCGGTGATTAGCATCACCTTGGCCTTCGACAGGTCCGTGACAGCTGGCGGCATGAAAATTGGCTCAAAGGACGTCGCCACCATCTCAGACTCGAAAGGTTCCCCCTTCACTTTTGCCGTCATCAAGTCCACAAGTCGCTCGGCAGCCGTTCGCTCAACGAGTCGGTCGCGTATCAATCCCCTGCGCAGATAGCCTTCCTCAGAGGGAAGACCGACCTCTTCCCTGTTCGCCAGTTTCTTCGCCAGGCTCGCCATCTTGACCAGCACGTTGCGCATCTGAGCTGCACTCCGGCCGGAGTCTATGATATAAAGCGCCTCCCGGTACAGGTCCGCGCCGGGGTTCTCCTCGTCCATCGCCGTTATAACCGGGATGCCAAGCTCAGATTGCACAGCTGAGCAAAGCGCGCCCGCGGCCATGCCGTAGCGTCCCGCCTCAAAGCAGGGACCGGCTACGAACAGTTCCGCTCTGGCCGCTCGCACTTTCTCCAAGACGGAAGCAATCAGATCATCCTGGCACTCGACGGCATAGTTGTCCCCGCAGATCAAGGTTCTTACGACCTTAGAACCATTCCCCAGGATCTGCTCCAGAAGGAGTCCGGGCCCGACCGCGTGACCCCGTTCTTCCAATGGGGAGCCGGCTGCCTCCTCTCCACCTATCCCGCCGAAGAACTGGTTAACATAATGGACGACCCTCATTCTCATCCCTCCTCTCTGGATTTTTAGAAACCTTTGAAGACGGATTATCTGCTCCGTTGTGCTTTACTCTCCCGAGTTTACGCCTGCCCGTGATCGTGATTCATAGGAGGCATGAGCTTCGAAGCCGCCTGCTCGTGGATCGAAGTCGAGCACGAATCACGGACACGAACCACGATGAATCAGTAAATAACGCCTCGTAGACGTGAGGCCCCCTGTTGGTTGGCCACGCCAATGACATTAACCGCCCCGATTTCTCGAGCTCCTGCCAGCACTTCAGCCATTTCACGGCTACCCGCAATAACTCGCTGCACAGGTGCCACCTTCCACCTTGTACCATTTCCGCCGCAGTAAACGATGGCATCAACCTCCGGGAAGTTGAACAGGAGCGCCGATTCCACTCGGCGGTCCCTGGACATGTCCGACACCATAACAGCCGTGCGTACTCCCATACCTTCAAGCAGCCGCGCCGTCTCTGCCATATCTGCGTGGGGCACCCCTCCCCCGTACTTGGTAAGCACCGCGGCATCAGCGCCCAGAGTCCACTTGACCAGATTGGCTGCCATCTGACAATTGCGGTTCCGGTCTTCATTGTCGGCACCCGCTATAGTGGCGACAGTACCAACGAAGTTTACCTCTCCTGCTTGGTGGCGGCGGTAGAGTTCGCTGATGACGGGATGGTTTTGGTAGAAGTATGTCTCCGCGCCGCCAACCGACGAATAGTAGGAAGGGACTACGGCACCGTCCAACCATTCGTCGGGGTGTAACACTACGGGAAGCATGCCGTCTGTGTTTGTACCATAGAGAACCTGCTCGTCCACCGCCGGCCTTCGCTGGCGCGAGAAGATCTGACCAACGTAAGCGGCGCGCGGGAGGCCCTCACGTCCTCTCTCTGTAGGGCCCACAGACTTGAAGGTCTCTTTTACCGCCGGAGTTTCACCTATAGACGCCCGGGCCAAGTACACCGCGCTCTTCAGACCCGCGCTGCGGTAAGCTTTCTCCGCGGCATGCATCGCGAGCCCGGGTCGGGCATGCGGTACAACGACCAGATGTTGTAGCGAGGAGTACCTCGAGCCCTCGGCTGCTACTCCGCCCATTTCCAATACGTTTCCGACAGGACCCCTTGACCCTTCGGGAGACTTCTCTCTGAGGACAGTAACGGCCGTCCCGTCAAGGACATGGGTCGTTCCCATGCCCGCCGTAAGGGGCGGGCTCAGAATACCAGGGAAATCGGGCCCGGACCCTGGTTCCTTGGCCCTGGGTTCGATAATGTCAAATACCGGGCCGGCCCGGCAACTCTCACCGGGACGGATGGTCTCAAGTCCCACGCTCCGCAGACATTCGTCACCAAGAATGAGCCGACGCAACTCCTCCTGGTCCACCACAAGCAAGGTCCCTTCTAGCCGAGTGGATTTTCCAAAACGAATCTCCGTAACCGGGTGACGAGCTAAGGTCAGACGCATTCCGTTCACACCTTTTGATTCAATGTAAACCCCGCCTCTTGAGGCGGGCACAAAGCCGATGGGGTTTC
>JBHIAO010000740.1:0-2655 GCA_046758565.1 Anaerolineae bacterium
TGCGGGTTGACTACGTGCTCCCGAAGAAGAACCTGCGCATCATCGACGCAGCCGTCTTCTGGCCCACCACCGACGACCCCCTCTTCAGCCTGGTGGGCACCTTCCCCTTCCCAAGCTCCGATCACCGGCTGGTGTGGATTGATGTCCGGGTTCCGGGGAGATAAATCTCGAAACCGCCCCGCACATCAACCGATGGCGGGCGGAGGAGGAAGGCAGTATTTCTCCATTCCCTCACGCAGGGTAGCGCCGGCCGACAACGACCGGCGGACTCTTCGGGGGGCAAGCAAGTAAGGAGGGGAATCATGCACAACAATCCATCCCGTTACCGGAGGCTGAGGCACCCGGCGACGGCCATCGTGATGGTGGCTCTGTTCCTGGTCGGGGCGGCCCTGGGTGTGGCCACCGCGAAGTCAGGAAACGCCGGTTTCCTCACAAGCGAGCCAGCCATGATTACGGGAGTCGGGCCCAACGTCAGCGTGAAGCCGATCATGACGGTGGGCGACACGCTGCCGAACGGCTACCGCTTCGAGGCCATCCCCGACGGCATCGCCGTCGACCCGCGGGGGAGGAACCGGTTCGTGGTTTTCGTGAATCACGAGACTTCGACGGTGCCGTTCTTTGGGGCGGACTTTGACAACGCCCAGGTTAGCCGGCTGGTGCTCAAGCGAGGAAGCGGCAAAGTGCTGGACGGGAGTTTCGCCATCCCCAGCAGCGCCAACTTCCTGCGCTTCTGCTCCAACTTCCTGGCCGGGGCCGCTGAGGGCTTCAGCCGACCGTTGCTCTTCACCAATGAAGAGACCAGCGACCTTGTGAACCGGACCGGCACGGCATGGCCGCCGGGCCCGGGCGCGGAGCAAGCCGGCCTGGTGGTGGCCTTGGACCCCGACACCGGGGAGTTCCGGGGCATTCTGGGGATGGGCCGCCACAACCACGAGAACAGCGTGGCCGTCCCGGGCTTCGGCCAAGCGGTAGTTCTCTCCGGGGACGACACATTCTCGGCGCCGAGCTCGCAGCTTTACATGTACATCGCGGACGACGCCGACGCGGTCTGGGACGACGAAGGCGGTCTGTGGGCCCTCAGGATCGACAACCCCATGAACGTAAACGACTACGGGGACATCTTGCCGGGGCAGTCAGCTTCCGGCGTCTTCATCCCCGTTCCGGACGCGGTGGCTGACGGAGACCAGACCGGTCTGGAGGACTGGTCCAACGACAACAACGTGTTTCAGTTCATCCGGGTGGAGGACATCGCCTACGACCGGAACCACCCCAACATCGTGTATATCGCCGATACCGGCGAGCCCCGGGCCATCCCCGACCCTGCCCCTGACCCTGCCGACCCTAACCCTCCGCGGCTGATCAGGGGGCCCCGCGGCACCGCAGGGCCGTTTCCCAACGGGCGGATCTTCAAGATGGTCCTCAGCCCGAGCGACCCGACCGTGGTCCATAGCCTGTCCATCCTGATTGACGGCGATGCTCTGGGCAGTGCTTCGGCCGGAGTCCTGTCGCTGATCCACAACCCGGACAACCTGGAGACCACGGCGAACAGCCTGATGATCCAGGAGGATCCGGGGAGTCAGAACCGCTATGACTTCGACGATCCCAACGGGACGGCGGCCCGCATCTGGCGCTACGACCTGCAGACCGCTGATCTAACTGTGGTGGCCGTGGTGGACCAGTCGGCCTTCGATCCCACGGCCGACCTCGGACGATGGGAGTCGAGCGGCATCGTGGATGCCTCCGCCGCTTTTGGCCAGGGAGCGTTCCTGGTGGACGTGCAGGCGCACACGATCTCCATCGAGGATGCCGTCGGAACTGAGATCGACCCCACCACGGGTGAGCCCGTCGAGTTTAAGCGGGAGGGCGGCCAACTGCTCATTCTGAGGGTCCCGGGCGCCTGATTCTCCTGGGGCCCGAGGGTCGGCGTCTGAACGCGAAGCGAGGGCGGAGTTGCGGTGTAGGCCGCTGTTGAGGTTGCCCTAGCCGACTACACCACGGCTCGGCTAGAGGAGGAGTGGGCGAGGCTCCTTCACTCAGTCGGCGAGGAAGAAGATAGCAGCACGCTGAAAATTTTCACACCGAGCCCCTAGGCTCGTGCCTGGGGGAACCTGTTTGCAATTCATTCCAGTACTCCCGGAGGCGGGAGCCCTTCGACTCCGCTCAGGGCAAGCCTCCGGGCTCGGTGCATCTTTGGGTGGCTGCGGCAAACGTCATTTCGCCCAGGCAGCGAAGAAAATGTTGGTCTCGCGGGGCGGGCGTTGCAGTAGCCCGCGCGGTCGCGGTAGCATCTCCCTCCATGCGTCCCCGAAGATGGTTCGGGCTCTTCTGCGTCGTTTGCCTCCTCTGCTTCCTGTGCCTCCAGGCCACTCCTGCCCCGCAGCCTTCCGTCGTCCGCTTTGCCGTCATCGGCGACAGCGGCACCGGCGACAAGCACCAGGCCCGGATCGCCCGGCAGATGCTGGCCTGGCACGACCGGCTGCCGTACGAGCTGGTGTTGATGCTGGGCGACAACATCTACGGGGCCTGGTGGGGCGGGGGCAACAAGAAGGATTTCGCCAAGAAGTTCGACCAGCCTTACGCGGAGTTGTTGGCGCGCGGCGTGACGTTCCGGGCGGCGCTGGGCAACCACGACATGCGGCACCGCGACGGGCGGGA
>JBHIAO010000741.1:0-2653 GCA_046758565.1 Anaerolineae bacterium
GCTTCTTGCCGCCGGCGACCTGATCGACGACATCCAGGACGACGAGGCCCCTTTGCCGGGCGACCGACATGCCATGGGGCAGACACTGGAGACACTCGCCCTTCTCTTGATGCTGTGCCACGCGGCGATTGCCAGGCTAGCCGATAAGAACGTGCCCTGTTCCAGGGTCGTCAGATGCCTCCAGATCCTTGACCGTCTGGGCGTGGCCGCCCTGAGAGGACAGACTCTCGACATCGACCTGGAATCGCGCCTGGATGTAACTGATTAGCGGCAGTGGTAGTGAGAGGGAATCACCGAGGAGAGAGTTGGGGGTGAGCGGCTGTGAACACCTGGCAGAGCCCCTGCGCCAGGGAGTGCTCGCCGTTGCGGGCCAGCGTCCTGAGCACGCTGGTGAAAGCGGCGAAGGCGTCCGCTCCCTGGGTGTTCTTTGAGCAGTGCGATACCTTCCGGGCAATCACCGCAGGGCGCAGCGCCCGCTCGGCGCGGTTGTTCGTAGGCTCGATGCTCGGATCATCCAGGAAGCGCAGCAGGTTGCCCCGGTCATTGTGCCAGCCCAGTTCGTTCTGCAGCCTCCAGTTGTCCGGGTCTCTCAGGGGACGGTCGCGGAGATGGTAGGTCACCTCTCGTCTCAAACGCTCGGCTGCGGCGGCAAAGTCCACCGCCTCTGCTCCATGATATGCCTGCCAAAGGTCCATCGCTTCTCGCAGCAGTCCTTTCAGGCGGTTGCCAAAGCTGCGCCCTCTCCCCTTCTTGGTCTTGACCACTTCGCTGATGGAGCGCAGCACGTGGGCCATGCATTTCTGCTGCCTCACGTCGGCCAGCGTCTGCGAGTCGTAGCTCCGCCCCCGGTCGGTCACCATCACTCCTCGATAGTCCGAGGGGACCACCTCCCGCACCTCTTCGTTCCGGTGACGAGGACGCACCTGATACACCGTCGTCTCGTCCGTCTCGAAGGCCATCAGAAAGGCGGGCTCGCCGCCCATTCGCCATCCGGTGTCGTCGGTGTGCACCCACGGACGGTCCCGCACCGACGCCCGCCATCTCGCGTAGGCCGTCCCCACCGCGCCTCGGGCCCGCCGCAGGGCGTCTTGCGTGATCGCCCCCTGGGTCAGTTCCAACCCGGTCAGCACCCTGAGCACCGCAGGGACCTTGCGCACCGGAACACCCAGTCCATAATGAAGCACGTGGGCCGCCGCCATCCCTCGTCTCCCAACCCGATGGGCGCTGGCCCCGTACTGGTCTGGCGCAACATCGGGATGCCGGCCTCGGACCTGCTTGCCGCAGGATGTGCATCGGCATACCTGCACCAGGTACTCCGCCACCTGGGGCCGAGGAGTCGGGGGGATGTCGGTGATGTAGGCGACGTCCACTCCCTCATGCTGGAGCCTGCCTCCACATCCAGGGCAGCTGTCCGCTGTCACCGGCACGTCTACCGGCGGCTCGGTGACCTCATCGGGAGACGGCGGCTTTCGGTAGCTGAAAGAGCCCATCCCTGGCTTGCGACCGGGTCTCTTGGGGTTCGGCACACGCTTGCCCTTGGAGAAGGGGGCTGCCTGGCGCTTCCCGGTACGCTTCAGATCGGCGATCTCCCTCCGCAGCTCTTCTATGGTTGCCGTGGCCTCAGCAAGCCGCCGCTGAAGGTCGACAACCAGCGCCAAAAGGTCGTCTCGACTCAGTTCTCGAACGTCTTTGGGAGAAGTCATAGGCGAAGGCTAGACTACCTGTGCGGCCAGCGCAACCCGTTCCAGGGTCAGCCGCTAATCAATTACGGTTGACTTTCCAAGCCCGTTCGCCCCAACTATACAGAAGACTCCAGGGGGAGCTAGGAGGTCGATTTCGGGCCGCCGTGTGTAAAGGGAAAAGCCCCGTAGGACGATCCGACGCACGATTGGAAGTCGGAATCTAGGCTGATCCATAGCTACCGTTTGTCCTCGACATGTTGTCCTACTAGAGGTCCTGCGTGATTCACAGTTGAATAGGGATAGGCGACCGTGCCGCTGCCAAACCTGCCTGTTCCTATATCGACTTTCAACCTCACTCACACCTTAGTTGGCATTGCCCTTGGACCTGGACACAGTCTTGCTGCGCTTTCGCCAGTCGTCGAGCTCGTCTATAGCTTTCTTCTCTCCTGGTCCATATCCATGCCGATCGAGAAACTCTGGCACTCCTCCGTATTCAACGAGAATTACGGCGGATTCTGCTTTCTTGTCGTGCCCGGGGAGAAAAAAGGAGCCGCGAGCGACGTCGTGACCGCAACCGCACCAACACTCACCGGTCGGTAACAATCGACTGCCCATGATACCCTCGCTCTTTCAATTGCCTTGGATGTACTCCTTGGTCTCTAGGCAAGGGTACTATCCAAGGCGGACAGGCGCAAGCAACTGAGTGGCGAGTGTTGGGACAACTCCTGGTGCAACTACCGAGTCCGTCAGGCAGGTCACCCCGCCCAATAGACCTGTCGGCTCCGCTAGTTAACCTTCGCCGAATCCCTGCCGGCTCCGGTAATGGGGCCATCGTGGTTAGTGGTTAAAGGATAGAAGCTTGTCCTCAGCCGAGACTGAGGGAGGGCCCCTTACTGAGACCCTACAATGCGCTGGTCCTAGCAGGCTGCGGAAGAATAGGGTCTCACAGCGCGAGCGCGCAATGTTGAGCG
>JBHIAO010000742.1:0-2653 GCA_046758565.1 Anaerolineae bacterium
GAAGTTGTGTATGAGGACTTTGAGGACTATACCCTGCCGAAGTTTCGCCCGGTCAGTTCAAGGGAAAAGTCAGCTTAGAATCCCCTCCGCCTTCCACTGCTTGATAGTATCGTCATCGTATCCTAAGAGATCGTGCAGGATCTCTTCTGTGTGCTTGCCCAGCGGTGGAGTTGGGGAGAGGGGTTCATCGGCCATCCCGCGAAACTGAAGGGCGCTGCGCGGGACCTCGAAGGGTCCGATGGGTGAGTCCTCAAATCTCTCAAAATAGTTTCGGTGCCGTAATTGTGGGTCATTCATGAGATCGGCGCCGTTTTGCACTACGCCTGCGGGTATCCCTTCGACCTGGAGCCGGCTCATCACTTCTTCGGCAGACCGTGATGCGGTCCATGCCTCCACGGCTTTATCCAGCTCAGGGGCATGCTCGGAGCGGGCGCTACGGTCGGAAAAGCGCGGCTCGGCGGTTAACTCTTCCCGTCCTATCACACGGCAGAAGCGTCTCCACTCTTCATCCGTCCTGACCGAAATCACGCACCATCGGTCCTCACCCTGGCAGCGATAGCATCCGTGCGGAGAAGCCGTGGGATCGTGGTTTCCCCGGGGTTGGGGTTCTGCGCCGTTTATCGAGGATTCTAAGTAGGTTACGCCCAGGGTGTAAGCGGTAGCCTCGACTTGGGCAAGATCTATCGAAGCGCCCTCGCCGGTCAGCCGGTGGTGGAGCAGGGCCGCGACGAGCACCGTGGGTGCCATGATGAACCCCACATGATCCGGGTAGACTCCCTGGCTGCCTATGGGACGCGGCTGGCCCGGGTGGTTCCATAGGTAGGTCATGCCGGAGAAGGCGGTGAGGTTAAAGCCCCAGGTACCATACCAGCTCTTCGGCCCGCTCTCTCCGAGTCCGGGCATTTTTAGGATGATGATCCCTGGATTTGCCCTCCTCAACTCTTCATCGCCGAGGCCGAGTCGTTCCAGGACCTGCGGTCGAAAGTTCACCAGCACGGCATCCGAGCGGGCTGTCAGTTCCTTCATGATTCGCACCCCGACCGGGTGCTTGAGGTTGACGGTGAGAGAGCGAGTCGCGAGATTGCACTCGATGAATCGTGGCGCTGCGTCGACGTCCCGGTGCTGGCCGTAGTGGCGGAAGGTATCAAGCCCGCCGCTGTATGATTCGACCTTGATCACGTCGGCCCCGAACTGGGCTAGAAGCCGCCCGGCGTAGGGACCGGCATACCCATTGGTAAAGGCGATAACCCTGACGCCTTCCAAGATTCTGTTAGAGCTCGGCATGGGAGACATCACTTGTCCCCGTCGGCACCGATCCAAACTTTGACCTCAGCTGGATCCTCTGGCATCGTCTTTTCCTTCAGGTCGGGATTAGATAATCCCTTCCGAGGCCAGCACTTGAATCTCCTGATTGCCCAGGCCCAGTTCGCCGCAATAGACCTCGGAGTTGTGCTGACCCAACGTAGGCGCTGGTGCTGTTGTTGGACGTTTCCCGTTCACGGTGAACGGCGCGCTCGATTGTTGATAAGGGCCGAGTACGGGATGTGTCACAGGGACAAAGTAGCCACGATCCTGAATATGGGGATCGCTCATGAAATCCCCAGGGCTATTTACAGGCAGGGCAGGGAGACCGCGCTTCTGCAAGAGCTGGGCAAGCTCGTCCTTTCCGAATTGCGAGGTGAAAGAGGATACCAGTGAGTTTAGCCTATCGGCGTGAGCGCGCCGATCCGCGTTGCTCGCCCAGCGGGGCTCGTCGAGCTCGGGGGGATGATCCTGCCAAACCTCGAGAAAGATCGGCCAGTGGCGCTGGGTTACAAAGAGGGCAATGTAGCCGTCTTTACATGGGAACAGGTTGGCTGGGGCGACATATTGATGCTGGCTTCCGGCGCGTTTCATGATTCGCCCCTCGGAGGAGTAGGTGAACGCGACATGTTCGTGGATGGCGAGGCTAGCCTGGATCGACGCGTCAATATGGACGCCTACCCCCTTCGCCTCACGTTGCCAGAGGGCCAGCATCACGCCGTAGGCGGCGTAGAGGCTCCCGTAAATGTAGGACTGGGTCCCGGGAGGCATGCAGGGCGTGAGGCTGGGGTCTCCGCTGATGTAAAGTAACCCACCCATCGCCGTGGTAACGATGTCGGGAGCGAGGTAGTCACGGTAGGGACCACTCTGTCCGAATCCCGAGAGCGAGACCAGGATAAGCTTAGGCTGGCGCTCTACAAGGACGTCATACCCAAGATCCAGTCGGTCAAGTGTGCCGGGCGCGTGGCTTTCCAAAACCACATCCGACCGTTGCACGAGGTCCAGGAACAAGGTTCGACCAGCGGGTCTGGTCAAATCCAGGGTAATACTCCGCTTTCCGGCGTTCATGTAGGAGAACTGTAGGCTCCCCTCACGATCGGCATGTCCCGCCGCAAACGGGGGCTCTGTACGAAGAGAATCACCGCTCGGTGGCTCCACCTTGACCACGTCCATGCCGAAGTCACGGAGCAGCTTGCCGCAGAACGCGCCCATGGCCGTGCTGAGGTCGAGTACCCGGTAGCCTGAAAGGAGCGAAGGGGATGCACTCTCCATCAGCGCTGCCTTCGGGTCCTCATAAGATTTTGTGCAAATCGCCAGCGCAGGACCTCAGTGGCCCCTTCGGTGATGCGGA
>JBHIAO010000743.1:0-2652 GCA_046758565.1 Anaerolineae bacterium
CTACGAACATCAATTTGAGCTGACCGAAGGGCTGATCGGTGGCATTGCCATCGACGAGACGGGTGATCCGCTACCCGATGAGACGCTGGCACTGTGCCACGAGAGCGATGCGGTGCTGCTGGGTGCCGTGGGCGGACCCAAGTGGGACGATCCGACTGCTTCTGTTCGGCCGGAGCAGGGGCTGCTCCGCCTTCGCAAAGAGCTGGATCTGTTTGCCAATCTGAGGCCGGTTCGCGTGTATCCTGCCCTGGCCGGCGCATCAACGCTGCAGCGACAGGTGGTCGAGGACGTCGATCTGGTCATCGTGCGCGAGTTGACTGGCGGCATCTACTTCGGCCGGCCCTCAGGCCGGCAAGACACTGGGGCCGGCCGTGCTGCCGTTGACACCTGCACCTACACCGAAGGCGAAATCGAGCGGCTGATGCGGGTGGCCTTCGACCTGGCGCGCCAGCGACGTAAGCCTGTCACTTCGGCAGGCTCAGTGCAGGCTCTGAGCGGAGCCGAAGGGAAGGTCACCTCGGTGGACAAGGCCAACGTGCTGTCCACCTCGCGCCTGTGGCGCCAGGTGGCCCACGAGGTGGCGACCGACTACCCCGATGTTGCGTACGAGGACCTGCTGGTGGATGCGGCAGCCATGCACCTGATCCGCCGGCCAGCCGACTTCGACGTCGTCGCTACTGAGAACCTGTTCGGCGACATCCTGAGCGATGAGGCGTCGATGTTGGCTGGCTCCATGGGCATGCTCCCGTCGGCGTCGCTCGGCGAGGCTCGATCGGCTGGCGGCAGACGATTCGGATTGTACGAACCGGTGCACGGATCGGCGCCAGACATCGCTGGCCAGGGCATTTCGAACCCGCTGGCGACAATCCTGAGCGTGGCGATGCTGCTTCGCGTTTCTCTCGGCCTCAACGACGAGGCCGACCAAATCGAGCAGGCTGTTGCCGATGTACTGGCCGCCGGCTACCGCACCGCCGATATCATGTCGGATGGGATGACGCGGGTGGGGACGACGGAGATGGGTGACCTGGTTGTCGAGAGGCTTCGGAAGTGATGCGTGAAACGTGATGCGTGACCGGGGTGATGGCCAGATGGATGGGCTCTGAGTGAGAGTTGGGCGACCTGGAATAAATTATATAATCGTGCCCTACGCTCCTCTCTCCTTGCATACACTAGCGACCTGCAATATGATTACAAGACGTATGTGGTGATGTCTTTTAGGTGCAATACTTTTCGAATAAGCGGCCTCCAGACTTCGGAAGTCTCAGAAGCGCCTTGAACTGGCAGAGTTCCAGCCGATTTCAGGCCGATTCCGCTTCGGAAGACACATCACCAGACTTCCGAAGTCTTATTTGAAAGGTATTGCTTTTAGGTGAACCTTGGGAAAAGGGGTAGGAGGCATGCCGACACTAGTGGTTGAACGCGAGGTGGTGGATCATGACACCGACTTGCTTACGTTGCGCCGGCGCATACGCCAACGCTTCGGACGTACTCCTGTGATGATAACGCTGGTGGAAGACGCTCCCGAACGAGCTCTGATTCGCCACGGCTTTGACAACCCAGCACTTCCAGGCATTTCTGCAGTCGGCGATGATCAGGGAGACGAGATCATCCTCGGGCGCAACGTTCTCAACCAGTTGCGCTTGCTGCTCGATGGCCCAGCCAACATTACTGAGGTGCTGACTCGCTAGATTGAGGGAAAGGGATGATAATTATGCGAAGTGACATGATCAAAAAGGGGTTTGAGCGAGCGCCTCATCGGTCGCTGTTGAAGGCCACGGGTGTCACCGATGAGGATATGGGCAAGCCCTTCATTGCCATTGCAAATTCATATACTGATATCATCCCCGGGCACGTGCATCTTCAGGAGTTTGGCGAGGTGGTGCGGGAGGCGGTGCGCGAGGCCGGCGGTGTCCCCTTCATGTTCCATACCATCGGCGTGGACGACGGTATCGCCATGGGCCACGTTGGCATGAAATACTCATTGGCGAGTCGCGAGCTCATTGCCGACAGCGTGGAGACCATGGTGCGTGCCCACTGGTTCGACGCACTGATCTGCATCCCCAACTGTGACAAGATCGTGCCCGGCATGTTGATGGCTGCCGTGCGCCTCGACATTCCAACCATCTTCGTGAGCGGTGGCCCCATGGCCGCCGGCAAAACCCCCCTTGGCCAGACCGTCGATCTCATCTCGGTCTTCGAGGGGGTGGGGGCCTACAAGGCTGGCCGCATCAGCGAGGCCGAGCTCAAGACGCTGGAGGACTTCGGCTGTCCCACCTGTGGGTCGTGTTCGGGATTGTTCACCGCTAACTCGATGAATTGCCTGTGCGAAGCGCTGGGAATGGCCTTGCCCGGCAATGGAACGATCCTGGCAGCAGAGACCACGACCAATGGACGCTGGAAGATCAATCCGGAGCGGAAAGCACTGGCCCGCCAGGCCGCCCATCAACTGATGCGGCTGATCGAGATGGACCTGACACCGCGCGACATCGTGACGGCTGAGGCTATCGACAATGCCTTCGCCCTGGACATGGCCATGGGCGGGTCCACCAACACGGTGCTGCACACCATCGCCCTGGCCCACGAGGCCGGCGTTGATTACCCGCTGGAGCGCCTAAACGAGGTGGCGGATCGGGTGCCGTGCATCTGCAAGGT
>JBHIAO010000744.1:0-2648 GCA_046758565.1 Anaerolineae bacterium
AGAGAAGAAGCTGGTTCCCAACCCCAAGTCACCCGAAAAGCCATTATTGCCATTAGTATAGAGCGGATCGCGCAGGTGGAGAGTCAGGGATTTAAGGCCGGGGTCCACACACAGAATTCCGAACAGGAAATTGAGGGAAAGAACGACAGATGCGATTGGGGTTTGGCGTGAAGGTTCTAGGCCGGCCAGGCCTCAAATCTCACGATAGCCGGCGCTGGCAAAACAACCCCCATCTCAGCGTCAGCTTGGCGTTTCTGCGCGACATCTTTGAGTACCTGAAACAGCACGGCATCCGGATGTACCGGATGTCCTCAGAACTCGCGCCATACCTCACACACCCCGATCTGCCCAAGTTCCACCACCAGATCGACGAGTGTGCAACGGAACTTGCCCACGTTGGGCAGATGGCACGCGATGCCGGTTTGCGACTGTCCTTCCACCCAAAAGCTCACATTGTTCTCAGCACCCCTGATGCTGATCTGGCAGAACGCAGCGTCAACGAACTGACTGCACTGGCTCGCATCATGGAAGCCATGGGCCTGGGCCGAGAGGCCGTCATCGTGGTGCACGTTGGTGGGGCCTACGATGACAAGAATGCAGCGGCGTCACGATTCGTGCATCAGTTCATGCGGCTGCCGGCCTTCGTTTGCCGGCGTCTGGCGTTGGAGCACGACGACGCCCTGTTCTCACTGGCCGACGTCTACACGATCCACGAGCAGACCGGCATTCCGCTGGTCTTCGACTATCTACACTTCCGCTGCCACAATCCCGAGGGTCTCGAGCTGGCAGATGCCCTGGAGATGGCGTTGGGCACCTGGCCGGCCGATGTCCGTCCGAAGGTTCACTTCAGTTCGCCGCGCACAGAAATGCGGATCGTGCGCCGATCGGATCCCGAGACGGGCGATGGCTACGATGTCCTTCGACCCCCGCTGCCAACGCAGCACGCCGACTTCACTCACCCATTTGAATTCATGTCCTTCCTGCGGACTGCTGAGGGCTTGCGCAGCTTTGACATCATGCTCGAGCTGAAGGCGAAGGACCTGGCCCTGCTGCGGCTGCGGGAAGACCTGGGGCGTTTTGCGCCCGAACTGACGTGGCGGTTCGAGACCGAGTCGGCCCATCGACTTCGCGAATCCGAACAAATCTGGTCTGTCGGGCATGTGATGAACGACGATGAGCCGGTACGAGTTCTGGTCGCCGTGGTGAATAACCGGCGGGACTTCGAGATTGCCAGGGATCAGGGTTGGTACCGAATTCCGCTGAAGCGCGCGCCCCGGCAGGTGGCGGCCGATTACCTGGCTTTCTACCAGACGGCGGCTTTCGGTGAAAACAAGTGGGCCGTCAACTACATTACGCCAGTCCGGCGCTATCACATCGCCCGCCGGCGTGATTTGCTGCCCGAGGAAGCCAACCACCCACGGGCCGACGATCTGTACTACAAGGTTGAGATCGGACCCCTGGATCGCCTGGCGGCCCCAATTCCCAGCCGGCGGTTGAGGCGCATCACCTTCATCGCCACAACCCTGGATCGCCTGATGTCGGCTGAGGAGATCAACGACCTGTGGATGGGCGGCGTTTCTGAAGAGGATCTGTGGGAGACGTTTGGTGAAGAGGAAAAAAGGTGACAAGGGAAAAAGTGGAAAAGGGAAAAAGTGGAAAAGGAAGTGGCTTGCAGGCCACAGCCTACTTTCTCCCTATTTTCCCTTTTTTCCTTTTTCCCTTGTCACATTGTCACAGCAGCCAGATTGCGAGGGCAGCGATGCCGACCAGCACCCCGATGACAGTGAGACAGCTCACCGGATCGGCAGCACCGACGCTTGCACATTTTGCGCCGAAGGCACAGCCATTTGTGACAGCGCCGGTCCAGGGTTCGATGAGCAGCACGAGGATGAAAAAGAGGAGGCCGCCGAGAAACATCGGGGACGAAGTGACTTGCTTTAGCATCACCTCGATGCGCAACATGGTCAGAAAGGTGAAGCCGGTGCAGTAGAAGGGAACCGTCAACAGGATAATGGCCTTGAATAAGCGGTGCCGGCGCTGGCGCCGCTTTCGTTCTGAGGCCACTGGCTGCGGTTCAACGTAGATTGGTTCCGTGCGTTGTATCGATGCCATTCGGGATTTCCGTCTCACGTCGCGAGGTCACTCCAATTGTTCTGACGTTGTGCCGGCTCGAAAGTCGTGGGCGCACAGATGGTTGAGTAACTATTCGCTTTCCGCGTCGCCGGCCCCGATGCCAGGGCAGAGCGTGCCTTGGTGGGAGGGACCGTTCAGGTGCTGGCCGGACAGGCTACCACCGTACAACCCGGGCAGCCCCCCCCCTCGCGCCAGCCCCGGCACCCACGCCTACACCACCGGAGGACTTGCCACAACTTCCGCAGATCGAAGAGCCACCCTCTCCAGCGGGAGCAACCCATACGCCGGAACTGCCTCCTGCTTCAAGCCTGACTGACACCCCTGCATCATCCCTCATTCTAAATGTCAGTGTGATCTCAAACGGCAGTGTGTTGTGTACGGTGGTGATGGGGATCTGTCCACCACGGCGTTGAGAGCTGCCGCGATGGCCGGCAACGGACCTCTGGGAGCAGTGACTAAAGTAGACTAAATCTGTTGACCGATGTATTTTTCGGGCCTGTACAGCCTCTTATCGG
>JBHIAO010000745.1:0-2635 GCA_046758565.1 Anaerolineae bacterium
AAACCATGACGAACGATGACATACTCTACATCAACGGCATCGACGGCGACACCGGCACCTACCTGGTGGAGCCGATGGCGTGTGCGCGGGCGGCGAAGTACGCGCGGCGCGAGCCACACGACACACCCGTTATCAGGCTCCTGAAAGCTCTGTGGCAGATCATCGGCCAACCTCACCTGGGCATGCCGGACGGCGTGCATGCCGACGACGTGACCGAGGCAGGTTGGGCAGTGGTCTTCCACGAGGACGAGGACCCTGCGGTTCGAGACGTCCTGGCGACACTGGTTGAGCACCGCCTGAAGCAAGTGGGCGACGAGAAACGAGTCAAGGTGCTGGCATACGATGGCACCCAGGATGCTACCGAGTGGCTGGCCAGCCACGGAGTGGCACGTGGCAACCAGCGGCCCTGGCGCGTGCCCTACTACCTCCTTCTAGTGGGCAGCCCGGAACGGATTCCTTTCGAGTTCGGTCGCCTGTTGGACGCGGAATACGCCGTCGGCAGGCTCCATTTCGACGTGGTCTCCCAGTACGACAACTACGTGGCAAGCCTCATCGACTACGAAACCAGCCAGGCCGTGCCCAACAGCAAGGAGGCGGTCTACTTCGCCACCCGCCACAAGTTCGATAGAGCCACCAGGCTGAGCTCCGCCCAATTGGTGGATCCGCTGGCCGACGGCACGCCCGTCCAGGATGAGGAGCCCGCCCAGCCAGCCGTGTCCACAAGCCTGGGCTTCCGCACCCGCAAGTTCCGGGGCGTCGCGGCAACCAAGTCGGCCCTGACCGACATCCTGGCGCCGCCCGCCGGCACGAAGCCCCCCGCCTTCCTGTTCACGGCCACCCACGGGGTCGGCTATACGGTGCCCCGCCCCGATCGGCGGGTGACCTACGGCGCTTTGGTCTGCCAGGATTGGTCCGGCATCGGCGATTGGACGCCCGATCACTACTTCACCGCCGCTGATCTGCCAGACAACACCCGTGTCCACGGCGTGATCGGGTTTCACTTCGCCTGTTTCGGAGCTGGCACGCCATCCCATGACCAGTTTCTGTATGTGAAAGGGCAGGCACCCCCGGTGATCTCCGACAAGCCCTTCATCGCAGCCCTCCCCAAGACCCTACTCAGCCATCCCCAGGGCGGTGCCCTGGCGATCATCGGCCACGTGGAGCGAGCTTACGGCTACTCGTTCACCAGCAGAGAGACGGGGCCGCAGCTCATACCCTTCCAGAACGCGATCAAGCGCATCCTAAAAGGTAAGCCGGTCGGCTACGCCATGAAGGACTTCAACGAGCGCTACGCGTTACTATCAACAGACCTGAGTGAATTACTGACCGATATCCACTATGGCGCCCAGGTTTCCGACAAAGAGCTGACCAGACAGTGGACCGAGCGCAACGACGCCGGAGGCTACGCCATCATCGGTGACCCGGCCGTGCGTCTGCGGGTGCAGGACCTGACGTGATAGAGGCGACGGAAACGATGGCCGTTCCACATTTTCAGTTCCAAACACGTGAAAGGAGACGATACAATGGCTGAGAAGCAAGGTACATCCCTGACCGGCATCGAGGGGTTCCCGGAGGAGGCAGCCAACCGGCTGGCGGAGTCGTGGATCACGACTGCCGAGGAGTTGGTCAGCGCGGCCAGACAGGAAGATGGGCCGGCGGGCCTGGCCGAGTACCTGGGCCTGACAGAGGATGAGGTGACGGCACTGATCGAACAGGCCGTCGATGCCTTGCCAGAAGACGTGACTTTCGCGCCGGACGATGTCATGGAGGTCGGCCTGGGTGCGCTGGACGAGCCGGAGGGCGCCGGCCCTGATGATGAGCCAGTGGCCTTTGGCGAGCCTCTCCCGAGTGCAGTGAATCTGGCTGAGCGCATGCCGGCCATCCGGCACCAGAGGAATCGGGGCACCTGCGTGGCCCACGCCTGCGTGGCGGTGCAGGAGTTCCTGCAAGGCGAGGCGAGCACTGAGAGCGACCTCTCGGAGCAGTTCGTCTACTGGGCCTGCAAAGAGCGGGACGATTATCCCGGCGGGGGCACCTGGATCAAGTACGGCATGGCCGTCCTGGAGGAGTTGGGCGTCTGTGTCGAGCAGGTGTGGCCCTACAACCCCGACCCCATCGAGGGCAACGAGGGTCAGGGACCTCCGCCTGACGAGGCCCAGGCGGACGCTGCCCTGCGCAGGGTGAAGGAATCGTCCTCGGTCGAGCCTCGCTGGACGACCGCCCTGCGCCAGGTCCTGGCTGAAGGCAAGCCGGTGGCCTTCGCCGTGCCCGTCTATCGCTACTGGGTGACGGAGCCGGTGCGCAGCAGCGGCGACATCCGCATGCCCTTGCCCCACGACCACAGGCTCGGCGGCCACGCCATGTGCATGGTGGGCTACGAGGACGATCCCAATGTGCCAGGTGGCGGCTTTTTCCTGATCCGCAATAGCTGGGGCACCGATTGGGCCAAAGACAGCAAGATGGCAGCCGGCTATGCCCGCCTTCCCTACGAATACATGACCAGGTTTGGCCGGTCGGCCTATTCGGCCACTGCGCCAGAGCCAAAGCCAGACCCGGACAACTGGTTGCAGCGGTTGCTCAAGATCCTGTTCGGGTAGCGCCGCATGGACGGGGCAACAGACAGGTTCCTTGCCCC
>JBHIAO010000746.1:0-2624 GCA_046758565.1 Anaerolineae bacterium
TCCTGATAGCGCTCAACAAGCGCTACAAGAGCAGGGGGGCCGGCATCCGCATCACCGGTATCGGTGAACAGTAATCAGTGAGCAGTGAACAGTGCTGAAACCGAAAACTGATTACTGATCACTGGTCACTGACACACCAGGAGGCGTGGTTGAAACTCCCCCAGATTACTATCACCGCTGTCCCGAACATTCCTCTCATCCAGGAAGGCGACGATTTGCCGGCCATCATCCTGGACCGGATGGAAATGGCCGGCCTCGGTCTGCAGGATGGCGATGTCCTGGTCATCGCCCAAAAGATTGTCTCCAAGGCCGAAGGCCGGTTGGTCCACCTGGATACGGTGAGGCCTTCGCCGCCGGCTCAGGAAATAGCCGAACAAACTGGCAAAGACCCACGGCTCGTCGAAGTCATACTATCCGACACCCGTGAGATCTCGCGGATGCGAAAGGGCTTGCTGATCGTGGAGAACAACCTGGGGTTGATATCGGCCAATGCCGGCGTCGACCGATCCAACGTGGCCCCCCCTGAGGAGCGGAGGAGCGGAGGAGCGGAGGAGCGGAGGAGCAGGGGAGACTCTCACCTCTGCACCCCTGCACCTCTGCACCCCCGCTCAGAATGGGTTGCGCAACTGCCCGTCGACCCTGACGCGTCGGCGCGGGTGATTCGCCGCAGGCTCATGGCAGCGTCAGGCAAAGAGGTTGCCGTCATCATCAATGACACCCATGGCCGGCCATGGCGGATAGGCGCTGTTGGCGTAGCCATCGGAGTGGCCGGCATCGAACCAGTGGAGGACTTGCGCGGCCAACCCGACCTGTTCGGCCACACCCTGGAGACCACCCAGGTCGGTCTGGCCGACCAGGTCGCCGCCGCCGCCAGTCTAATCATGGGCCAGGCCGACGAGGGCCGGCCGGTGGTCCTTCTTCGCGGCCTCGCCTACACGCTGAAAGACGACGTGTCATCCCGCGAACTGCTACGCCCCAAAGAGCAAGACCTCTACCGGTGATGCCGCATCTTCCGTTCCGGGATCGCGTTCCGCAGTACGCAGTACGCAATACGCAATACGCAATACGCAGATGGAATTGGCCTGCCCCTCTTTACCTCTCTCCTACCATGGTTGTGACCGTTGTCTTCGTACTGATCCCCATCGGCTTTTCTCTGTATCTTAGCCTCTGGAAGTGGCCTCTCATCGGCCCCAATCGAGCGTTTATCGGTCTGGCGAATTACAGCCGACTCCTGCGTTCTTCAGAATTCTGGAACGCCATCCGAATCACAACTCTGTACACGCTGGGTGTCGTGCCGCTGAGCACGGCAACAGCCCTGGCTCTGGCTCTCCTGGTTAACCGACCCCTTTGTGGCTGGCCCATCTACCGCACAGCGTACTTCATGCCTGTTGTGACTTCGACAGTGGCGGTCGCCATTGCGTGGAAGTGGATCTACAACCCACAGGCCGGTCTCCTCAACGGGCTTCTGAGCGCCGTGCATCTGCCCCCCCTGGGTTGGTTGACCGACCCCCAGTGGGCACTGCCGGCCCTGATCATCATGGCCGTCTGGAAGTACGCCGGCTACTACATGGTGATGTTCCTGGCCGGCCTGCAGACGATTCCCCGGGAATACGAAGAGGCGGCTGAGATAGACGGCGCCGACGGGCTGGCCCGCTTCCGTCACATCACCTGGCCCTTGCTCCGCCCAACAACGGCTCTAGTCGTCATCACCAGCACCATCTTCGCGTTTCAGGTTTTCGGGCCGGTGTACGTGATGACCGGCGGCGGCCCTGTGCGCAGCACGAGTGTCATCGTGTACCATCTGTACCAGCGAGCATTTGGCTTCCAGGAACTCGGGTATGCTTCAGCCATGGGCTGGGCGCTGTTCCTGCTGGTGTTCCCGCTCACCGTATTGCAGTTCAAAGTGATCAGCCAACGATGAAAAAGAAACGGGCCCTCTCTCACACCCCAATTCACAACGGTGTCCTGAGCCTGTCGAAGGGTTCACAATTCACAATTCACAATTCACAATTCACAATTTTAAGGTCTCTCATCCTACACGCCGTTCTGATTGCAGTTGCCATCGTGATGATCGGTCCCTTTCTGTGGATGCTACTTACGTCGCTGCAGGACACGTTTCAGGCACTGCAGTTTCCACTGCAGTGGATCCCGCAGCCGGCAGTCTGGCAGAACTACGTACACGCCTGGCAGCGCATACCGCTTGGTAGATACTATGTTAATAGTATGCTGGTTGCCGGTGTGATTGCTGCAGGCCAGGTCACCACGTCTGTTCTGGCTGCCTACGTTTTCGCCCGCCTGGAATTTCCTGGGCGCGACATCATCTTCCTGCTCTATCTGGGCACGCTGATCATCCCCACGCAGGTCACACTGGTACCGACGTTTCTGGTGGTGCGCTGGCTGGGCTGGGTGGACACATACCAGGGTGTCATCGCCCCCTCTTTGGCCCACCCCTTCGGCGTCTTCCTACTGCGCCAGTTCTTCCTGTCCATCCCCAACGATCTGGAAGATGCCGCCCGAATTGATGGGGCATCGCCATTAGGCATCCTGCTTCGCATCATCTTGCCCGTCTCGATGCCGGCCATCACCGCCCTGGCTGTGTTCAGCTTCATGTGGGCCTGGAACAG
>JBHIAO010000747.1:0-2619 GCA_046758565.1 Anaerolineae bacterium
CCATCACCAGGCACTCGACACCATCGGGGAACGTTTCGACCACCTGCAGCTCCAGGAGCCCATCATCGATCAACACCCGGTCACCCAGCAGCACCGCATCGGGCAATCTCTGGAACGGCACCGGGATCTCATCCGGCGCGGGGTCAGGTCGCGTGCTCAATCTGACGGTATCACCGACCTCTAGCAGCACCCCTTCGGTATCCAGAGCCCCGATTCGCAGCTTGGCGCCTTGCAAATCCGCCAGTATCGCTACCGGCCGGCCCACAACGGAAGCTGCCTGACGAACGTTTTCGATGGCCCGGGCATGGTACGCCTGGTCGCCATGGGACAGATTCAACCGCGCGACGTCCATGCCGGCCTCGATCAACGCACGCAACGTTTCAATGGATTGACTGGCCGGGCCGATTGTGGCAATGATCTGGATATCTTGCATGGCTTTTGACCCCTGATGCGTGATGCGTGCTGATTTGCCAGGAATTTGGGCCGTTTTTCACGTTTTACGTTTCACGTTTCACGTTTCACGCAACACCCTTGCTCCTCCGCTCCTCAGCTCCCCTGCTTATACCAGTCGGCCTGATACCACGGGACTTCTTTGGAAGGGAGCCAAGTCATCATGCTGCGCAACTCGCGGCCCACCTTCTCGATGGGATGATCCATATCCTGGCGACGCCAGCGATTGAAGTTAGGCCGGCCGGCCTTGTTCTCCTCGATCCAGCTCTGGGCATACGTGCCATCCTGGATATCCTGGAGCATCTGTTTCATGGTCTTGCGCGTCTCTTCGGTGATAATCTTAGGCCCGCCGGTGTAGTCGCCGTGTTCCGCTGTATCGGACACAGAATAGCGCATGTAGGTCAGTCCACCCTCGTATATCAGGTCTACAATGAGCTTGAGCTCGTTTGCCACCTCGAAGTATGCAATCTCTGGCTGATATCCAGCGGCGACTAACTCCTCGAAGGCAGCTTTTATCAGAGCCGAGACACCCCCACAGAGGATGGTCTGCTCGCCGAACAGGTCCGTTTCCGTCTCCTCAGCGAAGGTTGTCTCGATCACGCCGGCGCGTGCGCAGCCCAGCCCGGCGGCGTAGGCCAGCGCGTTCGCCTTGGCCTCGCCAGACGCATCCTGGTGCACGGCCATCAAAGCCGGCACACCTTCGCCCACCTGATACAGCTCGCGCAGCCGGTGGCCGGGCGACTTGGGGGCAATCATGCTGACATCGACGGTCTCAGGCGGAACGATCTGCCCAAAGCGAATGTTGAAGCCGTGAGCGAACATCAATGTGTTGCCCGGTTCCAACCCCGGCTCAATCGCCTCCTTGTACACCCCCGGCTGGGCCGGATCCGGAATCAATATCATGACGACGTCGGCTTCCTTAGCCGCATCCGCCACTGTCGTCACCCGAAGGCCATCTGCCTCAGCCTTGGGCCAGGACGAACTCCCCTCGTACAGCCCGACGACCACGTCAACGCCACTGTCGTGCAGATTCAGCGCGTGGGCGTGGCCCTGGCTGCCGTACCCGATGACGGCCACCGTCTTGCTGTCCAGCCGGCTCAGGTCCGCATCTTTCTCGTAGTACACGTTTGCCATGTGTGTCCTCCAGTTCGTTGTTGTGTAAGAGCGATAGAAGGTGATTGGAGCTTAACGCGGCCAGCCAGAGCGTAAAACGTGAAACGTAAAACGTGATGTATGATCGATGAGGTCCCTCCTGGATTCCTCACGTTTCACGTTTTGCGTTTCACGCGCTCTGTTACCCTTGCGCCTTGCTATTCACCCGAGAGATTCTTGTCGCAGTCACCATTCATTACGAGACGGATTTCAGCGTCGGCCGCCGGCCGTTCATAGGTGGCACGCTTTGGTCCCCGCGAACCATGGCAACCTTACCCGTGCGCACCATCTCGATGATTCCAAGAGGCCGGAGCAAATCGATCATGGAGTCGATCTTGTCTTCGTCGCCCGTGATCTCCACGATGAGCGATGACTGGCTGACATCCACGATCTTAGCCCGAAAGATTTCAACGATCTGACTAATCTCGGCCCGCGCTCCTGCATCCGCCTTCACCTTGATGAGCGCCAGGTCACGGGTTACCGACCGCTCCTGGGTGACATCCCGTACACCGATCACGTTGACCAGCTTATTCAGATTCATCTCGACCAGGTAGGCATCCGTTGGTCCAGCACCGACGACAATGGTCATGCGGGACACGCCGGGGATATCGGTGCGTCCAACCGTCAGGCTGTCTATGTTGAAGTTCCGGCGCCGGAACAGACTGGCCACACGATTCAGAACGCCGGGCTTGTCTTCGACCAATGCTACGAGCGTGTGTTCTTGAGTCATTTCAGTTCCCTCCTTTGGCAGATAGCGGATAGCAGATGGCAGATGGTACGTTGCGATCAGCCATCGGCCATCAGCCATCGGCCATCAGCTATCAGCCATCAGCTAGATCATGTCTCTTGCGACTCAGGATCGGGCTGCGGGGTCCACTCGGCTCGGAGCGCGGCGATGCGTTCCGGCAGGGGTCGCCGGATCATCTTATCCAGATCGGCGCCAGCCGGCACCATGGGGTACACGATATCCGCCGGCTCTACAGCGAAGTCGATCAGGAAAGGTCCGGGCGTTTCCCG
>JBHIAO010000748.1:0-2610 GCA_046758565.1 Anaerolineae bacterium
CGCCGCCCTCCTCGCTCACCTCGAACAGCGCCTGCTGGCCCATGCACACCCCCAGAAAGGGGCGCCCGCTGGCGATGAAGTCGAGCAGGGGCTGGACCAGGCCGCGCTGGTGCAGGTTGCGCATCGTGTCGGCGGCGGCGCCCACGCCGGGCATGATGACGGCGTCAGCGGCGGCCACGTCCTGGGGTCGCGAAGAGACCGTGGCCTCGCCTCCCACCTGGGATACCGCCCGCACCACGCTGCGCAGGTTCCCCGCCCCGTAATCGACGATGACCAGCTTCACGAGGGCCATTGTAGCACAGGCTTTCGCCCGTCTTTAGAGCAGGACGTGCTATGCTGGTTGCATCTGCATTCTGTACAGGAAAGAGACCCTGCAAAGAGGTTGGAGGAGTGAGTCGCCTGCGTCTTGCTATTGTCGGCTGCGGCAGTATTTGCGAGCGAGGCCTGCTCCCGCATCTTTTGCTAGAGCGCGATCGGGTCCAGGTTTCAGCACTGTGCGATATGTCAGAAGCACGCCTGGAAATGCTTGCCGAAAAATTTGCTGTCCCCAAAACCTTCACGAACGTAGAAGAACTGCTCCACACCTCTGAAGCAGAGGCGATCGCCATCGCAACACCGATCCCGCTGCACTACGAGCAGGCACGCTCAGCGCTCTTGCAAGGACGTCATGTGTATGTCCAGAAGACCATGACCCAAACCGTGAAGGAAGCAGAAGAACTCATCCGTATCGCAAAGGAGCAGGGGCTCGTCCTTGCCGCCTCACCCGGCCAGATGCTGCTTCCGGCATACTGGCGTGCACGCGAACTCGTAACCGCCGGGGCACTGGGAATAATCTACACGGCCTTCGGCATCAATATGGCGCCCGGGCATGAGCACGAGGCGCTCCGCAAACATGCAAAGCAAGCGGACGCAAATGTAGACCCCACCTGGTACTATCGAGCAGGCAGTGGACCACTCAGAGACATGGGAGTCTATTCTCTCCATGCCATCACCGGCATACTCGGGCGGGCGCGCAAAGTGCTCTCTTTTGCTAATCGCCCAATGCCGGAGCGCAGCTGGAACAACAAGAGCATTCCGGTTGAAGTTGATGACAATATTGCACTCATCCTGGAACTTGAGCAGCATCGCCTCGCAACTGTCTGCACAACCTTCTCGGCAGACCCGCCAATTCGCAGCTGGGGGCTTGCAATTTCGGGATCAGAAGGAGCGCTCGATATCCGGCGTCTTCCTGGCAAAACCTCCCGCTATGAACTCATGATGTCCCGTATGGGCGAAACCAACGTAGAACCCCAGGAGTTCGGTACGGGCCTTGACCAAAGACATGAGGCGCTGGAAGAAGCGCATGTTGCCCGAGATCTTCTCGATTTCGTTGACGCCGTGTTGAACGCTCGTCCCCCTCAAGCAAGCGCCGAGCATGCCTGTCATGTTATCGCAATCATTGAGGCCGCAGAGTGCGCTGCACGGACCGGGTCAGTCGTGGAAATTCCTCGCACCCCACATGGAGACGCCTAAAGAAAGGAATACAGGAAGGCAGAAATGTCCGAAAAACCGCTCGTTCTTGGGGTAACGGGTGCCACGGGCGCTATTGGAGATACCTTGGTAAGACATCTTGCCACAAAGCCTCACATCAGAGTCCTGGCCCTAGTGCGTCGACAACCTCGTTTTGCAGGCCCCACTATCCAGACGGTCTTTGGGGATTTGTTCGATCAAGGGGCCCTGGAGAAACTTATTGCTGAAAGCGATGTAGTTTTACACCTTGCGGCACGAAATCCTCAAATGGAGCCACAAGACCGAAAAGAACAGATATCCTTCTTCGCTACTAACAGTGTCGGGGCAGCGAATATCGCCTGGCTTGCCCAAAAACACCAAAAGCCCGTGGTCTTCACTTCATCGGTTTCGGTGTATGAACTAAGTGGGCACACGCGGGGTGTTTTCAGGGAAGAAGAACGGCTTCCGAGCCGTTTGGCAACACGGCAATGGACCGAAGGGGCTGAAGCATTTTTCGCGCAGATAACCACCGAATGGATGGCAGGAAGGATACGTGATCCGGCACAAGAGATAAGCCGGTTTCTTGAGAACTTCCCGCCTCCGGAGAACGAAAGCACCTACGCCCTCTCCAAGTTCTTGGGAGAACCATGGATTGCACGGATGCGCGAAGGAATCGTTCTCCGACTGAGCGATGTCTACGGGCCGGGACACGAATCTCGCGGCATTATCCCAAGCTGCCTCGCGGCACTGCTTCGCAACGAGAAAGTAACGATCGACTTTGGCCCGCGCGAGCTCGTCAGTTTTATCTATATGGGTGATGTTCTGCGAGCACTGCTTGCTGCAGCAACAGCCTATTTGTTGGCTGTCCCGCCGATCATCAACATTGCAAGTCCGGCCTCGGTGCCGGAAACCGTTCTTGCCGATCACCTTAAGCAGATCAGCGCCGAAGGCGGATTCTCCTCTCCGATCAGTGTTAAGCGCAGGGTGACAGCAGAAAATTCTCGCTCCTTCGCCACAGACAAAATGAAACACTACCTAGGGCTCCAAGAACCCGTCTCATTGCTTGAAGGCTTGCGAAAAACGCTGTGTTACCTGCAACTTTCCCCTGAACAAAGACAGCGT
>JBHIAO010000749.1:0-2605 GCA_046758565.1 Anaerolineae bacterium
GCCAGCCGGCGCAGGATTTTCTCCGGTGTGATCGGCAAATCGTGGACCCTTATACCGGTCGCATCCTCGATGGCGTTGGCAATGGCAGCCGAAACGGTAAGCGCCCCGGTCTCACCTACACCCTTTGCCCCGAAGGGACCACTTTCATGAGGCACCTCCACTACGATCGGTTCAAACGTTTGAGGCAGGTCCTTCATTGTTGCGATCTGATAGTCGAGCAGTGAGCCGTTGAGGAGCTGACCCTCCTCGAATCCCATCTCTTCGAACAGTGTCTGGCCCAGATGAGCGGTTGCCGACCCCAAAAGCTGCTGCTCGCAGTGCTTGGGGTTGATGGCGGTCCCGGTATCCCCCACGCTGATGAATTTCACGACGCTGACCTGTCCGGTTTCGGTGTCCACTTCTACCTCGGCTGCGCTCGCCGAGGGGAACCAATACTCGGTGCACTTTTCCGACTGACCTGTCTCGGGATCCATGGGAGCCGCGGTAGTCTGGCAGATGGCCTCTCCCGTGATCGTGGTTCCGAGACTGCCAAACTTTGCATGGAAGGCCTCGCTGATCGTCATCCCCCGCTCTCTTGTCCCACGCACGGAGATTCGGCCATCCCGGGCGACCAGGTCCTCCGTGCTAACTTCGAGCTTTCCCGCCACCGCAGAGAAGAGTTCCGCCTTGATCTTGGATGCTGCCATGCGCACCGCATTGCCCATATGATACGTTGACCGACTCCCCGCCGTGATGGTGTCGTAGGGCGTAGTATCTGTGTCCGGCTGGACAATACGGACCTGGTCGAAGTTTATTCCCAGCTCTTCGGCCACGATCTGGCCCATCATCGTCTCTGAGCCTTGGCCCATCTCTACGGTGCTGCTTAGAACGTTGGTGCTCCCGTCCGCATTCATGATGACGATGGCTCCCGAGATTGACGGTGTAAGCACGGCTTTCACGCCGGCTGCAATCCCCCTGCCTCGGAGTTTTGTTCCCCTCTTCGGCGGTCTTGGTTTGGACCACTCGATGGCCTCGGCCGCCTTCCTGATCGATTCTTTCAGGCCGAAGGAGCGTACAGGTGTCCCTGTTGCAATTGGCTCGCCTTCGTCCAGGGTGTGGCGCAACCGGAATTCAACTGGATCGACACCCAGGGTGCGAGCGATAATGTCCATCTGTGAATCATACGCCCACACGACTTGTGAGACTCCGAAACCACGGAACGCCCCTGCCGGTGGTTTGTTGGTGTAAACGCAGTAGCAGTCAATCCACACATTGGGGATCCGGTAGGGACCGGCCGAGGTGTAGCCGGATTTGTGGACTATCCTGGGACCGATCTCGGCATAAGCCCCCGTGTCAAAGAAGGCTTCACAGTAACGTGCGCTGATAGCACCTTCCTTAACGGCTGTCCTGAGTTTGACGATGACCCCATGTTTCGTGATGGTCTGGAACTCCTCCTCCCGCGTCAAGGCATAGCGCACTGGTCGGCGCGTGATCAGGGCCAGCGAGGTAACAAGCGGCTCCAGTTTCACATAGACCTTGGCGCCGAAACCACCCCCAAGATAGGGGACCCGCACCCGGATGCGATTCATGGGTAAGGCGAAAATGCTGGCCAGCTCCGTCCGTACAAAGGACGGGGTCTGGGTCGCTGACCAGACGTTGACCCTTTGGTTCTCATCCAGATAGGCAAGGGTCACATGGGTCTCCAGGGGTACGTGTTGAGCGGGTGGTGAGCTGAAGGTGTCTTCAAAGATATGATCTGCCTCTGCAAAGGCCTTCTGCACATTCCCCGTTCGCAGTTTGTAGTGGTAGCAGATGTTCGACTTCTGCCTCGCCTCTACATGGGCGAGATCGGCAAACGTTCGAGCCGGCCTGAGCTCTTCGTGGACGAGGGGTGTGCCGGGGTTTGTGGCTTCAAGGACATCGAAGACGGCCGGAAGGGACTCGTAATCGACCTCAACGAGTTGGATGGCATCCTCTGCCAGGCGTCGGTCCTCTGCGGCAACGGCCACAACTGGATCTCCAACGTGCAGGACCCGATCGATTGCAAGGATGGGCTGGTCCCGAAACGCCGGACCAAAATAGGGGTCGATGCCGGGCATAGCCGCAATGTCGGCGCCGGTTAACACCGCAACCACCCCATCTAAGGCCTCCGCCCTGGATTTCTCAATTCGGGCTATACGGGCATGGGGATAAGGGCTCCGCAGCACGGCGACGTGAAGGAGACCGGGCATTTCGATATTGCCGACATGGAGAACTTGGCCGGTCACCTTCTGCGTTGCGTCTCTCCGATATACCGATTGCCCAACTACGGAACGATCCGACATGGGACCTCAAGGGTGCCAATCCTTTGCTACCGAGATCAAGAAATTACCTTGGTCACACTGCGGTTGACGCCAAATGTTGGGACGAACATGGAATGTTTACCGGGACCCCCGACGACGAGCACGATCAGATCCTCAGGTCGGTCAAGTGGGCGAATGCAAGTTGGCACGCCCTTTTCAAATAAGTGAGGTCGCCGCTTCTTCAATACCTTCTCCACGTTATCGTGAGAGAAATGCTCAATTGGGGTACAGGCCGCATTGAATAGGGATTCCTTCAATTCCTTTTTATTCATTCCGCCATTACT
>JBHIAO010000750.1:0-2600 GCA_046758565.1 Anaerolineae bacterium
CCAGTGGCCGGCCGCGGGACGCGGTTGCGGCCCCATACCCATACCAAGCCGAAGCCCCTGGTGACGGTGGCCGGCAAACCCGTGCTGGGGCACGTCCTGGACACGCTGGGGAACCTTCGACCCGACGAGATCATCTTCATCGTCGGCTATCTGGGCGAACAGATTGAAGAATACGTTCAGAACAACTACGATTTCTCGGCACGTTACGTCGAGCAGAAGGAGCTAAAGGGCCAGGCACACGCTATTGGCCTGGCCAAAGAATACGTCGATGGCCCGGTTTTGATCATCTTTGTTGACACCATCGCTGATGCGAATCTCAACATGCTGGCCGATCTCGATGCCGATGGCGCCATTTTCGTCAAGGGGGTCGAGGATCCGCGGCGGTTCGGTGTCGTCACCCTGGACGCAGACGGCTACATCACGCGCTTCGTCGAGAAGCCTGACGAGCCAATTTCAAATCTGGCCGTAATTGGCATCTACTATCTGAAAGATTCGGGCTTGATGTTTGAGTGCATCGACGCGCTCATCGAGCGCGACATCCAGACCAAGGGGGAATACTATCTCGCCGATGCACTACAACTGATGATCGATCAGGGGGGCCGGCTGATGGCGCCCACCGTCGACGTCTGGGAGGATTGTGGGACGCCGGAAGCGGTTCTGCAGACGAACCGCTATCTTCTCGAGAACGGGCAGTCCGGTGAGCTACGATTTGAGTCGATGAACGCCGTGACGATTCCGCCGGTCCATATCCATCCGACGGCGGAGATCAAGAATTCGGTTATCGGGCCATACACCACGGTGGCTGCCGGCTGCCGGATCGAGGACTCGATCATACGGGATTCCATCATCGATGAAGGCTCTATCATTGTCGATACGATGTTGGACCAGTCCCTTATTGGCAAAGAAGCCTTTGTGAAGGGGCGGTTTCGCCGGCTGAACGTTGGCGATTCCGCCAGTGTTGACTTCAACAGTGATGCAGACTGACGTTACCGTCGAAGCTTACTCGGGGTACCGGTATGGGGAGCGTCCGCGAGCCTTCACCTGGCAGGGCCGGCGCTACGAGGTGCTGTCCGTTGAGCGCCGCTGGTGGACACCCCGAGGAGTGGGATTTGTGGTCACGACCGCTGGAGGATCCGGGAGCCCGGAGCCGGCACTTGGCGGTGAGAGTCGCCCGGTTGAAGGCTGGGAGTTGATGTACGACGAGGTACGAGACACGTGGCACATCCGTCGTGCCGATATCAAAGAAGATAGGTGTGGCTAACGCAGCTACCTGGAGGAAGAGACGATGATCGTAGGTGTACCCGCGGAGGTGAAGGACAACGAGTACCGAGTGTCGGTAACGCCTGGCGGCGTCGAGATGCTGACCCAGCACGGCCATCGCGTATTGGTGCAATCCGGTGCCGGCGATGGCAGCGGGTTCTCAGACGAAGAGTATCGCGCATGTGGTGCCAACATCATCCCCGACGCGGCCGGTGTGTGGCATGAGGCCGAGATGGTCTTCAAGGTGAAGGAGCCGGTGTCCACAGAATACGAGTTCTTACGTGAAGGCTTGGTGCTCTTCACATACCTCCACCTCGCCGCCGACGAGGAACTGACACGGCGACTGTTGGATGCGGGCGTTACCGGCATCGCGTATGAGACGGTGGCGCTGGACAATGGCCACCTGCCATTGCTGACTCCTATGAGCGAGGTTGCCGGCCGCATGGCGATACAGGTCGGCGCCCACTACCTGGAGAGAATGAATGGCGGCCGCGGGAAGCTGCTCGGCGGTGTGCCAGGAGTTCGACCATGTGACGTTGTCGTCATTGGCGGTGGCACCGTGGGGACGAATGCTGCTCAGATGGCCTTGGGCCTGGGTGCCCACGTCATCATCATCGATCGGGACCTGGGGCGCCTGCGCTATCTGAGCGAGATTCTGAGTGGGAATCTGACGACGTTGAGTTCCAATCCGCGTAACATCGCCCTCAGCGTCCAGCGTGCTGATTTGCTGATCGGTGCCGTGTTGATTCCCGGTGCAAGAGCCCCGCATCTCGTCACGCGGGAGATGATCAGGACGATGCATCCTGGCAGCGTCATTGTAGACGTCGCCATCGACCAAGGGGGGTGTATCGAGACCAGCCGGCCTACCACGCATAGCGATCCAGTCTGCGTCGTGGATGGTGTGATCCACTACGGCGTTACGAACATGCCGGGGGCCGTTCCCAGGACATCGACGTATGCGTTGTCCAACGCAACACTGCCGTATGCCGTGTTGCTGGCCGATGAGGGCTTTCACGGTGCTGTCAGCCGCAACCGTGCCCTGGCGCGTGGCGTTAATACCTACCAGGGTCACGTCACGCACGAGGCTGTAGCGGCAAGTTTCAACCTATCCTATCATTCTTTGAAGGAGCTCTTAGAGTGAGTATACACACAGTCCAAAGTCATCTCAAGGATCGTCCATCCTTTCGACGGAGCCCAGGCCAGGACGTTCGCGAGCGCTTAGCGCGCCGGGTACGTGAGACACCGCCCTCGGGAATCCGTAGATTCTTCGACATTCTGGCCACGATGCCGGAGGTTATCTCCCTCGGCATCGGCGAACCGGACTTTGTCACCCCGGAGCA
>JBHIAO010000751.1:0-2590 GCA_046758565.1 Anaerolineae bacterium
ATCGAGCTGTCGAAGCGCAGCATCGCGATGCTGGAGCGCTTCCCCGAGGAGATGGACCAGGAAGTCGATCTGAACTTCTGCGGCTACCTGTTCCTGCTGGACAACGAAGCGGATATGGCGGCCTTCCGCCGCAACGTGGAACTCCAGCATCAGCACTGCGTCGAGACCCAACTGCTGGACGTGGACGACATCGCCCGGCTGGCACCCCAGGTCAATCTGGACGGCATCATCGGTGGCACGTTCTACGACCGGGACGGGCTGGCAGATCCGGCCGGCGTCGTCCAGGGCTACGTGAAACAGGCCCGACGCCTCGGGGCCACGCTGCTGACGGACATGCCGGCCACCGACATCCGCATCGAATCGGGTCGTGTGCGTGGCGTCAGCACGCCCCACGGCGAAATCGCGACCGCGACCGTGGTAATCGCCGCCGGCCCCTGGTCGGGGGAGGTTGGGAAGCTGGCCGGCATCGACCTGTCGGTGCAGCCAATTCGCCGGCAGATTGCCACTACGCGACCCATTGAAGGCATCACCCGCGACTTCCCCTTCGTCATCGACTTCACTCGATCCCTGTACTTTCACTACGAGGGTGGCGGCATCCTGACCGGCATGTCCAACCCCGATCAGGAGCCGGGCTTTGACATCAGCGTGGACGAAGCCTGGCGCCTGGTGCACTTTGAGCACGCCATCCAGCGACTGCCCCTGTTGGCCGAGGCCGAGATTCTGTCGGAGTGGGCCGGCCTGTACGAGGTAACGCCCGACGATCAGCCGATTCTTGGCCGGCTACCCCACGCTGAGGGCCTTATCGCGTGCACCGGCTTCAGTGGCCACGGCTTCATGCAGGGTCCCATCTGCGGCCTCCTCATGGCCGAAGAAATCCTGGATGGCCGCGCCCACACGGTCAACATCGACCTCCTGCGGTGGAACCGCTTCGAAACAGGGAAGGACGTGTCAGAGTACAACGTGGTGTAACTCAGTAAAGACCAATGCAGAGGATAGGTGATGGTGGAACCGATAGATTACCAGCTACACACATTCCACTCACCCGAGTTCCAAAACGTGGTGGATGACGCAATCGGGTTTTTCAACAATACTCCGGCGCATGCACGGAGTATCCAGCAAGTAACCAACTTGCACGTCGAGGATTTCCAATGCCGCTTCATGATTCTCACCGGGGTTGATAGTGACCTGCTCGTGCCAGTCGAGGCTGAGTTGATTAGGAGACATAGACCACTTTGGAACACAGTCGTAGCCGGCTTCGGCAATCACGACCCTGGAGCCGGGCGGCATAATCAAGCACGATCGGAGTGGGACATCCTGCACCCTGGCAGACCATGGGCAGAGCGGTTGACCGGAGAGTCACTAGACATCGAGAAAGTGATCGAGAAAGTTCGGCGATCTCTGCCGCAATCACCTCTTCCTTAGTTCCACGACGGCCTCATACAGTCGATGTGAATCTTGAGCTTTCGTTACACGAACGTCTGACTGAATGATGCTATTCCCAACTCTGGTTGCGCGTGGTATTTCAATCCTAACCAGTTCAAGGCCAACGGACTCGGCAATCTTGCCAAAGTACTGGTCGGTGGGAATCAAGACACCTTGCAATATGCTATTTCCAATGACAACCAGCGCCGTGCCACCTGGTTTGAGAGCATAGTTGATACCCATCGCAAACTTGAAGCAATCGTTAAAGTATGAGGCAGCGTAGTTTGCCCATCCATTACCGCCATAGACGCCTTTCTCAGGGTTGAGCTGTCTAATGACCTCCAATCGTTCTGCGAGGTCAGTGTCTGGCAAAGCGAAGTCCAGGTCCACACACTGCTGCGCACGGACAGTTTGCCAATACTTGCCAAAGTTTGACTCTTCGAGAGGTTTCAGATCTTTAGGGGACTCAGCATACCCCAACCAATATAGTTGTGGCCGAGTGTTTCGATTATAGTGATAATTATTCAGATAGGGCGGTGATGTGATGATCAAGTCGATAGATTGCGGAGCTAGATAGGCCTGATATTTGAAGAAAGAATCAGTGATCACTTTCGTGCTCGGCGGCTGCCCATTTGGCAGGGCGTCCCGAAACCAGGTAATGTCCTGGACCATTTCCGTGAGCTTATCCAGAATCGTCTGGGCCACCGGAAAATCCTGGATGTCTTCTTTCCCGGCGCTTGCCCGCGTACTTAGACTCGGCTCATAAGAATAGTTCGAATAGCGCACCATCGTTGATGCAAAGGCCAACCGAAACAGGTCCCGCAAATCAGGCTGTTCAATGGTGTCGACAAAATCCTGCAGGATCAAAACCTTGCGCAACACTCCAGGGCTGAAAAATTCTGACCGAGTCTTAAACCCTTTGGGAGGCGTGCTTTCCGGGGTGTAATCTGAGGCGATCTTCTCTTTGTAGAAGCTGCAAAATCTGAGAACCTCATCGCGCAGCGCTTCGGCATCAATCTTATGGGCGTTGAGCTTTGTTCGACAGGCCAGGGCAGCATACTGGTTTATTTCAAACCCGATTGCATCTTGACCATGCAGAACCGCTCCTACCAGAGTGGTGCCCACGCCGGCAAAAGGATCCAAGACAGTGCCCTTGCCCTCCAGATAT
>JBHIAO010000752.1:0-2588 GCA_046758565.1 Anaerolineae bacterium
CGGGGGCGGTCGCGGCCGGCCACCACCGGCACGATCCCCGTTTCCAGCTCCAGGTGACCCAGCAGCCGGCGCAGCCATTCGTCCCGGGCGAAGAAGGCATGGTCCGACAGGTGGCGCTCCTCGCCCCACAGCGCCTCGTGGGTGTCGAAGAACAGGACCAGCCGGCGGGGAGCGCCGGGGAGGCGCATGGCGGTGTTCAGGTCGCGGGCGAAGAGGTCGGGCAGGGCGTCCCGCAGCTCCGGCTCGGGCTCCAGACGCTGGATGGCCTGCACGTCCTCGGGACGCAGCCGGCGGCGGTGCTGATACAGCGTGAACCGTTCCCCCAGGTGCCTGTCGAACAGGCTGAGGACCGCCTTGCCCACCCCCACCCAGCCCACGCCGGTGATGATCTGGGTCAGAGCATCCACCAGGTCCAGCGTCTCGGCAGGGAAGAGGCTTTGCAGCCGCTCGGGGGTCAGGCCTTCGGTCTTGTGCAGGTACCACAGGACGGCGAAGTCGTAGAGGGGGAAGCGCAGGTTATGAGTTACCAGTTGGCGGTGCAGCATGAGCAGGGCGTAGAAGGGCTCGCGGGGCCGGCTCTCCCCCTGGGACGGTGCCCCGAAGTCCAGCCAGGTCCAGGGTACGGGCGTGGCGTCAGCCGCCTGCTCGATGTGCTGCTGGAATCGTTCGTCGTCGGGGATGGCGCGCACCCACTCCCAATCCTCGGGTCGGAGCCGCTTGCAGACCCGCTCCCGCAGGTAGCGCAGGAGCAGGGACTTGCCGTTGCCGCCGGCGCCGTAGAAGAACAGGATGCGCTCCTCCGGCGGCTCGGCGTGCAGCCGGAGGCAGAAGAGGCGCAGGAGCTCGCCCCGGTCGGTGAACAGGTCCAGGGCACGGGAGCCCTCGGTGATAGTGCCAAGTTGGCCCGTTTTGCCGACCATCGTCATAATGCACCTCCAGCAACGGGACAGAGGTGGCCGGCACTTGCAGGCATGACGTCAAATTGACCGTTTCGAGGATGATGCAGGTGTCTCTGTCGTTGGGGTTGGAAAGTAAGTGCCGGTCACCTGATAGGCTACATTATACCATGAGGGTCGGGGTTCCGCCTAACGGCTGCCGCTTGGGAAGAATCCGTGCGTCTCGCCTGAACAGCTCGTGGTCCGCCCATCCAGGCCAACTGCTTCCCCGCTTTGTCTATCCAGTATACACGAAAACTGCCCGTCTGTCATGCGCAAAACTGCGCATTTTTGGGCTCAACCGCGGATTTCCTGACAGGCGCGGAGCCGGCAATCGCGTTGTCCGCGTTGTCCCTTCGGCTCCTCTACGCCCCACCCATATCATCCGGCGGGGGGAACTCTGGGCGGCTGGCACTCAGCAGACCCAGTGCCCGCGCCCTGGCCACCGCTTCCAGGCGCGACCGGACACCCAGCTTGGCGCGCACGTTCCCCGCGTGCCTCTCCACCGTCCGCACGCTGATCTCCAGTCGGCCGGCGATCTCCCGATTCGACAGACCCTGGTCCAGACAGAGCAGCACCTCCCACTCCCGGGGGGTCAACTGCACCGGCACCCGCTCGTTCTCTGCCTCGGTCCATTCCTCGGGCATCAGTACACGCTCGCCGGCGGCCACCGGCGCAGCAGCCCCACCAGCGTGGCCACGTCTTCATCTTTGTTCCAGAACGCCCAGGCGCCTGTCTGGGCAACCGCTCGCAGCCAGGCTGGATCGCGGATGAAACTCATGACCACGGTACGGACCTGGGGCATCCGCTCCAGTCCCAGCAGTGCCCGCAGGCCATGCCGGGCATCCGTCTCTTCTGTCTCCAGGCTTTCGCCAATGCGCAGGTCCAGCAGCACGATGTCCGGCCACAACGTCTCTGCCAGCGCCAGAGCCTGGTCGGCACTCGCCGCCACACCCACGATCTCTATCTCGTGCGCCCACTTTGCCAGCGCCGTACGCAGGCCGGCCACAAACGCCTCGCTGTCCTCCACCACCAGCATCCGGATTGGCTGCTCCTTCGGTAAGGCCACGCTGAAGTGAACGGCTGTCCCCCAGGAACCACTTTCGATCTGGAGGTCAGCCCCCACCTCCGTGGCGCGCGCCCGCATGTTGCGCAGCCCCAATCTGTGCAGGGGGGCAGGGGGGCGGGGGTGCAGGGGTGGTGAGTCACTCCCCAGCTCCCCCGCTTCTTGAAAACCTACGCCGTTGTCTCGGATCGTCATCTGGACCTGGCTTCCCTCGGCCGAGACAAACACCCGCACCTCCGACGCCCGAGCGTGCTCCCGGCAGTTGTTCAGGGCTGACACGGCGATCCAGTAGGCGGCCTCCCGCACCGCCGGCGGCGGCTCGACGTCGAACGGTCCGATCTCCAGGCGCGCTTCCACCTCTGGTGCCATCCGCCGGAACCGCTCCACCGCCTCCTGCAGCGCCTCCCGCAGCCCGACCTCCTGGAAGTCCAGGGGCATCGCGCCCATCGTCACCCGCCGCGCCTGTTCTCCAACCTGGCGCACAGTCTCCCGCAGCGCCTGCAACTCGACGGCGGCTGCTGAACGGTCCGAGTCCGTCGGGGAGCCGTCCCCGGTCGTCGCAGCCTTCCCAGGCGGCATCAGGCTCT
>JBHIAO010000753.1:0-2565 GCA_046758565.1 Anaerolineae bacterium
CCCAGGTAGGTGGAGTAGACAAGCGAGCTGCCGGTGGCGTTCAACTTCGTCACGAAGGCGTCGAAGCTGCCACCGCCATAGTTGCTCGCCCCGGGAAAGTTGGTCGATGCGGTCCGACCCGTCACGTAGGCATTGCCATCCCCGTCCACGGCGATGGCTAGACCCTGATCTGTGACATGGGTTTCCTCCTCCTTGATCCCGCCTGGCCCCCCAGCCAGCACGGGACAGACGTTCCCCTTCAAAAGGTGGTGGTGATACACCGCGCAGCCGTGGCGCAAACAGAAAGGCTGCCGATATCGAATCCTTCGGCAGCCAGGCTATCTGCCAGCTCGAGATATCCATGGTGTGCTGCTTGCGGTCACACGGAGGGAATCGAACTTGAGCAGACCCACGGCTTTGCGCCCCCATCTCGCGGTGGGTAAGCCCTTTCGGGAATCGTGGTGAAGGTATTCAGTTCGTCTTCAAGCGGGTCGCACTGTGAAAGGTGTCTGAGAGGTGTGATGATCCACTGGACGACAGCAGGTCGCAGTCTGGGGCGTGCTGGCTGGGATGTGGTGTGGGCTGTGTTCAAACACCCTCCGGCGCAGCTCGAATCTGCAGCGCACAAACATGCAACCCTATATAGAACCTATTTTCGGCATAACATAAACTGCACGTAGCGCCGCGCTCTCACCCATTGGAAGAGAGCCAGGCAAGCACCTTGACAACTAGACAGCAATCTCCCCCATGTGGCAGAATTGTGGGAGGAAACCGGTCTCCCGTTTGCCGAAGGAGCGATTGCACATGGATTCTACTACAGATTCGCTGTGGGGGGAAGCCCAGGTTGGGCTTCCCGGCGTCTACCGAACTGCCAACGGGCACGTCAGCATCCACGTGATCATCAATGATCGCAGCCCCGACGTCATCCCAGGTGACGTGGCACCGTCCTCGCTGGCCCCACCCAACACGCTGAAGCTGGAGTATTTCACGGTCTTCCAGGACACGGTGCAGTTCGTCTCCCGGGATGAGGAAGCCCTGGTGCTTCACGTCACGGCCCCTGAGTTGGGGAGTGCTGTAGTCTACTTCTACCGCCCCAATCAGACCTTGTTGTGTGCCCTGCCGTTGAGCGCTCTGAACCCCGGCTGGGTGTGCGGCCGCTATCGCTTCCGGGGCGACCTGAAGAAGATGGAGGAGCGGTTGGCGCCCCTGGCAGCGCACAGCCGTCCGGCCCCCCGCCCCAAGCGGAGCAAGCCGACGCTGTGGGAGATGAGTGGTTGGCGTGGGCCGGTGGTATGTGCGCCCCTGGGTGTGGTGGAGCGGCTGTTGTGCTGGCGGCATGACCTGTCCTCGTTGCCGGAAGTAGCGGTCCCCGACGCCGAGATGATCGAGAGCCTCACCCAGCCCTATCCCGGGGACGTGGCCCGGGTGCTGGTGGTGAAGGAACACGCCGAAGGGAAGGTGACTTACAGCCTGGGGGGTGTCCACCTGGTGCTGAGCTACCTGGAGCGCCTGGGGCTGGCCGAGGTGGTGAGCCGTTACTGCCAGCGTGAGGGGGCGCTCTCCGAAGGGACGGTCTTTGTGGTGCTGGTGATCAACCGGCTGCTCTTTCCGCTGTCCCTGCATCACGTGGGGGAATGGGCGGGCAAGGTGGGGCTGGACCTGCTGCTGGGCATCCCCGATGTCGGGCAGTTGAACGCGTATCGCCTGGCCGATACCCTGGCGGCCGTCAGTGCGCACTGGGAAGCTATCGCCACCGACGTAACCCTCAACGCCGTGGAACGCTTCGGGCTGCGAGTAGACACCATCCACTATGACTTGACCTCGGTCTTCTTCCGCGGGGCATACAAGAAAAGCGAGATGGTGGATTTCGGCTACTCGCGCGATCACCGCCCCGGCCAGCCCCAGAGCCAGCCCTGAGCCTGCCGAAGGGTTGTGATCGCCCTCAACACCACCGCGCGCGCATCCCTGAGGCCGCGTTCAAGCGCTTGCCCTACAGTGACCAGGCCGGGCGTCTCTACCGGGCCGTCTTTCGTCGTTTCTGGTTCAAGGTGAAGGAGCCCCTCTCTGAGGCCACTAGAGAGCGACTGCGCCAGCGCCAGCGTCGGCGCGGACGGCCGCCGCAGCATCGAGAGGTGCGCTTCTGGGTGCGGGCGGCGGTGATCCTAGACGAGGAAAAACGGAAGCGGGATGCCGCGCGGCGGCAGCGGCTGATAGAAGCCTACGAGGCCGAGTTGGACTATTGCATCGCGCATCTGAACAAAGGGCGCTACTACGGTGATCCGAAGTGGGTGGCCGAGCATCTGCAGGCGTTGGAAAAGCAGTACCGGGCAGTCAGCGCCTGTGTGCGTTATACCTTCGGACAACACGACGGACAGATGACCCTCAGCTACCGGCGGGACGAGCCGGCGATGGCCCAAGCGGCCCGTCTGGACGGCAAGTGGGTGTTGGTCAGTAACTGTCCTCCGGCCCCGGGGCAGTCGCAACACGACTACATGGACTGGATGCTGCGCACCTACAAGGCCCATGCTGGGGTGGAGCGGCGGATGCGCAACCTGAAGAGCGACTTGCCCATCCGACCTCTCTACG
>JBHIAO010000754.1:0-2559 GCA_046758565.1 Anaerolineae bacterium
CTGACCTCAAGGGGTCCATGGAGTTGCTGGCCGACCGTGACCCCGAGGAGGCGCGGAGGCTTCTTGACCCAGTGCTGGAACACATGATGGAGGCCGTCCACCGCTACGAGGGGACGGTGAACCAGGTGATGGGCGACGGGATCATGGCGCTGTTCGGGGCGCCGTTGGCCCATGAGGACCACGCCGTGCGGGCATGCTACGCAGCGCTCAGGATGCAGGAGTCGGTAAAGCGGTACGCTGAAGGACTCCAGCGCACCGAGGGTATCCCGATTCAGATTCGAATCGGCCTGAACTCCGGGGAGGTGGTTGTGCGGTCCATTGGGAGTGATCTCCACATGGACTACACGGCTGTGGGCCAAACCACGCATCTGGCGGCAAGGATGGAGCAGCTTGCGATACCGGGCAGCATCCGGCTCACGGCCGAGACACTGCGGTTAGCCGAAGGATATGTGGAGGTGAAGCCGCTTGGTCCGATTCCTGTGAAAGGGTTACTCGAGCCGGTGGAGGTGTATGAGGCCAAGGGCGGAGGCTCTGTGCGCACGCGACTGCAAGCGGCCGCCATGCGGGGATTCAGCCGGTTTGTCGGGCGTGACGCGGAGGTGGAGCAGCTTCGGCATGCCCTTCAGCAAGCTCGGGATGGTCGCGGACAGGTCGTCGCTGTTGTAGGCGAACCTGGCGTGGGCAAATCCCGTCTCTTCTACGAGTTTACTCATTCCCATCGCACGAAGGATTGGCTGATCCTGGAATCGCGGTCGGCCTCTTATGGCAAGGCCACACCCTATCTTCCCGTCATCGATCTGATGAAGTCCTATTTCCAGATCGAGACCCGCGACGATGCCCGGAAGATCCGGGAGAAGGTCAGCGGCAAACTGGTGACGCTCGACCAGGCCCTGATGCCGATGCTGCTCGCCGTCCTCACGCTCCTGGATGTACCGGTTGAGGATGCTCAGTGGCTAGCCCTCGATCCCCTCCAGCGCCGTCAGCGAACATTAGACGCGGTCAAGCGGCTGCTCCTCCGGGAAAGTCAGGTACAGCCCGTCTGCCTGGTCTTCGAGGACCTTCACTGGATTGATTCCGAGACGCAGGCGTTGCTGGACAGCCTGATCGAAAGCCTCCCCACTGCCCGGCTTCTCCTGCTGGTCAACTACCGCCCCGAGTATCAGCACGGTTGGGGGTCGAAGACCTATTACATTCAGCTTCGGATCGATCCGCTCACGGCCGAGAGCGCCGAAGAACTCCTCCAAGACCTTCTGGGGGCCGACGCTAGGCTTCAGCCGCTCAGGCAACTCTTGATTGGCCGGACCGAGGGAAATCCTTTCTTCCTGGAGGAGAGCGTCCGCACTCTGGTCGAGATGAAAGCCCTAGTTGGTGAGCGGGGCGCTTATCGGCTCGCGAGGTCTATTGAAAGTATTCAGGTACCGCCCACGGTGCAGGCGGTCCTGGCCGCTCGGATTGATCGGCTGCCTCCCGAGGACAAGCGCCTCCTGCAGTCAGCATCCGTGATCGGCGAGAACGTACCCTTCACCTTGCTTCAGGCTATCGTTGAGATGCCAGAGGAAGAGATCCGCCGCGGTCTCAGTCGCCTTCAGGCCGACGAGTTCCTCTACGAGACTAGCCTTTTCCCCGATCTCGAATATACATTCAAGCACGGCTTGACGTATCAGGTAGCGTACAACTCCCTTCTGGTGGAGCGGCGGCGTACCCTTCATGGTAAGGTCCTGGAAGCCATCGAGGGGCTCTACGGTGAGCGGCTGGCCGAACAAGTTGACCGGCTCGCCCACCACGCGTTCCGGGGTGAGGTATGGGCAAAGGCTGCGGGCTACCTCCATCAGGCCGGGACTAAGACGGTGGCCCGCTCGGCCTACCGGGAGGCGCTGGTGCACTTTGAGCAGGCGCTGGCCGCCTTGGGGCATCTTCCTGAAAGTCGCGAAACGATCGAGCAAGCCATCGCTATCCGGATTGATCTCGGCCCCGCATTGATCGCTGCTAGGGGTTATTCAGCCCCGGAAGTGGAAGAAACCTACACCCAGGCACGAGAGCTGTGCCGGCGGCTGGGGGAGACGCCTCAGCTCTTCCCGGTGTTGTGGGGGTTATCGCGATTATTCAATTTCCGTGGGGAGTTGCAGATAGCCCGGGAGCTGGGGGAGCAACTCCTTTCCTTGGCCCAGCATGTACAAGACGCCGCTCTCCTACTTGAGGCCCACCACACGCTGTGGGCGATTTCGTTCGACCTCGGTGAGTTGGCCTCTGCCCAGGCACACTCAGAGCAGGGCTTCACGCTGTACGATCCCCAGCAGCACGGGCAGCTTGCTTTTCTATACGGGGGGCACGACCCCGGGGTGTGCTCCCGAACCCATGCGGCCAGGGCCCTGTGGCTGCTTGGCTATCCGGATCAAGCCCTGCAGAGAAGCCGGGACGCGCTGACCCTTGCTCGGGATCTGTCTCACCCATTCAGCCTGGCTAATGCCCTGTCCTACGCTGCCTGGGTCCATCAGCACTGCGGGGAGAGACAGGCTGCTCAGGACCGGGCAGAGGCAACCGTAACACTCGGAACCGAGC
>JBHIAO010000755.1:0-2555 GCA_046758565.1 Anaerolineae bacterium
GGAACGTCCTCCAGGTCGATCCCCAGCCAGACAAGGCCGGTGAAGACCCAACCGGCGGTTCCAGCGTCGGTGATCACGCTGACCCACGAACTGTCGGCGACTCGGGCTTCCATGGTCAACGGATCACCCCGACGGAGCGTGTCGATGACGTCGTACTCAGTGCCTGGGCCAGCGCGGAGGTTCAGCGCTGCTGTATCGACGACTGCATCGGCATCGGCCGGGAATGAGGCGCCGGAGACGCCCCCGCCGACCGTGAGACACGCCGTGTCCCAGAAGGAGTCGTTGTGTTTGACCGAGAACTCGGGCTGACCCCGGGTGTACACCGTGACATGATCGGCCTGCGCAACTGCCTCGACACTCAACTGTGTCCAGACATCGTACATCATGATTGGCTGCGACCATATCACCGTATCTGGTGGCGGTGCTCCGACGCCAGGTGGCGTGTTACCGAAGGGATCGATCCCAATGAGCGCACGATAATTGCCTGGTGCGTCGGGATCTGAATGATGCTTCTCTCCATCCCAGCCATCTGCCTCGCCAGTATAGATTTGAACCCATGCGGAGAACGTGACAACATTGCCTGGGGGTACAGGCACGCGCTGATAGATGCCGGCGGTATGCGTAGCCCAAGTAGTGAAGAACTTCTGGGAAAAGTAGCCGGAGTGTACGCGCCAGCGCAGGGGATCACGTGTTGCATCTTCGACCTTGAACTCGGGTTCGCGATTGAAACGCTGATCCCCGCGAACAAACCAGGGGAACCATCCATGGGCGACGGATGAGGACAGGCTCGTGCCCAACCCCTCCGTGTTGCGTGAGCCGCCCTCAAAATTGGGATTTGTGAGCAGGTTGCCAGGACACGGGTCCTGGAACAAGGTCCCTCGGGCGGAGTGGTTCAGGGTGTCACGATATCCGTAGATCGGTGCAGCAGGTACAATCAAACCACCGACCAGCCAGAACAGGCCGGCGACGCGCACAATGGTCCTCAGGACCCACAGGGGGCAGTTGTACATTCCTCCTTGCCATCTCCTCAATATGCGTTCAGGGTGCGCCCGGACCTAACAGACTTGGAACCTACTGCAACTGCTCGATGGCATCCACGTCAATCTCGGTCCGCGTCAGGTTCCCCAGAACATTCACTAATACGCGTACTCGGTCCGCAGACGAAAGATGCGCGTCAAACACAGCTTCGAAATCCCGCAGGGGTCCTGACTTGATACGTACTTTGTCCCCGTGTTTGAAGGGACTGTAAGTACCACCACTATTGAGTTCGTGCAACCGTTTCTTCAATCGCCTGATGATGGCTTGTGGTACACGGGTTGGCCCGCCGCCGAAGCTAACAATGTCGGTTAGCCCGGGCGTCCACCTCACCTCTGACAGGCCAACTTGGTCGAAGTCAACTCGGATGAACATGTAGCGGGGGAAAAAGGGCCGTTCCACGTTTCGCCCGCGCCGGCGCACCTGAATGATGGGAACGTAAGTTTCGATACCCTTCGCGCTCAAGATTTCACCCACTTGCTGTTCGCATCGAGGTTTCGTAAATAGGGCGTACCATGCCTCCATAAGCTAACCCTCCTTATCACCTACTAAGCCACTGTAGTATAACAGCAAAGCCAGGCTGCTGTCAAGAGCATTGCGAGGTTGTCGCGGACTTTGCCCCAACACCTTTTGCCATGCTATAATCCGAGAGTGGAATGGCACGTTCCCGATTGACACGTCGGAACTCGGGTTGGCTGCGGAACCTGCCATCTCGATTGCGCACCGTATTGATGAAGGAGCATATGCAAGCACTGATTACCGGCGGCGCCGGCTTTATCGGGTCGCATCTGGCCGAGGCCTTACTGGAACGCGACTATCACGTCACCGTCATTGACGACCTCTCCACGGGGCAGTTCGATAATATTGAGCACCTGAGGGATCATCCCCGGTTCCGATTTGCCATCGACACCATCACCAACGACATGGTGATGGACCGACTATCGAGCGAGTGCGATGTCATCTTCCACCTGGCGGCGGCGGTGGGCGTGGAGCTTATCATCGACAGCCCGGTTCACACCATTGAGACCAACATCCTGGGCACTGATGCGGTGCTGCGGGCGGCTCAGCGCTACCGCAAGAAGGTGTTGATTGCGTCCACTTCAGAGATCTACGGCAAGAACAATCACGTGCCTTTCCGCGAAGACGACGATCGGCTGCTGGGCCCGACTACCAAGGCCCGCTGGAGTTACGCGACTTCCAAGGCAGTGGATGAATTCCTGGGCCTGGCCTACCATAAGGAGAAGGGACTTCCGGTGGTGATCTTCCGGCTGTTTAACACGATTGGGCCCAGGCAACGCGGCCGCTATGGCATGGTCGTACCCCGCTTCGTGCAGCAGGCCCTCGCCGGCCGGCCCCTCACCGTGTACGGCGACGGCCGGCAGACGCGCTGCTTCTGCGATGTCGCCGACGTCGTCCGGGCCATCATCAGCCTCGCCGAAGAGCCACGAGCAGTGGGGCAAGTTTTCAACGTGGGCTCGACTGAGGAGATCAGCATCCTTGAGCTGGCACGCAAAGTGTTG
>JBHIAO010000756.1:0-2555 GCA_046758565.1 Anaerolineae bacterium
CCCGAGGTGGTGGCCGGCAACACCGCCTATCGCCCCGACGGGAGCATCTACTGGCAAAACACCAACCTGACCGACGGCCTCAACGCCGTAGGGAATTTCGACGACGACCCCTTCCCCGAAGTAGTGCTGGTCACCCAGGGGCAGGTCTATCTCCTGGAACACGATGGCACGGTGAAATGGGGGCCGGCGCTCCTGCCCGGCGATCCCGCCAACAACCTGGGCGGTCCGCCCACGGTGGCCGATGTGGACGGTGACGGCTGGCCCGAGATCGGCGTGGCCAGCAGCGCGGCCTACACCGTGTTCGAGGCCGATGGCAGCGTGAAGTGGAGCGCCCCGACGGATGGCGGAGCCGGCACGAGCGCCGGCACGGCCTTTGACTTCGAGGGGGACGGCCTGGTCGAGATCGTCTACACTGATGCTTACAAGTTACGCATCTATCGCGGCAGCGACGGCACGGTGCTGTGGGAGACCGCCAGCCGCAGCGGCACCACCTACGACGACACGCACCAGATGCCTGTCGTCACCGACGTGGATGCCGACGGCCACGCCGAGATCGTCATGGGCAGCAACAACCTGGTTGGCACACAGATTGACTTCCCCGGACCGCGCGGTATTCAGGTCTACGGTGACCTCAACGATCGCTGGGCTCCCACGCGGCCCATCTGGAACCAGCACACCTACCATGTGACCAACGTGGAGGACGACGGCACGGTACCCCAGGTGGAGACGGACAACTGGCAGCTTTACAACAACTATCGCGTCAACATCCGCACCGGCCTTCTGCCCGGCATCTCTGCACCCGACCTGACCGCTTCCTACCTGCGCGTCGATGTCGGCACCTATCCCGCCGCCGTCTCCTTCACCGGCCGCATCGGCAACGGCGGCGCTGCGGAGGTGCCGGCCGGCCTGCGTGTGGCGTTCTATGCTTGTCCTGAGCCCTGCCGAATGGATGGAGATCCCAGCGCCGGCGGGACTCGCCTGGGCAGCACAACCACCTCCCGCGCGCTGGCCCCCGGTGAATACGAGGATATGACCTTCACCTGGACAGCACCCGGTTCCGGTCTACAGACAGTCTACGTGGTTGCAGACGATGATGACGCCTACACCGAGTGCAACGAAGCAAACAACGTCCACTGGTACCAGTACATCACCGGCGCCGAGGGGCCGGACCTGGTTGTACCCCTCGTGGACGCGAGTGGCACAACCACCGACCCTCAGACACTGACTATCCAGGGGACAGCCACAGCCCAGATTGCCAACCAGGGCTCCACCGCCGTATCCTCGCAGACTAGACTTCCGAAGTCTCAGAGACTTCGGAAGTCTCCCGAGTCTACAGGCGACTTCGACGTCACCTTCTTCGAGGACCTGGACGGCGACGGGGCCTACACCTCCGGCACCGATAACACCCTGGGCCAGGCGACCCACACGGGCGGGCTGACGCCTGGGGCCACCATCAACGTGACCGCCTCCATCAGCGGATCCGTGCGCTTCGTGGGATCTCCCCTCTGGGCCTTCGCCGACAGCAGCGACGCCGTCCCCGAACTGGATGAGAGCAACAACCTGAACCAGACCGCGACCCAGTGCCAGGTGAACGCCGCGCCGGCCCCGGACCTCACCCTCTCGCATCTGATGGCTGAGCCGGCCGATCTGAGCACGGGAGCAGGGGTGCAGGGGAGCAAGGGTGCGGAGGAGCAGAGGAGCAGGGGAGCAGAGGGGCAAGGGAGCAGGGGTGTAGATCTGACAGTGCGGGTGGCCAACGCCGGCGAAGCGCCGGTACCCCCCGGCGTCTCTGTCAACTTCTACCTGGGGGACCCGGCCGCCGGCGGCACCCTGCTGGGCAATACCGCCACTTCTCGCACCCTGGCGCCGGGCGAATACGAAGACGTCTCGGTGCGCTGGGCCGACGAGACCGCCGGCACGCACTCGATCTACGTTACCGTGGATGCCACCAACGAGTGTGAGGAGACCAACAACGACTACCAGCAGCGGGTGGACATCCTGGACATCCCCCTCGTCCAGTCCTGGAACCTGATCTCCGGCTGGGTAAACCCCTTCACCACCGACATCACCGTCGTCCAGCGCCCCATCAGCGGCACCTATACCGTCATCCAGGGCTTCGACGGGGGAGCCCTGGTCTACTACCCGGACCTGCCGGCGGCGGTGAACACGCTGAAGACCATCGACGCGGAACACGGGTATTGGATCAAAACTATGAATGCGGAAGGCGGAACGCGGAATGATGAATTCAGCATTCCGCATTCATCATTCAGCATTCAGAATGTGGCTACCCTGCGCCTCGTCGGCAGCGCCTTCCCCGAGAATCGTGAGCTGGCGCTGGACGCCGGCTGGGACCTGGTGAGCTTCCTGTCACGCAACGAGATGGGGGTGATGGAGGGGCTGCGCAGCATTGACGGGGAATACACCGCTGTCCTGGGCTTCGACCAGGGGGCGCTGTCCTACTACCCGCACCTGGAGCCGCATTTCAACACCCTGTGGGCCTTGCGGCCGCTGTACGGCTACTGGCTCAAGCTGACCCAGGAGAGCACGCTGCGCTA
>JBHIAO010000757.1:0-2546 GCA_046758565.1 Anaerolineae bacterium
CTCAGGAGGATCGTGCGTTGCGTGAAGGGAAGTGGCAAACGACCGTCGGAAGAGAGCTCTACGGGAAGACTATCGGCATCCTCGGTCTCGGCAGGATCGGGAAGGAAATTGCCAGGATAGCCAAGGCCTTCCATATGACCGTACTGGCTGCGGGTTTGACCCTGACCCCCGAGCGCGCGCAGGCCGGAGGGGCCGAGTGGGTCTCTGTCGATGATCTCCTTCGGAGGTCGGATATTGTCACGATTCATTGGAAGCTCGCCGAGCGGACCCGTGGATTTATAGGCCGAAGGGAGCTGGAACTCATGAAACCCTCGGCAGTGATCATTAATACGTCTCGCGGCCCCATCGTCGATGAGGCGGCTCTCATTGAGCTGCTCCAGGCCAGAAAGATCGCCGGTGCCGGTCTTGATGTGTTTGCCAAAGAGCCCCTCGACCCTCACAGTCCTCTATTGCAACTCGACCATGTCGTCCTTTCACCTCACCTCGGTTTTGTAACCCTGGAGAACTACGAACGGTCTTTTTCCGGTGCCATTGATAACATTCTGAGCTACCTGGACGGTAACCCGACCAATATCGTCAACCCTAAGGCCTTGCAAAATCGCACCGCTTAAATTAGGTGTGTGTGGTCAAGCATATTATTGCAGACTTTCCTGATCGAGTTAAGACATATCAGGATGTGCACAGGCCCGCGACAGCGGTCGACCATCGAACCCTGTTCCGTCTTTGGCGCTTTCTCCCGGTCATCTCCACTCATCGACTGAGACGGTTTTTTGGTAAGTGCAGCCCATGATCCGCAAGTACCCGTTTGTCTCGCCGCCGACCACAACCGCGTGGATATCTTCACGACTGAACATCTGAATTAGCTCATCCGGTGGCGCTTTGAGTCTCGTTGCCCACGGCTCTTCTCCGAACGTCGCTCGCGGGTAGATGTAGTTTTGAGCGAGTTGGTAGTCCCAGAACTCACCGGCCGGCATTCGCGCGTTGTCGTCAACCCACTCTATAAGTTTCTCCTTGGTATTGAACCCGCCGCGGTCGATGAACTGTCGTGCCACGAGAGGATCGAGCAGGAACGTCGGTGGCGTCCGCGGATCCAATCCCCGCAGCATATTCCGGAGGTGCTCGCGCCAGTGCTTTTCACGCAGCCCCAGCGTGAAGGCGGTTGATCGGCAGCCCGTGAAGAGGCTGACGGTGCTGTCCGTCGACTTGAACCCGTGCTGCACGTGGAATGGCTCCCAGGGGCTCCGCTCCTCGTTCTCGGCAAATGTCACGCTGTTGTACGCGTAGCTATTGCCCTGCGAGCCCATGTAAGTATGCCCCGGTACCGAGCCGCCCTGCAGATTCTGCGAAAGCAGTCCGTAGGCACGCCCGATCGTGGCGTTGGCATGGTTGTATGGCCCCATGGCACCGGTGCCGCAGTTCATCCCGATCTCGTTGCGGATCGGCCCATTGACAACCGCCATTGAGCTCATCGAGCTGGTCGAGCTCCCTCGTGCGCTCACTCCGCTCCCCGCCAGCGCCAGAATCACCGGGAAGTATTCCGGCCTGGCACCTGCCATCACCGCGTTGACCGCGACCTTCTCGACCGTGTACTCCCAATATTCGCGGAAGTGGGTGGGCCGCATGTGCCCGACCACTTCGTCCGCCTTGCGACCGGTGTGGGCCAGCATCGCCGCTACCCGCTCCTCGGTAGGCAGAATAATCGGCAGCTGGTCGGTCCAGTAATTCTCCTGGAAGAGACGGTGCAGCTCCTCCTCGCTATAGGGCTTGACCAGTCGCGGTGTCGATCGTTCGAATGTGATCTCCTTCAGGGCCTCATCGCGGAATGATTCGGTGAGCCCCTCGATCACCTCCTGCATGACGGGCCGGCCCGTGATGGGGTCGTCGCCGTCAACGTAGGCCCTAAGCTCTTTAGGAGACTTGCCCATCACAGGTTGGGGCACGAACACCTGCCGCATGTGGGGCATACCATTGACCCGCGCCACCGACCGCACCACCTGCTCGAACACGGCCGTGTGCACGGCGACGGTCGGGACCCCGTACTCATGATCAACTTTCATCCCGTGCACGGCGACCGCCGGCGCACAGGTGCTTCAGTGGCCGACGCCGATGATTGCCGCGTCGCCGTTTGCCTTGATTTCTTCCCAGGTCGTCGGGTCGTCTTTCAGATAGACGCTCGAGATTCGCCTGAATGCCGTTCTAACGCTGGGCATTCGCTCGTCAAACCACGCCTGTATCTGCTTCAGTAAGATCTCTGAGTCATCGAAGCGGCAGTCCACTATGTAGATTTTCTTATCGCCCAGCGCCGCAAGCCGTGGAGCAAGGGACTTGTGGGTCACCTTCGGCGGGTAACCGACGGGGTTCAGCACCGTGATCTTATCGTCTTGTGCCATTTTAACCCTCCTCCTCTCTTCTCAAAGACTTCTCACTCAACGCGGGTAACATATTCTGCGATGGGTCGGCTGTCAATCATCGGATCGGAAGAACTGGCAGCGGCATTGCGCGATTGAATTAGCCAGAGGATTAAGATGTGCGCTGGATAAAATGTG
>JBHIAO010000758.1:0-2545 GCA_046758565.1 Anaerolineae bacterium
AAGTATCGCATGTGGCGCGGTCGGAGACCGGCCACAGCAAGTATCGCATGTGGCGCGGTCGGAGGCCGGCCACAGCGAGGTGTTCGCATGTGGTGCGGTCGGAGACAGGCCACAGCAAGGTCACAGCAAGGGTGCTAATCATCAGCGCGAGACCAGCGGTAGGTACACCCTCGACGGTGGTAACTGCAGCCGCAGCGCCGGATCGCCGAAGATGGTGAAGGTGTGGATCAGGTCGTAGTTGCCCCCGGTGGCGAAGAGGGCCAGTCTGGCGGCCAGAGTGGCCGGCCCCAACTCGGCGACACCATCCTGGAATACGGCACCGTAGAAGCGGCGTTGCAGGATGTGGTGGCCGGTGGCGACACCCAGACCCGTTGGCGAGAAAGCGGCGACTGCACCGCGATCGGGCGCGCGCACGAGCTCTTCGGCCAGGCTGGACCGGTTGGGATGGATCCAGTAGCCGTCCAGACAGGTCATGGACAGCACCACTGGCAGCCGGTCGCCGTTAGCCAGGGCTGAGATGTCGCTGTTAGCGAAGACCTGCTCATGCGCCCAGCGCTCCACCGAAGCATGGCCGATGTAGCTCACCAGCAGGGCACCTGTTTCATTCAACGTATCGACGATGGCGGTGTTGACAGCCGGGCAGGGCGTCGGCGGGCTGGCGGGCGAGCCGCAGTAGTCGTTCAGGTAGATGCGATCAGCCACGACGCCGGCCGGCAGGTGGTTGGCGATCACGTCATCCGCCAGCCAGACGAAGTCGCCGGCGGCGTCGGGGACGTTGTCGGCCACGAAGAGGACGTGACGCTGCCAATCGCCAGGCTCGGCTTGCTCGTAGGCGATGATCTTGGCGATGGCGGCGTTGAGTTCGTCCACGCTGTTCACCGGCAGCCGGCCAATGGCGAGATCCGGCAGGATGTCGTCGCCGACGACGGCGGCCAGCAGGTTGGTGCTGTCCACCTCACCCTGCCAGGGATCGACCCAGGCCAGGTTGGGCGGCATGTAGATGGGCGGCGCATCGTAACCGCTGTAGCCCTTGAGGTTCCAGTGGCCGTCGCCCACCAGCAGGACGTAGGTCGGGCGAATTTCCCAGGTGGCGAAGGCGTAGGCCAGGAAGTTCCGGATGGCAATGGGGTGGAAAATTCCGTAGTTAAACTCGTTGTAGAGATCAGCCACATCCACCACCATGGTGCGCAGGCTCCGGGAGGCCCGGTAGTCGGCCAGGGTCTGAGTCGCCGTGATGAAATCCCGATGCGTGATAAAGAGATACTCGGCACCGGTGGTGGACTTGAAGTCTGGCGGGACGTAGCGCGCGATCGCCTTGGGTTGCTCCACGGCCGGGGTGGCAACGGCCAGGTAGCGGGCGCCGGCCGCGTGGGTAGCTTCGAAGGCCAGTTTGTGGCCAATGCTGTAGTCGTCATCGTCAGAAGTAATCCGCGGGTTCAGCACCCGCCGGGGCGCCAGAGGATCGGAGACGTCGTAGACCTGGATGTCGGGGGACGTGAAGCCCTCGATCTCATACTGCCAGACACCGCTTTCATCCCCTGGCAAGATGAGCTGATCCGCGTGAGCTCGGAACCGGCGTGCGTACTCGATCTCGAACCAGTCGAAGTACATGTCCTCAAAAGCGCCGTTGTAGAGGATAACGAAGCTCAGTTGATTTACACCCTCCCGCAACTGAGACTGGGGCACCTGGGCTTCGAAAGTGTGGCGGCTCTTCCCATCCCAGGAGGCATCGTCCAGGGGCTGGGAGCCGCCGTTGAGGTAGAATTGGGTGTGGTGTCCTGCATTAGAACTGCGGGACGCTACTGCGGCGCGCACGGTGGCGCTGAAAGGCTCCGTCGCCAGGGCCGTCAGGGTGGTGGTATAGGTGCGGGTGGCGTCCGCCGGACCGGGCTGTATCCGCTCCCAGAACCAGGTGTCCTCGCCAGCGAAGTGATGGGTGTACCACTCACGGGACTCCTCGGCGTGGACCGTGGCGCGGTAGTAGACGGGCACCGGGGCAGTGTCGGTGGGTGTGCCATCGACCGTTGCCATGCGTGGGCCGGGTTCGGCGCCGACCGTGAGCCAGTAGACGTTCTCGTCGGTGTACTTCTCCAGCATGCCGGCCAACTCACAGCCTCGGCAGAGCGTCAGCCAGTGGGCCATTTCGTCGGCGTACCTCTCCGCCAGGACCGTGCCCCGGAACTTCTGGCCGTAGAAGGTGATGGAGTCGCCCGGGTCGAAGCGGCCGTCGGCCTCCCCGGCGACGTGGATGGCCACGTCCCGGCCCTGGCTGGTCAGGCGGAATGCCCGCGGGTCCACGGTGTCCACGTCCATGCCGGCAGCTCGGAGGTCGGCGTAAGTCAGGCGGTAGAGGCCGTCATGATCTACGATGATTTCGGATTTCGGATTTCGGATTTCGGATTTCGGATTGGCAGAATTGGATAGACGGAGTTGATCTTCTGTAACGGGCCAGACTCGCCAGGCACGGGTGCTGTCGTAGTTCAGCAACATCTCCCGAAGCACGGGTTCGAAAACACTATCTTGGACGCAATAGTCATCCCTGTCG
>JBHIAO010000759.1:0-2540 GCA_046758565.1 Anaerolineae bacterium
CATTGGCCTGTTCCCGTCGGCTTCCGTGATCCACCAGCAAGAGTCCTCGCTTCATAGATGCCTCCCGACCCCATCGAACCAAACAATGTCACAGCGTCGGGTCTCATCAGGGAAAACCGGACTTGCACGCTACCTTTTCACCCGCCGTTCCAATTCCTGACTGATGCGAATAGACGCCTGTTTGTCCCCCCGGCCGACCTCGATCAATACCGAAGTCAATGAGAGGCCTATCGGTCTCAGGGTGACGACCACGTCGGTGCCGTCCGCTCGCCTGGCCACGACGCGGCCGCCGAGCTGGTCCTTTGCCCGTCGAACCACGGTCAGTTCCAAGGCTTCCAACGCCGCAATGGTCGCTCCCCACATCGCATCCAATGATGCCGAAAACTCCTGGGTGAGATTCCCGCTCACAGGGTTGTATTCGGCGGGGGTGCTGAGGCCGCTTGTCCCGGAATAGACCGTCGAACAGGCAGTCACCGCGCTCATCATGAGGATCAGTACGGTGCGCTTCAAAAGCCTCTCTCTCATCTCTCGCTCCTCTTCTTTGGCTCGTCGCATCCGGGGTTCACGCCGGCCGACGACCTGCTGATTACGAACCGAACCCTTGACCACCCAGATTCAACCACTCCAAGCACTTGAGTGTGCAGGACGAGGCAAAATATACCATCTCCTAACCCGAAAACGCAACCTATCCGCAACCGGCATCGTCTTTCTGAAGTGTATGTCCACACACGCCATGGAGGTACCCCCCAAGCACCCACCACAGGAGTCCCGTTCCACCCCCATAGCGTACGAAGACACACGAAAGCCCTCTACTGTATGCATCTCAACAGGGGTCCAAGCTTACGCATACGGGCCATCGCGCTGGCCGCGCGGCGTCTGATGTAGCGCGTCGGTGCAGCCGGGGACCAGCGTCGCGCGTTGGGCAGGACGGCGGCCAGCAGCGCCGCCTCGCGCCGGGTAAGGCGCCTGGCGGACTTGCCGAAATAGGCCTGCGCTGCCGCCTCGACACCATAGATACCGGGACCCCATTCCACGACGTTGAGGTAGACCTCCATAATCCGCCGTTTGTCCCAGAAATATTCGATCATCATGGTAAACGGTGTCTCTATGGCCTTGCGCGTGAAGGTCCGGCTCGGCCACAGGAAGACGTTCTTGGCCGTCTGCTGGGAAATCGTGCTGCCGCCGTGCAGGGGCTTGTTACCGCGCTGGTAGTCGGCCGCCGCCTCGAAGATCGAGGCCCAGTCGAAGCCTGAATGCTCACAGAACAGGTTGTCCTCGAGGGCGATGGCGGCCGCTGGCACATGCCGTGAGACCACCGAAAGGGGAATCCACTTCTTCTTGATCCCCTCACCCTCGAACAGGCGGACCACCATGATGGGCGTGAATAGGGGCGGCAGCGCACGGTAGACGAGGACCAGCACAACCGGCATCACCAAAAAGCCGATCAGCGCAAACAGCGCAACTTTCCGCAGCCGCCGCAAGAATCCGGGCCGCCCGCTGCGGGATCTCTTTCTCTGTGTGTGATCTTGTTGTGATCTGATAAGAACCCCCTCGGATCCTCCCCCAAAACGAAACGCCCTCCCGGACCATTCTGGCTTCGAGAAGGCGCTGCAACGATTGTGCCTGAGATGGGCCGGGGGATGAAGGAGAAAGGGGGGGGTAGTGGAGCCGGCGAGGAGGGTTGAACTCCTGACCTGCTGATTACGAATCAGCTGCTCTACCACTGAGCTACGCCGGCTTGTCCTTTTCAGTCTAGGGCACGTAAACCCATCTGGCAAGGTGGGGCTGCAATCAGATTTCGGATACTTACAGCAGGTCGCGGAGTTGTTCGATCGTCAGTCCTGCCTCACGCAGAATCCGGTGAAGAACCTTTGGCTTGAGCGGCCGGCCAGGATGGACGGGAACGACCAGTTCTTCCCGGGTATCTCACGATATCGAAGCGTGACGTGGCTACCCACCTGATGATCCCGGTACCATCCGGCGCGGCTAAGGGCCCGAATAAGCCGATCCCCGGGGAGATCCCGTGGGAGCTTGCTCACACGGCCACCTCAACCGTGGCTTCCTCCATGAGTTCTTCCTCGGGAATCGGCTCGCCGTGCTTGACGCAGCTCTCCAGGTAGCAATGGATCGCCTCTTGAATATTGGCCAGGGCCTCCTCGCGGGTTTCCCCCTGGCTCACACACCCTGGCAGCGTCGGGACCCACACGGCGTATCCCCCGTCTTCTTCCGGATCCAGCATTACCCTGTAGCGGCGAATCATGCGTAAGCCTCCTTCATCCTCCCCGACGTACGACACGAATTGCCATCGTCTCCCCCCTAGGAGCCCCAAAACCTTCATAGGTTCACCCGATTCTAGGCCCTCCGCGGGGCTCCGTCAATACCGGGGTAGGAGGAGAGAGACCCAAAAGCTCGGCCGCAGGAGCCGATGAGCCGGCAGGAGATCTCCTACCACCCCCATTAATTCCAGAAGGTGTTCGCCCCGATTCTGAAGATGCCGACCCACGGACTCACAGAGACGGGGACGGCAGACGATTTGCTGG
>JBHIAO010000760.1:0-2537 GCA_046758565.1 Anaerolineae bacterium
ACACGAATTGCCTGAGGGTAGCGGATACACGCCCGCTCGCACAGGCCGCAGCCAATGCAAGCGTCGGCGTGAATCGTTGGTTTCTCCCACATCCCCAGAGTTATCGACTTGCCGGGAAACGGACAGGCCCAATAGCAGACGCCGCAGCTCCGGTTGTTGTACGAGTAACACAGGGAGGTATCGATCTCGGCCACACCCATTGAGACCTTGGCCTGAATATCGTCCGGGTCCTTGCGCACGAGCTGTAACGCGCCGGTCGGACAGGCCTCGGTGCACTTGAGGTAGTCGCCATCGATCTTGTTGCAGAGCATACAGGCCTGGCGACGGGCCTTGATGGCCGGGGTCGATTGCAGTCGCGGGCCGGACATACTGTCCAGCGGGATAATCGCCTGGTTCGGACAGGCATCCACACAACGCATGCAGCGGATACATTTTGAAAGGAACTCATCCTCGCTCCGAGCTCCCGGCGGCCGCACAGGGTGGCCCTGGGCGCTCGACTGGCCAGCCAGCGACCCCAGTGTCGCGCCGCAACCGATCGCAACGGCGGTCACCAGACTGTTCTTGATGAAGCTGCGCCGATCCATGGTTAGTCACACCTGGGTGATCAAATCTTTTCGATCCGAGCAGCCAGCTTCTTGTAGTCTGCCTGACCACTGACCGGGTCCCAGGCACGATGACTCGTGGTATTGACCAGCCAGCGATTTTTCTTCGGGTCGGCGCTGTCGGCTACCGACAGGTTCCACGGGCTGAATAACAGGCCCCCTGGCACCTCGCTACGCGCCGGGCGGACCATGCTATCGATACCTGCCGATACGCGAGCCTCGTAGCTGCCGCGCCGAGTCACAATGCGTACCTTCTGGCCGTCGCGCAGGCCGAAGCGCCTGGCGTCCTCAGGGCTCATCTCGACGTATTGCTCAGGCACAAGCTTCAGCGTCGTGGCGCCGCGAATCGTCTTCGAGGTGTGGAAGTGCTCGTAGACGATGCCAAGCGACAGCCAGAATGGATAGACGTCTGCCTTCTTGTGATCGTCGAGCTTCTTGGATCTGTCTTCGTAGACGTCCAGGTCGGGTAGCTCGGGTGGCAGGGCCTTATCGCGTGCCTGGATGAGGAGGCTCTTTCGGCCTTCCCGTTTTGCCGCGGCCAGTTCATCGATGATGAAGGGGCCGGCGCCGGGCTTGGAGCGATGACCGAACTGCATCAGCTTGCCGCAGATCTCCTTGATGTCGGAATAATCCTGCTCACAGAGCTTGAACCGTGCCTTTCCGTCTTTGTGACGAAAGGCGCCGTAGGGTTTGCCGGCCCAGCCTTCCTGGCCCAGATATCTCCTCGGCGTGCCACCCCGCCGCGCAATCTGGTCCGTCGGGGCCGGCCACTGCACGCCACGGAGCCGGCGTAACTGCTCGTACAGGCTGGTGCCGTCGGCTTTTTCGACCTCAATCATGCCGGTCAAGTCGGCGTCGGAACCCTTGCTGGCGGTGACAATGTCGCGGAAAATGTCCTCGGGGTCGTAGGCCATGATGCCGTTACCGAGTTTTACTTTCTTTCGGTAGGGTAGGACCTTGTCAGGATCGAGCCCGAGACGTTTGGCCAAGGCCTTGGCCTTGTCGATGGCCATATCCATATCGGGCCTGCAGTTGGCCGGCGGATTCTTTGTGCCGTCGCAGATATAGACACGACGTTCAGACTGGATGTAAGTTCCGCCGCTCCACTCCCCCCATGTAGCTGCGGGGAAGATCACGTCGGCGTAAAGGTTGTTGGGTGCATGACGGTAAATGTCCTGGGCGATGACGAACATCTTGGTCAGGGCCGGTCGTACCAGAGTGTCCACATCAGGCATGTGAATGTGAGTGGTATACATCCAGAACATGGCCAGGAGGTCGCCCTTGAGCGCCCGTTCCATCATGCCAACGACCATGCCGGGGTTGGGCAGCGCGCTGGTCTGGTCTAGGCGTTTGGCCGGGAGGCGCCAGGCTCTGGTGATGTAGTCGCGCCAGGCCTTGTTCTTGAGAGGCATATTGAACGGCAGCCGGCCGGTGAGGCCGCCCATGAGCCGCTCGCTCATGGCGTTGGGCTGACCGGTTTGGGAGTGGCTGCCACAGCCCGGCCGGCCCATGTTGCCGGTGAGCAAGTGCAGGTTGATGAGGCCGATGGTGTTGTGCTGACCATGCAGCATCTGGTTATATCCGATGCCCCAGAAGGTGAGCACGCCGCCACGGCCGCGCTCGCGGCCTTTGATGCTCGCCTCAGCCCAGACCCTGGCGATCTCTTCAATCTGATCGACTGTTACCCGACCGCGGTCGAGCATCCGCAGACGATCCACCACCTGCTTCGGTGAGTATCGCGCCTTAACCCCTTCGATGTATATGCGGTAACCGTTGGCGTTCTTCTTGAGCCAGCTCTCCGGCATTATCGCCTGAGGATATTTGGTCAGGAGCACATGGGCGATGGCGTTGTGGTAACTGATGTCGCCGTTGAGGGTTTGCAGGTGGTAGCTGTTGCGCGGATTGATCGCTTCGAGCCCCAGGACGGTGCCGGTC
>JBHIAO010000761.1:0-2536 GCA_046758565.1 Anaerolineae bacterium
TCGGCGATGACGCCCTCAGCCGGCCTGAGCTGCCGGCCATAGCCGTGGATCGGGCTAGAGAGGTGCTGGAGCAGGACTTCGTGGGTAAAGACGTCGTGATTATCGGGGACACGCCGGCGGACATCGACTGCGGTCGCACGTTGGGTGTCAAGAGCATCGCCGTGGCCACGGGCCCCTACTCGTGCGCAGAACTCCAAGAGCATGCGCCGGACTTCTGCTTCCCCGACCTCGTCGACACCGACGCTGTCATCGCGGCCATCCTGGACGGGCGTAACACCCCCTGACCGGCTGTCAAGTTAGTTGGCGATCAGGGTTGAAACAGCGCGCAAGCGCATCCTCGTCCTCTATCTCGACAAAAGCTGTGACCTTGTCCCCTACCTGTAGCACCGTATCGCCGTGGGGGATCAGCACCCGCCGGCCCCGTCGAATCGAAACGATCACGCAGTCTCTGGGCAGCGGCAGCTTCTTCAAAACCACCCCCACTGCCGGGGAGTCGAGTAAAACCTCGACTTCAAGGAACTCGGCCCCGATAACGCGGCCCAGTCGCAAGCGATCCATCCGATGTTGAATCTCTTGCCGGCGCATGATGGCCAGGTTGTAGGCCCGCACGATGTCCCGCCGGCGGATGACGCCAAGCAATTTGCGCGGGTTAGCCCGGTCGACAACGGGCAGACTGCTAAGATCCCTCGGCCCCATTCGCTTCAGGGCGACCCACATGGGTTCATCAGGATAGGCGGTCACCAGAGATGTCGTGGCAATGTCTCCCACCGTCAGCGTATTGCTCCGATCACCCTGCGACAGCGATCGGTCCAAATCCTGCAAACTCACAATTCCGTAGAGGTCGCCAGCGTGATCGACAACCGGGAATGCGTGGCGCCGATGGGCTTGAAAGCGCCACGCCAGTTCTTCCAGGCCCATAGCCACGGGCACGGGGGCGATTTCCGTCGTCATGGCCTCCGACACCCGGACACTCTGCATGATATCGATGTCCCGACCGCTCTCCAGGCGAACACCCCGCCGCGAGAGCTTCCTGGTGTAGATCGATTCCGAGTCCAGGTGCTCGGCCAGCAGCGTAGCGATGACTGTAGATAGCATCAGCGGCAGGATGATGCGGTAGTCACCGGTCATTTCGAAAAGGATAATGATGGCAGTGATGGGGGCGTGTGCGCCGGCCGCGAACACCGCCGCCATCCCGACCAGGGCGTACGCGCCGGGTACGGCCGTGATGTCTGGCAGCCACCGATGCACTACCTCTCCGAAAGCGCCACCCAGCATGGCGCCCATGAAGAGTGAGGGCGCAAACACGCCGCCCGAGCCGCCGGAACCGAGTGTCAGCGACGTGGCGAGGATTTTGGCGACCAGCAGAAGCGCTACGGTGCCGAACACAATTTCGTTGTGAAGGACGGTCTCGATGGCTTCATAGCCGACGCCGAACACCTCGGGGGCGTACAGGCCAATAGCGCCAACCCCCAGGCCGCCAATCACCGGCTTCAGGTACTCGGGGAAGTCCCAGGCATCGAAGACATCCTCCAACCGGTAAAGTATCCGCACAAAACCAAGTGCGACCGGTGCCGCCAAAATGCCTAGCAGAACATAGAGCAGCAGCTCCCACGGACTTTGGAGAGCATATTCCGGTACAGCAAAGGCCGGCACGTTGCCCAGGAATATCCGGGCGATCACGCTGGCTGTCACCGACGCGATCACGACAGTGGAGAAGTGACCGACGGTGAATTCGCCAAGGACGATCTCCAACGCGAAGATGACGCCAGCGACCGGCGCGTTGAAGGTGGCCGCGATGCCGCCGGCCGCTCCACAGGCAACCAGCATCCGTATCCGGTCATCAGACATCCGAAACGCCTGGCCAATGGTCGATCCCAGGGCCGACCCGATCTGCACGATAGGGCCTTCGCGGCCGGCCGAACCGCCAGTTCCAATACAAATGGATGACGCCAGTGCTTTGATCACGACAACAATTGGACGGATGCGACCACCCTTCAGGGCGACGGCTTCCATCACCTCGGGTACGCCGTGCCCCTTGGCTTCTCGTGCGAAACGATAGATCATCGGGCCCACGAAGAGGCCACCGATAGCCGGAATCACCAAGACATAGTAGCGCCCCATGAACCCCAGCACCCGACGCCCACCGTCAAAGGCTAGCGTTGTAAAGCTACCAATGAGCCACCGGAAAACGATGGCACCGAAGCCGGCCCCCAAACCGACCACCACCGCTGTAGCGGTGAGAACAGCCATCTCCGGTGGCTGAAGTGTATTCAACCACTCGACGAACGGCGTCGTCCGCGCTTGCCAGCCGTTCGGGTGGGTGGTACTGGCCCCAGTATGCGTCGAGTCGCTCATCGACACTCCTCCTCTATGTTTAGAACAACAACAAGACTTTGAGGGAGTTCCATTGCTGTTATGCGCGGTTGCTACTCTTCAGGTTCGGGTTGTCTTTTCCCCGGCCGGCGTCGGGGCGGCACCGGTGGTTTGTATTCCAGGTCGTCGCGCTCGATGCGCCCGTACAGGATGCAGCCGGGTA
>JBHIAO010000762.1:0-2533 GCA_046758565.1 Anaerolineae bacterium
ACCGCGATGGGCCTTCCAGGTTGGGTGGAGGGCTTCGAACTCCTCGCGGTAGGCGCCGACGCCGAAGCCGAGGATGAGCCGGCCCTGGCTAAAGTGGTCGAGGGTGGCAACCTGTTTGGCGACGACGACGATGTCGCGGCGCATGGGGGTAATGAGCATGCCGGTCCCAAAGCGGAGGGCCTGAGTCTCAGCCGCGAGGTAAGCGTAGGTGATCAAAGGTTCCCAGAAGTTGGGAGGGCTGGCGAACTCCTCGCGCACATAGCGTTGGGTGGTCATGTGATCGTTGCCCCATACGGAGTGATAGCCGAGGGCTTCAGCGTGCTTGGCGATCTGAACGATCTGCCCTGGAGAAGCGAAGGGAACGGGGTACATCATCCCTTCCATACATGTTGGCAATCCTGCACTGACTCTCATCTCTTCACCTCTAGGTGGTGTACTTCTCGACCTCGAGGTACCGGTCGCGGCTATCTGGCAGCACAGTAACGATGCGTTTCTCCGGGCCGAATACCGCAGCGATCTGCACCGAGGCCAGCACGTTCGCACCGGAGGACATACCGCAGAAGATGCCCTCTTGCTCGGCAAGCTTATGAGCCATATCGATCGCCTCCTCGTCGGTGATGGACATCACGCGGTCCACCAGTCCGCTCTCCCAGATTTCGGGGATGATGCCGTCAGAGATGCCGGGTATGATGGGGTAGTCCTCCGGCGCACCCAGCATAGGGGAGGTAGCCGGCTCCACGCCCACGATCACGATGTTCGGATCGTGCTTCTTGAGTGCCTGGGCTACGCCCAGCAGCGTGCCACCTGTGCCCACTGAGGCCACAAATGCGTCCAGCTTGCCGTCAGTCTGCTCCAGGATTTCCTTGGCAGTCCAATCACGGTGCGCGCGGGTGTTGAAGGAATTTGAAAACTGGCGTGCCCACCACACGTCATTGCTTTCCTGTTCCAGTTCCAGGCAAAGCTGGCGTGGTAGCAACTCGATGCGTCCCCCATGCACGCTGGTGTCGTCTTCACCGTTGCTCTTTGCCTTCAGCTTAGCCTCGTAGACTTCGGTGTCAACCGTCTCCATCTTGCAGCCATAGGCCAGCATGATGGCAGCCCGGGTGCGATTGGAAACCGCACCCGGCGAGTAGGCGATCATCTTGTAACCCTTCACCGCCGAGGCAAATGCCAGCGCAGTGCCCGTGTTGCCGGTGGTCGCCTCAATAATCGTGCTGCCCTCCTTCAATAGGCCCGTTTCCTCGGCATCCTCGATCATCATCTTCGCTATGCGATCCTTGATGCTGCCGCTGGGATTGAGAAACTCCGGCTTGACCAGGATCTCCGCGCCGCTTTCCTTGCCTATGCTGTTCAGGCGCACCAGAGGGATGTCGCCAATCAAGTCGAGCATGCTGTCTGCAATTTTCAAATCTCGCTTCATGAGTTTATCCTTCTCAAAGTTTCCAGTACTAGCCGCCCACCATCTCTTCGACCATCGGCCTCACAGTCTGCGCGAATTCACGCATCGTTTCGTGTACGGTGCCGCCGGCAGGCGGATGGGGCAGGAAAGTGATGTTTTCGATGCCCATGTTGACCACCTCGGCCACCTTGTGGGCAACTTCCTCGGCGGTGCCGGCCCAACTGAACTTTTCTGCGAATTCGTCGGAGATGAGATGGGCATTGGGAGCCATCAAATTGTAGTCACGTTTGGCAATGATTTCCTCTAGTTCGTCGGGCACTTTCAGGCCCACACGACGGACAAATTCTCGGTCGGGATAGCTGGTCCACAGGAGGACGGCGATCATCGGCTTCACGGCCTCGATGGCTGCCCGGCGATCCTGCGAGATGCAGGCATCCACCCGCGAGATAATCGTCAGGTCATCCAGGCTTCGCCCGACTCTTTGTGCACCCTTCTCCACCATCGACAGGGCGTGTCGGATGCCGGCAGGCTCGGCGTAGGTAGCAATCATCACCCCGTCAGCGACCTCACCGGCGGTCTGCAGCACCAGGTTGCCCCGCGTGGCGACAACGATGGGAATGTCGGGTCGAGCTTCGAAGTTGAGCCGACCACTGCGGAACTGTATCACTTCACCCTGAAAGTTTACTACCCCACCACGCCACAGGTCGCGTATGAGCAGAACGGCTTCCTTGATGGCCTTAGCGGGCTTGCGCCGCTCGATTCCCATGGCCGGGAAGCCGGTGCCCCCGGCACCTAGGCCGAGGATCGCCCGTCCACCAGAGACTTCATCCAGCGTGCCGGCAGCCATTGCTGTCAGGGCCGGGTGATACGAGTAGGGATCAGCGATGAAAGTGCCGATCATGGGCTTGGAGGTGTGCTCCGCGGCGACCGTCGCTGTCACATACATGTCGCGGAAGAACTTTTCGTTGCTAATCCATAGTTGGTGGTAGCCCAGCGCCTCACATTCTTCAATCAAGGCCACCACTTCATCGTAGCTTTCGTCCTTCCAAAACAAGCCCATGCCCAGCTTGATCTCCATCGTGCGCCCCTCTAGTCTGTGACTGAAGATTGGATGCGAGGTTTCACCTCTTCCGC
>JBHIAO010000763.1:0-2531 GCA_046758565.1 Anaerolineae bacterium
GGCGGCGGCCGAACGCGGTCTCGCGATAGGCATCGCCCGGACGGAGCAGGAAGAGGTCCGCCTTGTAGCCAGTGTAGAGGTGGATGGCGTTCACCGCTGGATCACCGCGCGTCTCGAGGAAGAGGTCCAGAATGATGTCGGTTGGGACGAGCATGTCTCGCTTTTCAAGCTCTTTGGAGAGACGACCCATGCGCTCGACAGGCACGTTCACGACCATATCCACATCCTGCGTGGAGCGAGCCTCCGCCCAGGCGGCCACTGCAAGGGCACCAGCCACCATATATTCGACCTCCGAGGCTTCCAGGGCATCAATCACCAGCCTGGTGAAGTCGATCAAGCCTATTTGGGGCCCTGGGGACGAGTCCGTCATAGTCAGGCAATTCCTTTGTGTTGCAGACGCCGTTCGTTAGCTCTGCGCAGCCAATCAGAAAGGTGAGCAGCTTGCCAGACCCTCTGGGCACGTCCCAGGCGCCGGTAGATGGCAATTTGCCTCGGGTCTACCTCCGCGACGGCGCCGGCGATGAGGCGTCGCAAGTGTTCGTCGAGCAGCGGCCGGCCTTCGACGTAGTAGCCCTTTCGGTCACGCTGGCGGCTGTAGGCCAGCCTGTGGCCGGCTTCCGCCAGTGCCTGGCGCACGGCTGCCATGTCGCGAAAGAAGGCGCTACGCGGCGATGCCCCAAAGCAGCCTCGTCCCAGGAGTGCCTCGACCCGCGCGATGAGACCCTGGCGGGTCAGGTAGGCTTCCTGCCAGACCAGGCGCAGCAGCGCCGCCCGGCGGGCCGCCGGCAAGTCCCGCTCTGCCGTCTCGTGCAGCCAGGCCAACCAGGCGGCTATGGGTACATCGTTGGAGGGCAACGTCAAAGGCGACATCGTCTTCTTGTCAGCTCCGTCAGCCTATCAGATCTACCCGACCAACGACCAACGGCGGACGACCAACACCGAACGCCACATTCGTCGTTGGTCGTTGGTCTTGGTCGGGTGAGGGCACAGTCATCCAGGTCCATATCATACTGTAGAATGGAGTAATGGTCAAGAATTCAGCAGACGCCGGGCTACCACTGCCGGCTTCCGATGGAAACGGCAATGGCGAGAAACCAGAGTGGCGAAACCAGCCTTCCATGCCGAACAGAGTACCCCCACCGCCGGCTGTGTCCTCAGTCCGGCCCTATCTGCACCAGCCGCAGGTTGTCAAAGTACAAGGTGCGCGGCCCGAGTGGCCAGAGGTTCGCCTGTCCCTGGTAGTCCTCCTGGTCAGTGATCGTTTCCGGGGCAATTTCGAACCAGGCGATGTTGGCCAGGTCAACCCCGCTGGCAGCGAGGGCGGCCATCGAGATGATCACGTGCCGTGACTGGTTTGGCAGCAGGGTGATGGTGCCGCCGGTCTGGGGATACTCGCCTCCCACCGCATCCACCACGGACACGTCCAGGGACGTGTAGTAATCACTTTCGTTGTACACGTCGAGCTCCAGGGCTGTGTAGCTGCTCCAGTCCCGCGTGGGGAAGGTGCCAACACTGGCCGCCGGCCACTCGTCCGCCTGGGCCGAAGCGATGTCGTCGTCGAAGACCACTTGTAGGGCGTAGCTACCCTCCGTGGCGTGGGCTGCCACGCGGCCCATGGACCGCGTATTGGCGAATTCCCACTCCCCGACCTCGCCGGCCGTCTCGAAAGAGTAGAGGATCAAGGACTCTTCGGCAACGTGAGTGAGGGCAACGTCCTGCGTGGCCTGGCCGCCGGCCGGGACAGCAACAGTACGGGTGGCAGCATGATAGCGAGGGGCTGAGAAGATCAGGGTGGCACGCCCGGACGCCGGCAGACGGACGATGAGGGTGTAGTGGCCGGCGGCGTCCGTCAAGGCACCCGACGCACCGTCAGTGACGAACACGCCCGAGATCGGCCCTCCGCTAGCTACATCGATCACCTGGCCCCGGACTGTCGCCATGGCGATGGGTGCGCCGCTGTCCAGCAGCCGGCCGATTCGGTCCCGCAGAGCGTAGATGGCCTCGGGCGCCGGGTCCCAGTCCCAGTAGTCGCGGGGAATCAGGCCGCGCACAAGAGCCCGGGCGTAGTCGGGATTGGATTGCGCTGCCAACAAGGTCAGGTAGTCGTGATCCTCGACGGCCTCGCGGGCCAGCTTCAGTCGGACGGACGGCAACGGGCCATCCACGTTGTTGCTCGGATCCCCTTCGATCTGGTGGCCGGGCCAGAAAAGCGCCCCACCGCCGTAGCCGAACACAGGCGTCACGGCTGAGGTCCAAGGATTGACGACGTCCACGCTGTTCTCACCAATCCAGGCGGCTGCGGCCCAGCCGGTCACCGCCCAGGCCCCGTGTTTGTAGGACACCCAGCCCAGCCCACGGTGTAGCGTGGCCTTGTAATCGAGGAAATCTCCCCAGTCGTTGTGGTAGAAGCTGAGGGTCTCGCCCAGGGCGAGCCGACTCCTCCACAGCGCCGGATCCAGGTCGGCGTCCTGCACCACGACGTTCCAGTCATCCACCAGGCCCTTCAGGTCGGGCCAGCCCCGGTCAGGTGG
>JBHIAO010000764.1:0-2516 GCA_046758565.1 Anaerolineae bacterium
CCTCTCCTGACGACGCCTTTTGTCGTCAGGAGAGGGGGGCCGGGGGGGTGAGGCTAGCCTGAACCTCAGGCATCGTGTTCCCAGGTTCATATGTCGTCCTCAACAACCCAGACCGTCTCTTTGGGCGGCGGGGCCCAGAACTCCACGAAGGAGAAGTTGGCCGGCGTGTCGTTCTCGAACCAGTGGACTTCGCCGGGTCCAACCACCGCGACCATGCCTGGCGAGAGGCGGTAGCTGCCCTCGTTCACGTGGAGCAGGCCCTCGCCGTCGAGGATGTAAAACAGATGATGGCAGTCGGTGTGATAGTGCTTCGCGGCGGTGTCACCAGGATGGTAGATGATGCGATCGGCGCGGAGCTGCGTCGCGCCCAGCGGCACGCTCTCGGTGATCAGGTCCAGTCGGTCACGGGTGTCGCGGATCGAGTGCAGATGCGGAAGCTGGTGTTTGGGAAAGAGTTTCGCCATGGTCAAGCCTCCAGGCCCAGCAATCGGGATGCATTGCCACCGAGGATTTTCGTTTCATCAGCCGCCGGCAGTTCCAGAGCACGCACTATCTCGGCCGGGCGCGCAACACCCATGTCAAAGGGGTAGTCTGAGCCGAGTAGGACGTGGTCTGGACCGACGTAGTGCACCAGCGCCCGCAGCAGCTCGGAATCGTGGGTCACCGTGTCGAAATAGAAGCGTTTGAGCGACTGGTCAGGCGATTCCTTCAGACGCAATTTCGCCTGCGGCTGGAAGGTGTGCGCGTGCCGGACCCGCCCGCGCAGGCTTAGAATCGCTCCGCCACCGTGGGCCAACAGCACTTTGAGCTGCGGGTGTGTCTCCATCACACCCGCCATGATCAGATGCGCGGCGGTTATCGTCGTCTCCAACGGGTTGCCAACTGTGTTCCATAGGTAGTAGTCGTTGAACACCGGCAGGCCGAAGCCACGCGTGGTGGGATGGATGAACACCAGCATGCCGGTCGACCCGGCTGCGGCCCAGAACGGGCGAAATCGGTCGTCACCCAGATACGTGCCGCGCACGCTGGCTGCGATTTCCACGCCACGCAAGCCAGGCTCCTTCATCAAGCCTTCGAGCTCACGGGCCGCCAGTTCTGGATCTTGCAGTGGCACGGTGCCAAGAGCACTTACCCGGTCGGGGTAACGTTGCGCCAGCCTGGCCAGCGCCTCGTTTTGAATCCGGCTGATCCGCAGTCCCTCGTTCGGTTCAGCGTCGTAGTGCAGGAGGGAGACCCACGGACAAAGCAAGACCCGATCCACGCCGGCGGACGACTGAGCTTCGAGAAGCGCCTCGATGTGAACAAACTCGCGGATAGCAGATTTGATCCGCTTGCCGGCGAACTCGACGACCTGCCGGCTGTCTTCCCAGACCACACGAGGCCGCCACACCTCGTGGCCGGCGGCTTCACGGGTGATTTCGGGGACGATGATGTGCGCGTGGGCGTCAATGATCACCACTTTCACCTCTCAGCGATACAAAACCAACAGCAACGAACCCGCGACGATGAGCGCCGCCCCCAGCCAGACCCGGGCCGTCACCCGTTCCAGGTGTCGACCGACGACCAGCGGCGCCACTAAGATCACTGTCGGGGCCGACACCCGGCCCAAGGCCACGACCACCGCCACCGGGGCCAGGTCCAGGGCGATGTAACGAGCCCAGGTTGCCAGACCGACCAACACACCGGCCATGAGCTGGGAGAATAACGCATCGTGAGGGATGGGTGTGCCGCGTGCCTGTCCTGAGCCTTGTCCTGAGCCCCGCCGAAGGAACTGCCCGCGGCGCAAGAGAAGAACCAGCCCGTAGGCCACGACACAGGCAATCATCCCTACGGTTACACCCAGCAAAGGGGAAGGCAAATCCTTCAATCCACGCCGGATGAAAATAGGGCTGATGGCCCAGCAGAGGGCCGCCCCCAGGCCGAACAGTGAGGCCCGCCAGCCGGTCGCTATCGCTTCAATGTCCTCCCCACCGTCTCCGATGATGTCTGTTGTGTCCGTCATGAGGTCCTTCATCTCACCTGCTGGTGACGAGATACACGCCGGCGACCATCAGCATAATCCCCAATAATTCTGGCAGGCGCAGGAACTCACCCAGGGCCAGCGCAGCGATGACCGTGGCGAAGAGCGGGGTCGTACCCACCACAGCGCCGGTGCGGGCCGCCCCGACCCGCTCTTGGCTCAAGCTCAACAAGGTCCAACCGACGAAGAAGTGGACAAAGCCGGCCAGCCCAAAGCTGACCAGTGTGTGCTGCGGCGCGGTCCACAGCAGGCCCAGGTCCTCCGTCGCCAGGGAGGCGGCTGTGAGGGCCAGGGCGCCGGCAAGGAGCAGAATGAACATGGACCTATACACGTCCATGCCACGCCCACCCCGCCGATGAAAGGCCTGGAACAACCCAAAGCCCACGCCGGATATGATAGCCCACAAACCTCCGCTCATGCGCGATCTCCCCTCTGTCCCTCCCTAGCAGTTTGTCGGAGAAAGCGCCTCCAACAGTCAAGCACGTCACATATCGGG
>JBHIAO010000765.1:0-2515 GCA_046758565.1 Anaerolineae bacterium
TCGCTTGATGACTTCGGCGGTGGTACGTGAAGGTTAGCTGAAAGACAACGGAAGGTTAACTAAAGGCAATGCTCTTTCACACAAACTTCACGCGATTCGCACCAGGCCAATACGCGTGCGTGATATAATCCTACGAGTGAGAATCTTAATCGTAGACGATGACCCCGTCCTGCGCCGGCTCCTGGAGGCCAGCCTCACCCACGCCGGCCACGAAGTGCTGACGACGACCGACGGCCAGTCTGCCTGGGAGCTGTTGCAGAACGATTCCGTCCGGCTGGTGATCACCGACTGGATGATGCCTAAGTTGGACGGCCCGGCGCTGATTCGCCGGATTCGCGCCGCCGATTTTTCCGGCTACACGTATGTCATTCTGCTGACGGCCAGGGGGGGTAAAGATGACGTGGTCGACGGTCTGGAGGCCGGCGCCGACGACTACCTGACCAAACCCTTTGATCCCAACGAACTGCGGGCACGGGTGGCTATCGGCGAGCGCATCCTGGACCTCGAAGCGCGGCTGCGCGAGACTCGGGATCAGTTGCTAGTGATGGCGTTCCATGACAGTCTGACCGGCCTGCTCAACCGGCGGGCAATCTACGAGCACGCCGAAGCGGAGTTAAACCGGGCCGGACGTGAGGCCGAGTCCGTGAGCCTCGCGCTGTTGGACATCGACCACTTCAAAGCCGTGAACGACCAGCATGGGCATCCGATCGGCGATGAGGCGTTGTGTTTGGTGGCTGACACCATCGTAGAAAACATACGACCTTACGATTGGGCCGGCCGCTGGGGCGGCGAGGAGTTCTTGCTGGTGCTTCCAGGGGCTGGGCCGCCAGAAGCTGCCGCCGTGGCCGAGCGTGTGCGGGGAGCTGTGGCCGCCGTCGGTCTCCCGCTGCCCGCTGGCGGGCGTCTGCAACTGCGGGTGAGCCTGGGTGTGACCAGCATGGCTCCCGAGAAGCCCTTGCCCTTGGATGCGCTCCTGCACCAGGCGGACGAGGCTCTCTACCGCGCCAAAAGAGAGGGGCGCGACCGGGTTTGCGGGTGGACGGACGAGGAGGGGTAGATGGTGGATGGCTGGGTGGCTGGGTGGGTGGGTGGATGGCTGGATGGCTGGATGGCTGGATGGGTAGATGGCTGGGGGGATGGGGGGCTGGGTGCTGTTCAAAGGCCAGCGGCGTTGATGCAGTTGGGGGAAGGCCGATGCAGATAGGAGTGCTGAGCGTAGTCAAGGAGGGGAAATGAGACACTTCAAAGAAAACATGGTAGTCCAGTTCTCAGTTGTCGGTTTCGTGATAATGGCTGTCATCGCAGTAATCCTTGCCACTGTCCTATCCAACGTAACACGGTCAGATGCTATTGACGATCTGGTTGACGAAGCTGTAATTCATGCGTCAGAGCGCCTTCTTAGGGCAATCACGCCGGCTGATCTTGAAGTTCCGATGACCGGAGAACGATATGACAGGTTCCATGAGTTTGTGCAGCAGTACGTAGTCTCTGGGCGGACCGCCCGGGTGAAGCTCTGGGCAAAAGATGGCACCGTAATCTACTCTAACGACCCGGCGGGCGTAGGCGCGAAATTCCCAGGTAAAGAAAACCTACTGACAGCACTCCGCGGCGAGAACGCCATAGAAATCAAGGTTCCTGAAGACCCGGAGAACGCTCGCGAGAGATATCTGGGCACGCTGATGGAGGTGTACATCCCTATCATTTTCCCAGGCACTACCGAACCGCAAGGCGCCTTTGAGGTTTACCAGTATTACGAGCCTACGGCACAACGGATCAATTATCTGCGTAGCTGGATCTTCGGGTCGTTAGGCGTAGGGTTTGTGGTGCTCTACGCAGGCCTGGTTTCCATCGTCTGGGGAGGCTGGAGGACTATCGTCAGGCAAAGAAGCCGGCTCCAGTCGTTCAATGTCGAGCTGGAAAAGCAGGTGCAGGTAAGAACTGCGGAGCTACAAGAGGCCCAGGAGAGAGCTGAAGCCGCCGCCCAGGCCAAGAGCGAATTCCTGGCCAACATGAGCCACGAGATACGCACCCCGCTCAACGCCATCATCGGCATGACCGGCCTGCTGCTCGATACCCGATTGACCCGCGAACAGCGGGATTTCGCCGAGACCGCCCGCGGCAGTGGCGATGCCCTGCTCACCATCATCAATGACATCCTGGATTTCTCCAAGATCGAAGCCGGCAAGCTGGACCTGGAGACCCAGCCCTTCGACCTGCGAGACTGCGTCGAGGAGTCCCTCGATCTCCTGGCCTCCAAGGCCGCCGAGAAGCGCCTCGAACTGGCCTACTTCATCGACAACCAGGTTCCTTCTGCTGTCGCAGGTGACGTAACGCGCGTGCGCCAGATCCTGGCGAACCTGCTGAGCAACGCCGTCAAGTTCACCGACGAAGGGGAAGTCGTGGTCTCGGTGAGTGCACGGGAACTCAGGGGAACTTCGGGGAACTCGGGAGAGCTTGGGGGAACTCAGGGGAACTTCGGGGAACTCGGGAGAACTTCGGGGAACTTTGGGAAGCT
>JBHIAO010000766.1:0-2505 GCA_046758565.1 Anaerolineae bacterium
CACCACCGAGGGCGTCCGTGACATCCTCAACTATTTTGGGCTGACCTAACCGATTTTACACGTAGTCTCCAAGGTTCAATTGGATTTGCCCCTTTCGATGTGTTTCTGAAGTATGAGGAAGTTGAAGTCTACGCGGACCTGGCTGCTGAACGCACAATTGCCGCTGAACGAGCGGGGGACAAGATTGCCGTTGAAATCAAGAGCTTTTCGGGACGCTCCCCCATCCACGATCTGGAGGAGGCACTCGGCCAGTATGAGATTTACCGCAGCTTCATGGAATTGCTTGAACCTGACCGCAAACTCTATTTGGGGATTAGCGACAGGGTTTACGCCGGCCTGTTCAGCCTCAAAGCCATCCAGATGATTGTGCAACGCTATGAAATCGCTATCGTGGTTGTCAAGATAGAAACCGAGGAGGTGGTCCAATGGATAGACTGGCGGAGTATCGCTGCCTGATCCAACGGTTGTTGAGTGAATTTGCCGAATGGGCCAATGGCACCCCAGGCGAAGACAGTGAAATGATCTGCCTATTTGATGAAAAGCGCGATTATTACATGGTGCTGCGCGCGCATTGGGGCCAATACCGCTGCGTGCAAGGGGCGCAGATATTTATACGAATTCGTAATGGAAAGATATGGATCGAGGAAGATTGGACGGAGGAAGGCATTGCGACCGATTTATTGAAGGCCGGCGTTTCGAAAGAAGAGATAGTACTGGGCTTTCAGCCGCCAGAGATGCGCCGGTACACGGAGTTTGCGGTCGCATGATGATAACGTCATAACGTCACGTTAGCCGGCGCCCGCCGCGTACTCACGCTCCAGCGATTCGATTACTGGCAACAGCTCAAGCGGCTTCTTGATGGTATATCGCGGGACTTCCGACAGATCAGCCGGCACCTTTGGGCGGCGTGGCGACCAGTCCAGCCATACGCTGATCATTCCCACCTGGTTCGCACCTTTGATGTCGCGCGCGAGGTAATTTCCCACCATGACCGTCCGCCCGTAATCCGCCTTCGCAATCCCCAACTGATCTAGCGCGTGGATAAACATGCGCGCATCCGGCTTCTCCACCCCGAGCTGCTCAGAAATGGCGAAAGCGTCGAAGAGGTCGTACAGGCCGTGCTGTGTGAGCACGTTGGCGTAGGTGCCGGGCCGGCCATCGGCGACGAGCGCGAGTTTGTAGCCGCGTTGTTTGAGTTCACGCACCACTTGACCAGCACCGGGGATCAGTTCGGCACGCAATGTGGTGCCGGTGGTGTCTTTGATCTCGGTGGCTTCGTCTACGAGTGTGTCGCCAAAATCGAAGCAGATGGCGAGGATGTGGCGTGTCATCTAGCCCAACAGTGAGGGGACCGTGGCCGGCAGTTGCAGAGTGACAGACGAGCCTTCGGCGAAAAACTGGTCCGGGCCTGGGTTGGGCAGATCGACGGTGAGCACTGTGCCATCCTCAACGGCCACGGTGTAGCGGGCCAAAGGACCGATGTAGGCCAGGCTGAGCACGCGCGCCGGCACGCCCAGGTCGCCATCGCCTCCAATCCGCAATGCCTCTGGGCGCAGGACAACCGAGACCTGAGCCGCTGGGTTGCGTGGCGGTCGCCGGCTGTGGATGGTTTGCCCGAAAAGGCGAATGGTCGCCCCGTCGGCATCCGCTTCCACGACTTCGACCGGGACGACGTTCGACAGACCAACGAACTCCGCCACGAAGCGATCCACGGGCTGGCGGTAGAGCTCGCGCGGTGCCCCCACCTGGATCAGCTTGCCCTGGTTCATAATCGCAACCCGGTCGGATAGGCTAAAGGCTTCCTCCTGATCGTGAGTGACGTACACACTGGTTATGCCCAGTTGCCGCTGCAAAGCCCGGATTTCGCTGCGCATGCGCACGCGCAGCCGGGCGTCGAGGTTGGACAGGGGCTCGTCAAAGAGCAGCACTTTGGGGCGGATGACGAGCGCCCGAGCCAGCGCCACCCGCTGCTGCTGCCCGCCGGACAGTTGGGGCGGCGATTTCTTCTCGTGCCCCTGCAATTCCATCAGAGCGATCGCCTCCGCCACCCGCTTCTCGATCTCGTTCTTTGGCATCCGCCGCGCGCGCAAACCATAGGCGATGTTGTCGGACACGCTCATGTGCGGGAAAAGGGCGTAGCTCTGGAACACCATTGCCGTTGGGCGAGCGTAGGGCGGCACATCGGTGACTTCGTCGGCGCCGATGAAGATGCGCCCCGCCGTCGGCTCCTCGAAGCCGCCGATCATCCGCAAGGTAGTGGTCTTGCCGCAGCCGCTCGGACCGAGCAGGCAAATCAACGTGCCGGCCTCGACCTCCAGGCTGAGGTCGTCCACCGCTTTGAGCGAGCCGAAATGTTTGCTCAGGTCTTGCAGGCTGATAGAAGCTGTCGAGAAGACTTCAGACATGATTATATCCTAAACAGATCCACGAAACTCTTCCCGGTGACTTTGCTCAGCACACCGAGCGCCATCAAGATGATAACGATGAGCAGCGCGGCGAAGGCGG
>JBHIAO010000767.1:0-2502 GCA_046758565.1 Anaerolineae bacterium
TCACCACAAGATATGGACAGCCCGGGTCCCCTGACCCGGTTCTCCGACAAACTGCCAGACAGATCACCCTTATTCGCGCTGAAGAAGCAATAAGCTCCTTCCGAGCGCACCCCTAATCAATCGATCTCGTCTTCGTGGACCGATCGGTTGACACGCGACCGTTTGTCTGATACGATATGCATACTCATTTTTCTGCTACCCCCCACAGAACACAGCTTCCTGCGAACTACTTGCTTGCCAAAACGATGCGCCATTTGCCCATCGCCCTTCAAGCTTATATCGCGGGCGTAATTCTCAGCAGTGGCCTGGTCCTTGGGCTTTTCCTGCCGGCATTGGTAGATACCCGATTGAGCCAGATTGCCCTCGCCGCTGTCGCCGCATTCACCATGGCCTTCGCTGAGACCCACCGGATTCCGATTTCATACCGGAGTGCCGTCACCGTCACGGTAGGTATCTCCTTTGCAGCGATACTCCTGCTGGGGGCTGCCCTGGCCACCTGGACAACTGCTGTCGGGTGGACCATCGCGTACGGGTATCTGAACCTCTATCTGAAGCGGCGGAAGTGGTACAACGGCGCATTCAACGTTGGCGTCGCTGTTCTGATGACGGCTGCCTCTGCCCTGGTATACGAGAACATCAGTCGAGATAATACCAGCCTCCTGCTTTCGCCGCAGAACGTTGTTGCCTCGTTTGCTGCAGGAGTCACCTATTTTGTCATCAACAGCGGTCTTGTCGCCGTGGTGGTCGCCCTGCGCCGGCGACGAGACCCATGGTACACCTGGGCATCCCTGGTCAAGCAAACCGCCGCGGAATACCTCACGCTCATCCTGTTAGCCATTCTGATGGCGGTGACATACAACTACCGCTGGTGGGCTCTCATTCTCATCGTACCGCCGATCATCATCGTGTATCACTCACTGCGTACGAGTCAGGAGCTGCGGGTGCAGACCATCGAAGCGGTCCTGGCTCTCGCCGACGCGATTGAAAGCCGTGATCCTTACGCTTTTGAGCATTCACGCCGCGTGGCTGGCTACGCTGAAGGCATCGCCCGAGAATTGAGATTGCCTACGGAAGAAATCGAGACCATCTCCTTGAGCGCCCGGGTCCACGATCTGGGGAAGGTGGGCATCAGAGACGAGCTGCTCTATAAGCCGGGGAAATTCACTGCGGAGGAACGGTTAGCCTTTCAACAACACGTCCGGATCGGGGCCGAGATCGTTGAGCGTTTCCCGCGCTACAGAGAATGCCGCGATATCATCCTCGGCCACCACGAACACTACGACGGCAATGGCTATCTGAAAGGATTACGCGGGAACAATATTCCCATCGGCGCGCGTATCATCTCTGTGGCTGACGCCTATGACGCCATGACTACCGATCGGCCTTACCGTCCGGCCCTCACACCGGCCGAGGCCATCGACGAGTTGAAACGCTGCAGCGGAAGCCAGTTCGACCCCGGCGTGGTGGGCGCTTTCTTGAAGTATCTCGACGACTCAGTGACCAGTGAACAGTAATCAGTTATCAGTTATCAGCGGTCACTGTTCACTGATCACTGATAACTGATCACTGTTCACTGACTACTGATCAAATTGTGGCGTTCGTTGGCCCCTCGCACTTCTTTGAGCAGCTCAACACCGTGGGGCAGCGCCGGCAGAATTGCGTCCAGACTCTCGCGAACGCTCTTGGGGCTGCCCGGCAAGTTGATGATGAGCGTTTTCCCTCGAATGCCGGCCGTTGCCCGAGAGAGCATGGCATGCGGGGTTTTGCTTAGGCCTACCTGAAGCATGGCGAAAACCAGGCCAGGCGTCTCGCGCTCGATGACCTCCCGCGTCGCCTCAGGCGTAAGATCATAAGGTGAGAAGCCAGTGCCGCCGGTTGTCAGGATCAGGTCCAGTTTCAACTCATCCGCCCAGTGAACCAGGGTGGTTCGGATCCGGTGTGGGTCATCGGGGACGAGGGACCGCTCGGCGACGGTGCCTCCGGCGAGTTCATCACGCACGATTTGCCCAAGCAAGTCGCCGCTGGTGTCCTCACGCTCGCCGGCGGCACCTTTAGTGCTCACAGTCAGAATGCCGACTCGGATCATATGCGATATGTTGTCTTCGGGGATGGTTCCTCTCAGGGTTGCTCTTGTCGGCTAAGCACCACCTGCCGCAGGTCCTCAAAGCGCGCCGTCAGATTCTGCTCCACCTGATCCAATCGCGTCTCCAGTGCTGTGATCTGCTCGTCGAAGCGCGTCTCCATCTGGTCCAACCGCGTCGCCACTTGAGTTAACCGTGTCTCCATCCGATCTAACTGTGTCTCCATCCGGTCTAATCGCGTCTCCACGGCTGTGAATCGCTCGTTGAAGCGCTTCCCCATCTGGTCCACCAGGCGGGCGTTCTGCCAACCGAGCAGGCCGGCCGAGCCGAAGAGTGCCACGACAATGGTCACCAGCGTGGCGATGAATTGCTGCGCATCACGCCGCGCCAGTGCCGAGCGGTAGCGCTTCAACGCTTCGAC
>JBHIAO010000768.1:0-2500 GCA_046758565.1 Anaerolineae bacterium
GGGACGGCCGCGCCCGTGCGCCGCAGCGACGAGGCGGTGGCCGCCGCCTTCGTTCAAGCCCAGACCGCCTATGTGGACCTGCGCACGGCTCTCTTCAGGCTGGCGGAAGCCCAATTGGAGGCCGGCCAGTGGGAAGCCACTCGCCGCACCTTGCAGCCCCTGCTGGCGGACCAGCAAGCGCCGCTCTACGCCGACGCCCATGACCTGCTGTGCGAGACCCACTACCGACCGGCAATGGCAGTGCTGGAGGACGGCGATTGGCTGGCCGCCCGCCAGGGTATGGAGGCCGTGTTGCGCATTGATTCCGGTTACCAAGACGCGGCAGCCCAGTTGCGCGAGACCTATATGCGGCCGGCCGGCTTAGCTCTGGATGCGGGACAATGGGAGGAGGCGCGGCGGTACGCCGAAGCCTGGCTGAGCAAACAGCGGGACGACAACGGCGCACAGTCGTTGCTGCGAGAAACCTATCTGCAGCCGGCACAGCAGGCACTGGAGGCAGAGCGATGGGAAGCGGTGCGGCAGTACATCGAATCGTGGCTCAAGAAGCGCAAGGACGACGGCGAGGCCCGCACGTTGTTCTGCGAGAGCTACTACCGCCCGGGCCAACAGGCGCTGGCGGCTGGCCAATCGGAAATAGCATGTGCTTATTTGGAAGTGCTGATAGCCCGCCAGAAAGATTATCGGGATACCGTTGATCTACTGAAGGCTGCCTACCGAAGCCTACCAACCAGGACACTCTCGAAGCTCCCGGACCTGGAATTCGTGAAGATTCCCGCCGGCGAGTTCCTGTATGGCGACAACAAGCAGAAGGTCAACCTGGAGGGGTTCTGGATATCCCGCACGCCGGTGACCAACGCCCAATACCAGGTCTACGTGAAAGCCACGGGCGGCCGGGCACCGGACCACTGGGCCGGGGGCCAGGCCCCAAAAGGCAAGGAGCAGCACCCGGTGGTGAGCGTGAGCTGGGAGGATGCCCAAGGTTTCTGCCGTTGGGCGGAGGTGCGGCTGCCGTCGGAGAGGGAGTGGGAGAAAGCAGCGCGGGGCACCGACGGGCGGACGTACCCGTGGGGGGAGGAGCCACCCGATAGCAAGCGCTGTAATTTCAACAACCAGGTGGGTGACACTTCAGCGGTAGGTAGCTATCCGAAGGGAGCCAGTCCCTACGGGTTGCAGGACATGGCCGGCAACGTGTGGGAGTGGTGTGAGGATGCGCACGAGTCTGGGGGTCGCGTGTTGCGTGGGGGCGCGTTCTTCAGTTTTGAGCGCTACGTGCGCTGCGTGTACCGCCGCAGGTTCAGCCCGGATAACCGGATCGACCACTACGGGTTTCGGGTGTGCGCGGTGGCCCCCAGCTTTTGAGCCTCTGGCCTCTGATGTTCTCTGGACTCTGGAAGCTCTGGTGCTCTGATTCTCTGGGGGGTCTGGGGGGTGTCCCCCCAGCGGTCATGCCGCCGTCAGGCGGCCGGGCGCCCGGCCGTGGAACGGATCGACCTACGAACAGAAACAACTACTACCTGTCATTGCGAGGCGGCGCTTTTTCGCCGAAGCAATCCCCGACGTGCATAGGAGATTGCTTCACCTTCGGCTCGCAATGACGGACAGAAGGTTCCGAGAAGGAGCAACTGCAATGAGTAAAGTCGCCAGTGACCTGGAAAGCCTCATCGCTTTCCGTAGTCATCTCCAACAGTTCAACCGCACGTTAGGAGAGGAGTTCTCCAGCATGCGCTCGCACTGGCAGAGCCTGGGTGGTGTCTGGACCGACGCCAAATACCACGAGTTCGGCCAGGCTCTCAGCGAGGTGTCGCGGGGCATTGATCGCTACCTGGCAGTCACGGAGGATCACGAGGTCCATCTGCTGCGGCTGATCGAGACCCTGCGGACTTACCTGGATACTCACGTGTGAGGGTCATCGTCATGACATCAGTTCAGGTTCCTACGATCAATATGCGTCAGCGGGTCCCGCAGGAGACGATTGACGAGACGGTGCGCCAGATCGTCGAGCGCTTCCGGCCGCAGCGCATTGTCCTCTTCGGCTCATACGCCTACGGCCAACCGCGTCCAGAGAGCGACGTCGACCTGCTGGTCGTGCTGGACACATCGCTCAAGGAAACGGAACAGGCCGTGCGAATTTGCCTGGCTATCGAATATCACTTCGGACTTGACCTGATTGTGCGCACGCCGGTCACACTCGAGCAGCGGCTGGCCCTGGGCGACCCGTTCTTGCGCGAGGTGGTCAGCAAAGGCAAGGTGATGTATGAATCCACTGACGGCTGAATGGGTGGACAAAGCCGAAGGCGATTACGCCACGACGGGCCGGGAGCTGCGTGCGCGCCGGCGCCCGAACTATGACGCAGCCTGCTTTCATGCCCAGCAAACCGCTGAGAAGTATCTCAAGGCCTTTCTCCAGGAACACGGCGTGGCCTTCCCCAAGACCCACAACTTGATCGAACTACTGGAGCTCTGTCGACCGGTGGACGCGACTTTCGATCTTCAACGCCCG
>JBHIAO010000769.1:0-2490 GCA_046758565.1 Anaerolineae bacterium
ATTCGTTCCCCCACGCATCAATTGACGGAAAATAAGGGAGCAAGAACTATGCCATACCAGGGGCCAACAACGGCGCAGCCTCAGCCAGTTCGAGACCCCGCCCTCTAGGATGGGTCGAAGATCCTTTGCCACCGAGTTTTCGGACGTTTTCCCTTGACACCCGCGGCTCCAGCCCCAATATTGTTACCTAGCCTCGAGAGAGCACCCCGTGCCTTCTCCGGAGCTATTTGGCGCACTCCGCGGCCCCCAGAGGAGTTTCAGCCTCTGGGGTGACCCATGTTCTTCCCTGTGGCTGAAGGCTAAGTTTCTCGCGGCCGCCCGTTGGGATAATTTTCGGATTCCGGGGCAACTCGGTTGAGGCATCTTCTGGATTGCCGGCGATGTCCGCTACATTGAGAAGACGGACGAGAGTACCGCACGGGGGCCAGCGAGTAGCAAAGCAAGGACTGGCGCTCAAAGCGCAGGCCTTGCAGTCCGCGGAGGAAGAGCAGTCGCTCGTCCGTCGGCTCAAGGCTGGAGATCAGAACGCCCTTGAAACCCTTTTCCGCCGTCATGGCCCCCGGGTCTATCGGCAGGCGATCAGACTGGTCGGCAATGAGGCGGATGCGGAAGAGGTCTTGCAGGATGTCTTCCTGACGTTGTATGAAAAGGCAAAAACGTTTCGCGGGGACGCCGCGTTCTCAACATGGCTTTACCGCCTCACCCTGAACGAGGCCCTGACCCGGCTTCGCCGCCGGAAGCGAAGCAAAGAGGCCTTTTTTGAAGACTATCTGCCACAATATCAAGCGGATGGACATCATCTTGTCAGGCCTGTGGTCGATTGGTCGAACGACTTGGAGAGACGCCTGGTCAGCAAAGAGGTGCACCAGCTTCTCCGGGAGGCGCTCGATCAGCTCCGGCCAGTAGATAAGGCGGTGGTGGTGCTGAGCGATCTAGAAGGCATCCCGAATCGGGAGGTTGGCAAAGCCCTCGGATTGAGCGTGCCGGCGGTCAAGACGCGGCTCCATCGGGCGCGGCTTTTCCTGCGGGGTAAGTTGGCTGTCTCTCTCGGGCACTCACCCTCTTAGGGAGCTTTACGGACATGGTCAGGCGCACCCGAGGACGGCGATTACAGTCCAGACAGGATAAAGAGATTTGTCAACAGATTACGGACCTCATTCTGGACTATCTGACCGAGGAACTGGATCTGAAGACCCGCTCGGACTTCGAAGCGCATTTGCATATCTGCCCGGACTGTGTTGCCTTTTTGAACACCTACAAGAAGACCCTCCAAGCGACCCGATCCTTGCGCTATGAGGATATCCCCTCCGAGATGGAAAAGCGGGTACGCCGATTCCTCCAAGAGCGAATGAAGAAAGGCCGCCGGGGGCGGTGAGCTTCTGCCATGCTCTGCGGCCCCCCACATCGTGGTCAGCCCTCGGGTCTAAGATTCCCGCATCCTTTTCCGTTATGTACCGTCTAATGAATAAATCTGACTGGTGCACAGGCCTCGGGCCTTCACGTGGCGCCAGCCGAGTGCGTCAACGCCACGGCCCTCCAGCAGGGGGCTGATGGCCTCAATCCCACAAGCCTAACTCGCCTCGTCAGGAAGCGTGTCAAGCTTGATTGGCATCGACATGGCAGACCCACACAAGGACATAGTTAAAGGAGGCGCACCGTGAAAGCCGTTGCTGTCTTTCCGGGGAAAGCCGGAAGTATCCATCTTGCGGAAGTGCCGAAACCCTCACTTCAGGACATCCCCAATGGGCGCGGCGTCCTCGTGAAAGTGTGGCAGGTGGGTGTTGACGGCACGGACAAGGAAATTAATGCCGCCGAATACGGCCAGGCCCCTCCGGGGTCTGATTTCCTGGTCATCGGCCACGAGAGTTTTGGTCGGGTGGAGGCCGTGGGTGCCAACGTCACCGAGTTGAGACCCGGCGATTATGTAGCGGCCACCGTTCGCCGACCGGGCTCGAGTATCTACGATCAGATCGGCACCTACGACATGACCACCGACGACACGTACTTTGAGCGCGGCATCAACCTGCGCCACGGCTACCTGACCGAGTACTACGTGGATGAGCCGGAATACATCGTCCGGGTGCCGCAAGGACTGAAGCACGTCGGCGTATTAATGGAGCCGACCAGTGTGGTTGAAAAAGGCATCGTCCAGGCGTACGAGATCCAGCGGCGCATGCGTGTGTGGCAACCCCGCCGCGCCGCCGTCTTGGGAGCGAGCACATTGGGCCTGCTGGCCACGCTGGTGCTGCGGCTGCGCGGGCTGGAGGTCGTGGTGATGGCTCGCACGCGCCCTCCGTTCCTCAATGCACAATTGATTGACCAAATCGGGGCTAGGTACGTGAGTACGCAGGATCTCACGCTCACGCAAGCATCAGATCAATTTGGCCCCTTCGACCTCATGCTCGAAGGGACAGGCTTTTCACCTCTGGTCTTTAAGGCCATGGAAGTGTTGGCGAAGAACGGCGTGCTGGTATTGGTCAGCGTCACCGG
>JBHIAO010000770.1:0-2489 GCA_046758565.1 Anaerolineae bacterium
TGCCGGTAAAGACGAACTCGATGATCAACAATTTGCTGCTCGGGGTCATGGCTCTTGCGACAGTTGCCCAGGATCGTGAGGCATTGATCCTGATTCCAGTCATGAATGATGTCCCATAGGAGGTACGCGTCACCGCCCACGGGGATCCCCCGGGCGGGACTTCCTTCTTGCGCCTATAATCAGGTGCTATTATCCGGCATGGATCGGGCCGGCACAGGAAACGGGAGGCGCCCTCCGCCCGGGCCGCTATATGATTCGCTGCCCGTTGGTGCTCGAACGGATGTCGCTGGATGAGGCGACCGGCGAGGTTGTCTATCGAGCGCGACCGAACCACTCTCGTCGCGCTCGCCTCACCTGGGCCAAGCTGATCAAGAGGACCGCGTTGTCTGCTGCCGGCCCCCGCCGACGCACATGCGCACGAGTGCTGACGCGAAGCGCGAAGTGACGCCGACCCATCCGCTCCATCCACTCGGAGCACGGGCAAAGATCCTGTTGTCGAGCGTCTTCGGCCCCTATGCGCAGGACGACGAGTACGGCAGTCGGACGATCAACCCCATGGAGCTGTATCAGAACCAGGTCACACGGGTTCAGGGACCGTTCTCCCTGCGCATGTTCCACCGTTCCTGGGGGATCATGTTGATCCAGGCGAACATCGATGCTCCCTGTGCGCTCCTGGATTTCCCGAGCATCGATCGCTTCATTCAGGAGATCAGCAGCCACCGGTACGACATCGCCGGCATCAGCTCGATCATGTCCAACGTCGGCAAGGTGCGAGTGATGTGCGAGCTCGTACGGCAGCACCTACCGGAGGCGAAGATCGTCGTCGGCGGACATGTTGCCAACCTGCCGGACCTGCAGGAACGGATCGATGCCGACCATATCGTCAGGGGCGAGGGCGTGCGCTGGATGCGTAGGTACCTGTCGGAGGACGAGGGCCGGCCCATTCGCCATCCGCGGATCGTGTCGGGCGTCGGGGCGCGGGCCATGGGCGTGGCGCTCCGCGCCAAGCCGGGCGACGTGGCCGCAACGCTGATCCCGTCGGTGGGATGCCCCGTGGGCTGCAACTTCTGCGCGACCTCGGCGATGTTCGGCGGCAAGGGAAAGTTCGTCGACTTCTTCCGGACCGGCGATGAGCTGTTCCGGGTCATGTGCGATCTGGAAGAGGACATGGGGGTGAACTCGTTCTTCGTGATGGACGAGAACTTCCTCGCGCATCGAAAGCGGGCGTTGAGGTTGCTGGAGCTGATGGTGGAGCACGGCAAGCCCTGGGCGCTCTACGTCTTTTCGTCCGCCAACGTGCTGTGCTCATACTCGATTGAGCAGCTCGTGGGCCTGGGAGTCTCGTGGGTCTGGATGGGCCTGGAGGGCAAGGAGGCCCGGTATGCCAAGCTCAGGGGCATCGACACCCGCGCGCTGGTGCGCACGCTCCAGGAGCATGGCACGTGTGTGCTCGGCTCGACGATCATCGGCCTGGAGGAGCATTCGCCAGAGAACATCGATGCGGCCATCGACTACGCCGTCGCCCACGAGACGGAGTTCCACCAGTTCATGCTGTACACGCCCATTCCCGGAACCCCGCTGTACGCCGAGCACGAGGCGAAGGGCACGCTGCTGCCCCCCGCCGAGCGCCTGCAGGCGGATTCCCACGGGCAATACAGGTTCAACTTCAGGCATCCTCATATCCACAACGGCCAGGAGACGGAGTTCCTGCTCCGGGCCTTCCGCCGCGACTTCGACGTCAACGGGCCCAGCATCTGCCGCGTGGCGCGCACGACCCTCAGGGGCTGGCAACGCTACAAGGACCACGCCGATCGGAGGATCCGCGAACGCTTTGCGTGGCAGGCCCGCAACCTGGCGTTCGCGTATGCCGGAACGGTTTGGGCAGCCAGGAGCTGGTTCCGATCCAACCCCGAGGTGTGCGCGAAGCTCTCCCGCACCCTGAGGGAGTTATACGGCGAGTTCGGGCTCAGGTCCCGCCTGGTTGCGCCGGTGGTCGGACGCTATCTGGGGTTCACGCTCCGGCGCGAGGAGCGCCGGCTTCGCGACGGCTGGACATATGAGCCGCCCACTTTCCGTGAAGTCAACGGGGCAATGCGGGCGGCCGAGGTTGTTTGAGATGAGTTCGGCAGTTTTATGCAACAATCTCGGTGCTATTTCAATAGACGGTTGTACTTCTTAAGAATTTTTCGTAACCGGTCATGCGGTATGGCGTGAATGACGTTACCGTTGATTCCTTCCATCGTCTCACCTGCGACAAGTGCGTTAACTATGGACTCCTCTGTAGCTTGTACCGTGGCCTCAAACAGCGGGTTAAGATCGGTGACCATCTGGAGCTGTCGCACCCTTGCACCTTCGAATGTCAAACGATTGCCGGTCGAGAACGCTATGAAGATATCGCCAGAATAATTCATACCAATACTTCCATTACGCCCCAAGGCTAGTGTCCTGTCCCAGAGATAGCTGCGCATAATCTGTGGATCTTCTGAAGA
>JBHIAO010000771.1:0-2468 GCA_046758565.1 Anaerolineae bacterium
CCGTCGTCGCCTCCACGCTGGCCATCGCCGGCCTGTTCCTGCCCCTGCGCCGGCGCATCCAGGAGACCATCGACCGCCGCTTCTACCGCCGCAAGTACGACGCCGAGCAGGTTCTGGCGGAGTTCGCCGAGTTCGCCCGGGACGAGGTGGACCTGGATCGGTTGACGGCCGAGCTGCTGCGGGTGATCGACGAGACGATGCAGCCGGAGTTTGTCTCGCTTTGGTTGCGGGACGTCCCTGGTGGGTCGGGAAGGTCAGAGATTGGAGATTAGAGATTGGGTATTGGGGATTGTGCTCCAATCTCCAATCTCCAATACCCAATATCCACGTTTCGTAACGCTTTTCGTAACGATCCCGGAACGTTTGTGGGGTAGTAATGAAGTCAGAAACGGAGAGTAAATGCGTACATCGAATTGAGGAGGCATACGATGAAGAAAGTATTGAAGTGGATCGGCATTGTGTTGGCCGGCCTGGTGGGGCTGCTGGTGGTGGCCGCCGTGGTGCTGTACTTTGCTGGTGGATCACGCCTCAACAGGAGCTACGACATCCAGGTTGAAACTATCGCCATCCTAACCGATGAGGCGGCTATCGCCCGGGGCCGGCATCTCGCAGAGGCCGTGACCTTTTGCCAGGCATGTCACGGCGACAACCTGGGAGGAGATGTTATCGACGACGAACCGCTCATCTCGACTATCACCGCGCCCAACCTGACCTCCGGCCGGGGCGGCGTGGGCGCCACCTACAGCGACGCCGACTACGTGCAGGCCATCCGCCATGGGATCAACCCCGAGGGCCGAGGGCTGCTGCTCATGCACTCTGATATCTTCCACAATCTCAGTCAGGAGGACTTGGGCGCCATCATTGCCTACGTCAAGTCAGTGCCACCGGTGGACAACGAGCTCCCCAAAACTAGGGCAGAGCCGCTGGGGAGAATCCTCGTTGCCCTCGGCGTGTTTGATAGTGAGGCGATGCCGTTGATCCCGGCAGAGGTGATTGACCACAATGCTCCCTTCATGGAAATGCCCGACCGGGGGGCGACCGCCGAGTATGGACGGTACCTGGCGTCCATAACCCTCTGCCGCATGTGCCACGGGTCAGACCTGAGAGGTGGGCCTCCGATAGAGGAGGGGTCGCCGGCCGGGCCGAATCTCGTCGCCCTGGGCGCTGCCGGCGGATGGTCGGAGGGGCAGTTCATCAGCACCATCCGCACCGGTGTGACCCCCTACGGCAAAGCGCTCGTCCCGGAGTTCATGCCGTGGGACGTGTACGCCAACATGACCGACGAGGAACTGAGGGCGCTGTGGATGTACCTGCAGTCGCTCGAAGCGAGGTGATATCACATGCCGGACGATCTCCTCCCTGTTTTTACGGAAAGGATGTGAAGCTATGAGTACCCGTACCGCCACCCCTGGGTCGAGTGCGAAGCGTATAGAGACCTGGCTGGCGTGGTCCTTGGTCGTTCTCTACGTCGTCCTCGAGACGGTCGGCCTGACGCTCCAGGTTGTGACCGATAGACCGGTCGAGCCTGTCCCCGGCGGCTTCCCTGTGCTCGCCTTCTCTGGTGTGGCTCTCGGAATCTGGTCCGTCATCGGCGCTGTGATCGTCTCGCGACATCCGCGCCACCCCATCGGCTGGATCCTATGCCTTTTCGCAATGGCAGACGGCTTGGCCAATTTTGCCTTTGGCTACACCGCCTATGCCCTGATTGCCCACCCGGGTACGCTGCCGGGCGCCGATATCATGGTGATTTGGACGGCGGCCCTCAGCAGCAGCGCGGCGTTCTCCACCGTCTTGCTCATCCTCCTGTTGCTCTTGTTTCCTGACGGGCGGCTCTTATCTCCTCGCTGGCGGCTGGTGGCCTGGCTGGGAATCGGGGCCGCTGCGGTACTGGCACCTTTGGCTGCATTAAAGCCGGGTCCTCTGGAGGACCTTCCATCCTTCATCACCAATCCCATCGGGGTCAGCGAATCCGCGTGGGCCATTCTGGATCCGCTTTGGGGCATTGCGTACGCCCTCGTAGGTCTGTGTCTCCTGGCCGCAGCCATCTCCCTGATCGTGCGTCTACGCCGGGCGCGAGGAGACGAGCGCCAGCAGGTCAAATGGTTCGCATACACCGCCGCCTTCCTCGCCATCGGCCTCCTGCCGTTTTTCATTCTTGTTCCTGTGGCGGACTTGGGACGGATCGGGGCCGCCCTGACCATAGGTTATGCTCTGACTATTGCCACCGTCGCCGGCCTGCCCATCGCGATGGCCCTCGCCATCTTCAAGTACCGGCTGTACGACATCGACGTGATCATCAATCGCACGCTGGTCTACGGCGTGTTGACTGGGGCGCTGGCGCTGATCTACTTCGGGACTGTCGTGGTGCTCCAGGGGCTGTTCCGCGCCCTCACCGGCCAGGAGTCCCAGATCGCCGTCGTCGCCTCCACGTTGGCCATCGCCGGCCTGTTCCTGCCCCTGCGCCGGCG
>JBHIAO010000772.1:0-2464 GCA_046758565.1 Anaerolineae bacterium
CTGCTCAACGGTCGGAAGGTGAAAGATGGCCTTCGGATGCTGGTCGTCCCTGGCTCGACCCAGGTGAAGAAACAGGCCGAGGCCGAGGGGCTTGACCGCATCTTCAAGGATGCTGGCGCTGAGTGGCGCGAGGCCGGTTGCAGCATGTGCATCGCCATGAACGGCGATCAACTCGAGACGGGCCAGTACGCCGTCAGCACCAGCAACCGCAACTTCGAGGGCCGGCAGGGCAAAGGCGGCCGCACGTTCCTGGCCAGCCCGCTGACAGCGGTGGCATGTGCGGTCACGGGTGTGGTCACAGACGTGCGGACATTGATGAACTGACGTAGTGCGTATTGCGTATTGCGTAAGGCTCGAATCACGAAATACGCAGTACGCAATACGCAATAAATAGGACACAAGTCATGGAACCATTTACAACTCTAACCAGCAGGATCGTACCGCTCCCGAACGAAAACGTCGACACCGACCAGATCATCCCGGCCCGGTTCTTGAAGGTGACGGACAAGGCCGGCCTGGGGGATAACCTGTTTACGGACTGGCGCTACAACGCGGATGGAACGCCGAAGCCGGATTTTGTGCTGAACCAGCCGGAGATGCGGGGCCGGCAGATCCTGCTGGCCGGCGATAACTTCGGCTGCGGCAGTTCCCGCGAGCATGCGCCCTGGGCACTGCTCGGCTGGGGCTTCCGGGCCGCGATCAGCACGTCGTTTGCGGACATCTTCCGCAACAATTCACTCAAGAATGGCCTGCTGCCAGTCGTTGTGGACGAGAGGACGCATCAAGAGCTTCTCAGTCTTGTCGAATTGGAGCCGGCGACTGAAGTCACCATCGATCTGGCAGCGCAGGCGTTGATCCTGCCCAATGGCCGGGCAGTGGAGTTTTCCATCGACGGCTTCAGCAAGCAGTGTCTGCTGGAGGGGATGGACCAGCTTGGCTACCTGCAGAAACAGTTGCCGCACATCGAAGCGTACGAGGAGAGTCACCCGGCGCGGGTTAGGACGGTGACGGCGTAGTGTCAGTAATCGGTGATCGGTGATCAGTAATCAGTGGAAGGGAGGGGCTGAGGTTATGCGTATCGAAGAAAGTTGGATTCCATGTCCAGACTGTGATAGCGATCGTGTAGTGCCGGCCACGCACCGGAACATGACCCCCTGGGATTCTGCCTTTGCCAGGAACACGCATCGACCGGGGGATGAAGTGCCGGCATCTAAAGTCGAAGCCGCCGGACAGCCCACCGACGGTGAGGCTTCGGCGTGGATCGCATGGGCGATGATGCGCCGCTACAATGACTGAAGTAGTCTATAACAAAACACAAGGAGGCGATCATGAGTACCGTCGAGATTTATGACTGCACGTTGCGTGATGGCACGCAGGGGGAAGGCGTTGCCTTCTCCGTCGAGGACAAGCTCCGCGTTACCCTCAAGCTTGACGAGCTCGGCGTCCACTACGTCGAGGGTGGCTGGCCGGGCTCGAATCCCCGCGACGCCGGCTACTTCGAGCAGGCCAAGGATTTGGAGTTGAAGCACGCCAAAGTTGCTGCGTTCGGGATGACGCGGCGCTCTAGCCTGGCGGCCGAAGACGATCCCAACCTGAAGGCCCTGCTGGATTCCGAGACGCCGGTCACCACGGTGGTCGGCAAGACCTGGACCTTGCACGTCTACGACGTGCTCCGCACGACGCTGGACGAGAATGTCCGCATGATCCGTGACAGCCTGGCTTACCTGAAAGCCCACGACAAGATTGTCGTCTACGACGCCGAGCATTTCTATGATGGCTACAAGGCTGATCCTGAGTATGCGCTGGAGACGCTCCGCGCGGCTCAGGAAGGTCACGCCGACGTCATCGTTCTGTGTGATACCAACGGTGGTTCCATGCCGTGGGAAATCGAGGAGATTACGCGCGCCGTCGGCCAGCAGATTGATGTGCCTCTGGGTGTGCACACCCATGACGACAGCGGTGTGGGCGTCGCCAACACGCTGGCAGCGGTGCGGGCCGGCGTCGTCCACGTCCAGGGGACGATAAACGGCTACGGGGAACGTGTCGGCAATGCCAATCTGTGTGCCGTCATTCCCGATCTGAAACTCAAGATGGGGGTCGATTGCGTCACTGATGAGCAACTGCGCAAGCTCACCGAGGCGTCGCGCTATGTCAGCGAGTTAGCCAACCTGGCGCACGATCATCGGCAGGCATATGTTGGCGCCAGTGCTTTCGCCCACAAGGGCGGCATCCACGTCGCGGCTGTCATTCGCAATGAGGACAGCTATCAGCACATCGATCCGCCCCTGGTGGGGAACGAGAAACGCGTCCTCGTCTCGGACCTCTCCGGTCGGGGTAACATCCTGTACAAGGCCAGCGAATATGGTCTCGATCGTGTTGACAAGGAGTCGGCTGTCCAGGTTCTGGAGCAAATCAAGCAACTGGAGAACGAAGGCTTCACCTTTGAGAGTGCCGAGGCCTCGGT
>JBHIAO010000773.1:0-2463 GCA_046758565.1 Anaerolineae bacterium
GCAGGCGTAAGACGCGAACGGTGGACTCAGCGATCCGTACCCGCTCATCGAGCCGCCAGCCAGCCAGCCACACAATCTGGTCGTCGGCGTTTACGACGACCGGCAATTGATCGCGCACGTGTTGTGGAATCTTCTCACCGATCATGAATTCTGCTAGCGTCTTGGAGTGGCCAGCCATACCCAACGGCTGGAATCGGTCGCCGGCCTGCCGGCGCCGCAGACGCAGCTCATCGCCGGCCGCGTCCCGGTCCAGGACGGTGTGCCACGGGTTGGGGTCGTGCAACTCTGCTTCGCTCAGTTCGGACCTGGACAACGTGTCGGCGATGACCTGCCAGTCGGTACCTGGCAGGGGGGTGGCGCCAGGGATCTCCAACAGAAGCCGCTCGACGTGCAGCAGCGGCCAATCGGGGAGGGGTTGCGTCTCGCCGATGGTGAAGGTGTCATAGCCCTTGAACAGCGCCAGTCCCGCCGGCAGCACAGCTTCGGAGCCGGCCGGTTTCGTGTTCGCCACTTCCAGTGCGTTTTCGATGTGCACCCAATCGACGTCCCGCAGCTCGCGGCGCAGCCGGCGCACCGCCTGGCGCAGCAAACTGCGCTGGGTGCTGACGTGTAGCGTCTGCCACGTGCTCAGGTCGAACACGAAGCAGCCGTCGCCCGGTGTGACCACTCGCTCCCAGTCGGCGGCTCGCTGTTGGCGCAGGTAGTCGTATTCATCTGCGATAACGCGGGCGGTGCGACGCAGGACTTCGCGGATGTTGGGATTGTACGTCTCGAGTTCGGGGATCAGCTCGTGGCGCAGGCGGTTGCGGAAGAACGTCGTATCCAGGTTTGAGCGATCAAAACGGGGCCTCAGACTGTGCTCCTGGCAGTAGGCCTCGATGGCTGAGCGGGGCACTTCCAGCAGCGGACGAACCAGCGAGAGAGTGTCGGCAATTACCTGGGCCTCGGGGGTTCCCAGGGCCGGCGGATACGGCAGTCTGGGCTGCATCCCCCGCAGGCCGGCCAGGCCAGCGCCGCGGATCAGGTGCATCACGATCGTCTCGACCTGGTCGTCGGCGTTGTGCCCTACGGCAACGGTTCTGGCCCCGTTACGACCCGCGATCCGTGCCAGGAAGCGGTACCGGGCGCGGCGGGCGGCCTGTTCCATGGCGAAACCCTCGGCCCGGGCCAGGCCCGGCACATCCTGGCGTTCGATCGTGGCCGGCAGGCCCCAATCTTTGGCGAGGCCGGCGACGAACCGGGCATCGTCAGCCGACTCGGGCCGGATGGCATGGTCCAGGTGACCGACGTGCAGTTGGATCTGCAACTCGTCCTGAAGCCCTTTCAGGATGTGCAGCAGGCACAGGGAGTCCGGCCCGCCGGAGACGCCCACCACGACCGTCTCGCCGGCCTTGAACAGCCCGTGTTCGCTGATTGTGGCCCTAACTCGTTCTGTTACATCCATCTCCACCAATCGCCAACGACGGCCTGAGAAACCCGGATAGGAGATCTCACGATGTCATCCGTTGATTGCTTGCGCCAATATTCCAGAGACGCTCGGTTCGGGCCGGACTCCAGCGTTTGGTCAGAATGAATTCGACGAAGAGGCGCTACAGAGTTTATGTTTGGTTCTCCTGTGAGAGCAGCCAGGATTGATGTTCAAGTTGCTCGCCTGATAAATATGCCACAGAGTATACAACAAGTTCCCTCGCAAAACAACACGATGAGACACAAGCTGAATTTGACGGAACGCTTTAAGTCGGCTAGAATTTGGTTGTTAACGCGATCGTTAACGAGTAAGGTATCATTTTACGGGCGACCAGCGTTGGTCGCCTGTTGTGTGCAGCCGGAATACACTTATGTTCGAAAGCCTGTCGGACAAGCTTCAAGAAACCTTCGCTCAACTGGGCCGGAAAGGTAAGCTTAACGAAAAGGACGTTGACGCGGCGATGCGCGACGTCCGGCTGGCGTTGCTCGAAGCCGACGTCAACTACAAGGTCGTCAAGGACTTCGTCAAGCGAGTCAGGGAGCGCGCTATAGGCGCCGAGGTCATGAAGAGCCTCACACCGGCCCAGCAGGTGGTCAAGATCGTCAACGAAGAGCTGATCGACTTGCTGGGTGAGGCTGAGCGGCTTGACCTGTCGGGCCAGCCGCCGCATGTGATCATGCTGGTCGGTCTGCAGGGTTCCGGTAAGACTACGACGGCGGCCAAGCTGGCGCTGCAACTGCGTAAGAACGGCCAAAAGCCCCTGCTCGTGGCGGCCGACACACGCCGGCCAGCGGCTATCGAGCAACTGGAAGCCCTGGGCCGGCAACTGGACATCCCGGTGCACAGCGAGGGTACGCAGGTGTCGCCGCCCAATATTGCGGACAACGCCGTGCGGGAAGCGCAACGCGGTGCCTACAGCGTTACCCTGATCGACACGGGGGGCCGGCTCAACATCGACGAGCAACTGATGCAGGAACTCTCCGACATCAAGGCGC
>JBHIAO010000774.1:0-2463 GCA_046758565.1 Anaerolineae bacterium
GTTTCAACCGGCGCGGTGGGACGCGGCCGCAACCATCCTCGCAGTACCCAACCACCGACTACCAGCACAACTGCCAGGCCTACAAAGGGTATCGCCCAGGCCAGAATGTTGAAGCCTTCAACGGGCGGTTGATTCAGCGCCTGGATGCCGTACCGATCGACGAAAGCCTGGATAATTTCGGATTCATCCTGGCCTTCTTGGAGCCGCTGTGTGATTTCGGCACGCATCTCCTGACAGATCTGGATTGGGCACTCGGACAGCCGCTGTCCCTGGCAGATGGGACAGTTCAACTTGTCGGCGATACGGTACATCTCCTCCTCAAGCACTCTGTCGGGCGCCTGGGCCAGTGTTGGCCCAGGCGTGCCGAACAAGAGGCCGGCAAGCGCCACCAGGCCGATGCCCAAAAGAAATGTCAGAAATTCAAAACGTTGTACCATCACATAGATAGCGCGGGCGCTGGGGCCCGCGCTGTATCTCGATCCATCGGAACCACAATCAGGCCCGCGCTGGGCCAGTCGCCCCTCGCCGGAAGCGGACCTCGGCCTGGCGTCGCTCTTCAGCCCAGTCCGGCCAAGCGGCGACCAGCGTGCCGGCAATGAACACGACACCACCGATCCAGACCCAGATCACCAGCGGATTGATGAACACCTGGAATGTTCCGAGGCCCGTTGGTGGATCGTAGGCACTGAAGCTCACGTAGACATCCTCACCCATGCTGCTCCGGATCGACGGGATCGTGGCCGGCTGTTGGGACGCAAAATAGAAGTGCCGATGTGGGTCCAGCGCGCCGATTACCTGCCCGTTTTTCGACACCGTTACCAGGGCAATCAGCGTGTCTCGATCTGCACCGCGCTCCTCTGTCATGCCATTGAAGGTGAACGTGAAATCACCGGCAGTGAAGGACTCACCCTGGCGCACACTCTTCCGAACCTCAATCTTGTAGACCGAAGAGCCAATCACCCCGATCGACAGAAGGATGACGCCGAGATGCACCAGATAGCCGCCGTAGCGACGCCGATTGCGGGCGAACAGGGTCGGCAAGGCCTCAAACCAGGAGTCGCCGGCTGTCCGTCTGCGCGCCCGGACCCCACGGACGTACTCGAGCAGCGTAATGATACCAACAAATGCGCAGGTTCCAAAACCGACCAGTGCCACCGGTTTGCGAACACCGAAGACCCACATGCCGGCGACGATCAGCAAAGTAGCCACAAACGGCCACAGCATGTACGACACCAGCTTCTTCGGTGACGACCGGCGCCAGGCCAGTAGTGGCCCGATTCCCATCAGCAGAATCAGCACCCAGAAGATAGGCATGACCACCTTGTTGAAATACGGCGGTCCAACCGTAATCCTCTCACCGGTGACGATCTCCGAAATCATGGGGAAGATGGTTCCCCAGAACACCGCAAAGAGCACACCCATGAAGATCAAGTTATTCAGTACGAAGCCGGCCTCGCGTGAGAACAGCGAGTCCAGCTCATTCTCGCTCCGCAGCGCATCCAACCGACCATACACCAGTGCTGCCGAACCGACGAAGAGCAATCCGACAAATCCCAGGAAAAACGGTCCTAGATTGGACTGGGTGAAGGAGTGAACTGAAGAAATGACGCCGCTGCGCGTGAGAAAAGTGCCCAGGATCGTCAGGTTGAAGGTCAGGATAATGAGCACCATGTTCCAGACCTTCAGCATGCCCCGCTTCTCCTGGATCATGACGGAGTGCAGGAAAGCGGTGCCGGCGAGCCATGGCATGAACGCTGAGTTCTCAACCGGATCCCAGGCCCAGTAGCCCCCCCAGCCCAGCGTCTCATAGGCCCACCAGCCACCGAGCAACAGACCAATGCTCAGGCAGCCCCACGCCGCCAGTGTCCAGCGACGTGTGGTGCGAATCCAGGCATCGTTTGTACGCCGCGTGATCAACGCCGCCATGGCGAAAGCGAAGGGCACACTCATGCCCACAAAGCCCAAATACAGTGTCGGCGGGTGGAAGGTCATTCCGGGATGGCGCAGGAGCGGATTAAGGCCGTTGCCATCCGCCGGCATGAACTCCAATCGCGCGAACGGGTTGACGATCACCGTGATCAGGGTTAGGAAGAACGTCGCGACCCCCATCAAGACGGCGATCACATAGGGCATCAACTCTCGATTCTGGTACCACTTGCGCAACACAACACCCAGCGAGAAGATGGAAAGAATCCAGGTCCAGAAAAGCAGAGAGCCGGCCTGTCCCCCCCACAGCGCTGTGACCTTATAGAACAGGGGTTGCGCTCGGCTCGAGTTCGAGGCTACGTACTCGAGCGTGAAGTCATTCTTCAAGAAGGCATATTCCAGAGATCCCACTGCCAGTGACACCAGCACAGCCACAGCGATAACCCCGTGCCGGGCACTGAGCACCAACTCTGGATAGCGCCGTCGTGCACCAACAACCGCAGCGACGATGGCATACACAGCCGCTGCTAGCGCCAG
>JBHIAO010000775.1:0-2461 GCA_046758565.1 Anaerolineae bacterium
GAAAGCGGCGCTGGCGCGGTCGAGAGACCGGCCAGAGCGGCGATTTTCAGAATAGAGATTGGAGATTGGAAATTGGATCGCGTCAATCTCCAATCTCCAATATCCAATATCCATTATCCATTATCCGACTTCGCGGCGGATTTCGAAGACGTTGGGGAGCCGGCCGAGCCTGTTGAGAATGGTGGCCAGTTGCCGGACACTGCTGATCTCCAGAGTCGCAGTGATCATGGCGATGTTGCTCTTCTTGTTCGTCTGCACGGTGGCAGCGCTGATGTTGACGTCCAGACTGGCTACCACGTCGGACACATCTCGCATCAAGCCAGGCCGGTCGTATGCCAACACTCGGATCATGACCGGGTAGACGCGCTTTGAATCTGCATGCCAGTCGACGTCGATGACCCGCTCCGGATCTTCCGCCATCAGGCGCCGCGCATTGGGACAGTCATCCTTGTGCAGCGTAACCCCGTGACCGCGCGTGATGTATCCGATCACCTGGTCACCGGGCAACGGATTGCAGCATTTGGCGACCCGCGACAGGATATCCTGGACGCCCATAACGCTGACGCCAGTAGGCTGCGTCGGTGGAGGTGCCACCTCCGGGAGCTCGAGTTCCTGTTCTTCTTGTTCAGCCTCGAGGATGCGTGTCGTAATTTGCTGACTATTGATGTCCCCAGAGCCAATAGCCGCCAGGAAATCGTCCAGCTCGTCATATTTGAAAAGATGGGCAACCTCTTCATAACGCTCCTTGTCCAGCCCGAGTTTTCGCAATTCCTTCTCTAGAAGCTCGCGCCCGTGTGTGATGTTCTCGGCGCGTTCGCGCTTGCGGAACCAGTGACGAATCTTGGATCGGGCCCGGCTTGTGCGCACGAAACCGAGGGCGGGATTCAGCCAATCGCGGCTGGGCCCGCCCTGTTTTGTCGTGATGATCTCAACGCGGTCGGCGGTCTTCAGCGGGGTGCCGAGGGCCACCATCCGGCCGTTGACCTTGGCCCCGCGACAGCGATGGCCAACATCTGTGTGGATGCGATAGGCGAAGTCGATGGGAGTGGCGCCGGCCGGCAACTCGATGATGTCGTTCTGGGGCGTGAAGACGTAAACCTGCTCGGGTAGGATGTCCTCTTTGACAGACTCCACGAATTCCTCAGCGTCATCCAACTCCTGATGGGATTCAAGTTGCTGCCGGAGCCACGCGATTTTCCTCTGCAGCGCCTCGTCGGTGACACCGCCCACGCGTCGTTCCTTGTAAAGCCAGTGAGCGGCAATGCCGTACTCCGCGATCTGGTGCATGTCCTCGGTTCGGATCTGAACTTCTAGTGGGCTAATCCCCTCCGGAACTCGCACGGCAGTGTGGAGTGACTGGTACAGGTTTTCCCTGGGATTCGCAATGTAGTCGTCAAACTCCCCCGAGATTGGGTTCCAAATATCGTGGACGATCCCGAGGGTCGCATAGCAGTCGCGCACGCTCTTCACAATCACGCGAATCGCATGAACATCGTAGACTTCGTCAAAGGTCACCTTTTTGCGTTCGATCTTGTTGTAGATGCTGTAGATGTGCTTCGGTCGCCCCGTTATGCCAATAACCTCGATGCCTTCTCTCTCCAGGCGGTCGCACAAAGTCTGTACGACGAGGCTGAGAAAAGCCTCGCGCTCGGGGCGCCGGCGCGCTAGTTGCTCGCGGATCTCGTCATAGATTTCCGGCCGCAGGGCCTTGAGCGCCAGGTCTTCCAGTTGCCACTTCATCTGCCAGATACCGAGCCGGTTGGCCAGCGGGCTGAAAATCTCCAGCGTTTCCTGGGCGATACGGCGTTGCTTCTCACGGGGTAACGCCCACAGTGTTCGCATGTTGTGCAGCCGGTCGGCCAGCTTAATCAGGAGCACGCGGATATCTTCGGCCATGGACAGGAAGAGCTTGCGCATGTTCTCAGCTCGAGAGGCCTGAAACCCCTTGCGCGTGATCTTGGTTATCTTGGTGACACCCTCGACCAACAAAGCAATTTGATCACCAAATTGCCCCCTAAGCTCGTCCAGGGTCGTATCGGTATCTTCGACGATGTCATGCAGTAGAGCAGCGGCGATGGTCTCGGGCTCCAGGCACATATCCGCCAGAATGTCGGCCACGGACACGACATGGGTCGCGTAGGGCTCGCCGGTGGCCCGCATCTGGCCGGCATGCGCACGCTCGACGAGGTCGTATGCCTGCCACAACAGATCCAGATCTGCATCCGGGGCATACGACATTACTTTTCGAACAACGTGCTCGATCTCACTCGGTGGTGCCTTGATCATCCTTTTGTGACACCGACTTCAAACCGGAATGGCGACGGAAGTTGCTTCTTGCCTCGCCAGCAGTCCCAGTCCCGGCCTCATGCAAATATGAAAACGCCGCCAAGGAGACGCTCCATTGGCGACGAGGCAGGGAGTATCCGGGCCTTATTATACCGTAGGTGGGGCTTCGGGGCAA
>JBHIAO010000776.1:0-2461 GCA_046758565.1 Anaerolineae bacterium
TCGGTCATGTCTTTGTAACCGCCTTGGATCACCGCCTCCATGAATCCACCAACCTGGCTGCCGTCCGGCCGTGTGCCAGCTCGTAACAGCGATGCCATCTGCTCCTCCGTCCACCCGCCGATGCCCGTTTCTCCGTCAGGATAAAGGGCACCACACCCAGATCTGGGTTGAGCCCACCGGCCAGGAACTTGGACATGTCTGGAGAGCCATCGGGATCTGCTGGGGTATGGCAACCGGTACAGTCGGAGATGGCGTTGACGACGTATGCTCCCCGTGCAACACCTTCTGTCGGAGCGACGGCCGGCGCAGGTTCTCGGGGCTCGAAAGGCGGCACTGGGCCCTTGAGTTCCCGCTAGGACACTGCATTTTTGACCGGCTGCACAGTGCGGAGGAAGGCAACCAGATCCTGCACATCCTGATCTGCCATTCCGCTAAACACGGGATACGGCATGATGGGGAAGAGTTGCGTGCCATCGGACGCCTTGCCCAGGCGAATGGCATCAATGATCTGTTGATCAGTCCAATCGCCGATGCCTGTCTCCATGTCAGGTGTGATGTTAGGGACATAGACGTCGCCGAAGGGACCTTCAAAAGGACATTCCTTCAGCCGCCTGGCTGTCTTCAAGCTCGGTAAACTCTCAGCGTGCCTGCTATGTCAGACGGGTGGTCACCCTGCGACACATGTACAGACCACCAACGATCAGAGCCGCTGCGGATCGGGGTCTTCCTTAACGGGATGGGGTCCGGTCGTCACACGCCGCGCCGGGATTCCATGATCAATCCTTGCCGAAACGCACGGGGTGCGCTATCATTAGGGTAGAGCTACAACCACCCACGTTGCCTGTCACAGGAGAAACCTGCCATGCGTGTCGTTGCGATGATCATGGCCGGCGGTGCCGGCACGCGCCTGACCATACTGTCCGAGAAACGCGCCAAGCCGGCGGTCCCGTTCGCCGGCCGCTACCGCATCATTGACTTCACCCTCTCCAACTGCGTCAACTCCGGCGTCTTTGACGTCGCCATCTTGACCCAGTACCGCCCTCACTCACTTAACGAGCACATCGGCATTGGCCGGCCCTGGGACCTGGATCGCACGTATGGCGGTGTTCGGTTGCTACAACCCTACCAGGCCCGCCGGCACCAGGAGTGGTATCGCGGCACCGCCGACGCCGTGCTCCAAAACTTGAACACCCTCGAAGAAAGCCGGGCCAATACCGTCTTGATCCTATCAGGCGACCACATCTACAAAATGGACTATCGACCCATGCTGAGTTTCCATCAGGAAAAGGAGGCAGACCTGACCGTTGGCGTGATGAGTGCCCCTCTGGAAGAGACGGACCGCTTCGGTATCATGACCACCAACCGGCTAGGCCGCGTGGTCGAGTTCCACGAGAAGCCCAAGACCCGCGACAAAGGCACCCTGGCCAGCATGGGTATCTACGTATTCAGAGCCGACGTGCTACACGAGCGGCTGCTCAAGAGTTCCAAAGAACACGCCGATCTCGACTTCGGGAAACACGTGATTCCCGAGATGATCGAAACTAATAAGGTCTTCGCCTATCCGTTCGAGGGCTACTGGGTGGACGTGGGAACGGTGCAGGCCTACTGGGAAACGAGCATGGCGTTACTCGATCCCGATTCACCGCTGCGTCTCTACGATCGGGAATGGGTCATCCATACGCGCAGTCACGAGCGGCCGTCGGCAAAGATTGGTCCTCAGGCCCGCGTCGCCCAAAGTATGATCTGCAACGGTTGCATCGTGCGCGGGCATGTGGAACGCTCAGTTCTCAGCCCCGGCGTCTACGTCTCTCCGGGCGCCATCGTGCGCGAATCGGTGGTGATGCATGACACGTGGATCGGCCCCGGTGTGGTTCTCGAGCGTGTCATCGTGGACAAGGATGTGGTAGTGGGCTCGGGGGCTCACGTTGGCTGGGGCAAGGACTTCAAAGTCGCCAACAAGGCTCTGGGCGAAATACTGGCTACGGGCCTCACGGTCGTGGGAAAAGGTGCCCATATCCCACCCAACATCCGCGTCGGCCGCAACGTCCTAATCAATACCGACGTGGATGAAGAAGCCTTCGCTGGATTCGGTGATACGGTCCCAAGCGGAGAAACGATTTGACGGTCGCCAAGTTAGAGGGTTGGCAGGTTGAAAGTTGAAGGTTTGGCGCGCCTCGTTCGGCAATTGTTCGATCCATTCTACAGTTCGTTGTCCAGAGGAGAAGGAACATGCCTGACCCCAGTGCGCTGGCCATGATTCTGGCCGGCGGTGCCAGCCCGGCCCTCAGTGTCCTGACCGTTCTTCGCTCCGAGGCAGCGCTCCCCTTTGGTGGCAAGTATCGCATCATTGACTTCCCCCTCTCGAACTGTGTCAACTCTGGGATCTACAACGTCGCCGTGCTGACCCAGTACCAGCCCCGCTCGCTGAACGAACACATTGGGATCGGCCGGCCATGGGACC
>JBHIAO010000777.1:0-2460 GCA_046758565.1 Anaerolineae bacterium
GACGGTGGTTGTCACAGAGGAAAAGATCGTCGAGAAAGAGAAGATCGTCGAGAAAGTGGTGACCCCGACCGCTGCACCGGTCGAGTTCAAGGCACCCCGCCCCGACACTTTAACCTTCGTGGAGTTCGGCGATCCTGATACGCTGGACCCGAACCTGAACTACGAAACCGCCGGCGGTGAGCTGATCATGAACGTGGCAGAGGGGCTGATCTACTACAACCACACCGATCCCACCTCTTACGTGCCACAACTCGCCACCGAAGTGCCCAGCCTGGAGAACGGTGGCATCTCGGCGGACGGACTGACCTACACTTTCAAGATTCGACAGGGCGTCAAGTTCCACAACGGCAACGACCTGACCCCCAGCGACTTCGAGTACACCTTCCACCGCGGCTTGCTGCAGTCGGACCCTAATGGCCCGCAGTGGCTGCTGCTCGAGCCCATCCTGGGCTACGCCTCGGGTGACGTGACCGAAGAGATCGCTGACGGTGCGTATGCCGGCGATCCGGACGGGCTGAAGGCCAATGCCTCGCCCGAAGAGCTGGCGGCGGTGTGTGAGAAAGTCAAAGCTGCCGTGGTGGCCGACGACGATGCTGGGACCCTGACCTTCCACCTGGCGCAACCCTGGGGGCCATTCCTGGCTACCCTGGCGCAGGGGTGGGGTATGGCCATCGACAAGGAATGGGCCATCGAGAATGGGGCCTGGGACGGCTCGTGCGATACCTGGGTGGACTTCTATTCGCCTGGCTCGGAGAACGACGAGCTCACGGACAAAATCAACGGCACCGGCCCCTACATGCTCGATCACTGGACCCCGGGTGAGGAGTACGTTCTGGTCGCCAATCCGAACTACTGGCGGCAGGAAGGTGATCCCATCTGGGAGGGTGGTCCCAGTGGCGTGGCGCGCATCAAGCGCGTAGTATACAAGAACGTGCCCGAGTGGGGCACCCGCTTTGCCATGTTACAGGCCGGTGACGCCGAGTGGGTGGCCGTGCCAGCGGCCAACCGGCCCCAGGTGGACGCGTTCGTGGGCGAATTCTGCGACTACAAGACCTTCGAATGCAAGCCGAATCCCGAGAACCCGGACGGTGCGCTGCGCAAGTGGGGCGGTCTGCCGAGCGTGAGCCGCACGAATGTCTTCATGAACTTCGACCTGAGTGTCGACGAAGGCGTCAACCCCTACATCGGGAGCGGCAAGTTGGACGGCAACGGCATCCCGCCCGACTTCTTCTCCGATATCCACGTCCGCCGCGCCCTCAACTACTGCTTCGACTACGAGACCTTCATCGCAGATGCGCAGAACGGCGAGGGCGTGCGCAACAACGGTCCCATCATCCTCGACATGCTGGGGTATAATCCTGACGGACCGATGTATGAGTTCGACCTGGAGAAGTGCGAAGAGGAGCTGGCACAGGCCTGGGGCGGCGTGCTGCCGGAGACCGGCTTCCGCGTCCAGATGGCCTTCAACACCGGCAACGTCACCCGCCAGACTGCGGCTGCCATCTTGCAGGCCAACCTGCGCGCGGTTAACCCCAACTATCAGATCGACATCATAGGTCTGCCGTGGCCTACGATGCTGCGCTCGTTCCGCGCTGGCCAACTGCCCTTGGTGGCCAGTGGCTGGATCGAGGACATCCACGACCCGCACAACTGGGCGCAGCCCTTTACGGTCGGCACCTACGCCGGGCGGCAGAACCTGCCCGATGACCTCAAGGCCCAGTTCCAAGAGCTGGTCACTGCCGGCGTGCTGGAGGCCGATCCGGCGAAGCGTGAGCAGATCTACTTCGATCTGCAGAAGCTGTTCCACGATCAGGCGATCCAGATCACGCTTTCGCAGCAGACGGGCGTGCACTACGAGCAACGCTGGGTAAAGGATTGGTTCTACAGGACGGGAGAGTTCGGCGGCTACTTCTACGGCTACGACCTGGAGGGTGGCGAGTAACCGACGGGCTCTGACGAATCGCTGTCTGGCGGGGGAGTCACTCCCCCGCCAGACAGCTTCTCTCTTTACAGGGGTGATCAGAATCCCGGTTGTTCCGGGCACTTGTGCGGGTGTGCAGTGCAGGTGAGCACCAGGTTTCTCAAATCGAGGCTGAGATCATGACGGGATACATCATTCGTCGCTTGCTGCAACTGCCGATCACCGTCTTGGGTGTGACAGTATTGATATTTGCCATGCTGCAACTGCTCTCGCCGGTGGAGCGCTCGGCCCTCTACATCCGCGACATACCTCACACGGAAGGGGCACTCGACGCCGTCATCCGGCGCTATGGGCTGGATGACCCGATGCCCGTACAATACTGGCGCTGGCTGCTGGGCCGCGTAGATCCCGAAACGGGTGAGCGAGTGGGAGGCGTGGTGCGGGGTGATCTGGGCTTCTCCCGCACCGGGCGGCAGCCGGTCATGGACCTGCTTCTGCATCGCCTGCCGGCCACGGTCGAACTGGCGCTGTGGAGCTTT
>JBHIAO010000778.1:0-2458 GCA_046758565.1 Anaerolineae bacterium
GACAGCAAAGCGTGGAGCGATGCGTGACGGCTTCACCGAGGGTGGTCCGGACAGCTCTGCAAATTAGGGGACAGGCGCGAGATTTGCACATCGCCGGCATCGAGGCTGCCCAACTTGACGGCCCACAATCAGGTGCTGATAGCCTGTTCAGTTGGTACAGCGGCCATAGCAACGGCGCCAGCCCCCCGGCCCCATGCCCGTTCTGCACCTGACGGTGTCCGAGACACCGTCTGTCGCTCGCCCCATCGGCACCGATGGTGTGCCCCAGACGCACAACTTCGACCCTCGCGGCGACGTAGACTATATCAAATTCCCCGCTCGACCGGATTACATCTATACCATCCAGACCAGCAGCCTGGGCGGCGAAAACCGAGTCGTCGTCTTCGAACAAGGTGACGACGATGACGCCGATGTGGGGGCTGGTGCGCAGGATGCGGCGCGTGGCCTCGATGCCGTTCACCCCCGGCATCTGGATGTCCATCAGCACCACGTCCGGCTGTAGCGCAGCCGCCTGGGCGATGGCCTCGTCGCCCGTGGCCGCCTCGCCGTCCACCTCAGTGTCGGGGACCGAGTTCAACAGGGCACGCAGCCCGTCGCGAAACAGGGTGTGGTCGTCGGCGATGAGGATGCGGATGGGTTCCGTCTGGTTCATTTTCCTCTTGCTCCGAAGTGTGCTATCATTGCATCATGCTGGGACTTGACCTTCTAGCGGAGTAGAGAGTAGTTTCCGCTTGATGTTGACCGCCCTGGCCGTGATGCGTGATACGTGATGCGTAATACGTGATTGAGTTTTGTGTGTACCAGCCCGTCACGCATCACGCGGTCGCTTTGCCAGGTTCTGTTTCTGTATCTAGAGGAGACTATTGCCATGCCCTCACCATTTCCGGGAATGGATCCCTTTTTGGAGGACCCGATCGAATGGGGTGGCGTGCACACCCGGCTGATCAACTCTATCAGCGACGATCTGGCGGACTTTATTTCACCCCACTTCTTCGTGAAGATCGAAGAGCGCGTTTATATCATCACACCGGATGATCCGGATAGGCGGCCAATCGTACCTGACGTGTACGCTGTAACCGGACAGAGAGCAGAGCAGCCGGTAGCGATGGCCGGCGTGATCACGGCACCCACACTGATTGAACCGCTCTACGATGTGGAAATTCGCGACCGATACATTGAGATTCTCGATGCTCGCAATCGCGAGGTCGTCACAACGATAGAAGTGCTTTCACCCTACAATAAGGCTCCCGGCACGCAGGGCCGTGAGGCCTTCCTGCGCAAGCGCAAAACGGTCATGACCTCCAAGGTCCATTGGATCGAAATTGACCTCCTGCGTGCCGGCGAACGCCCTCCAGAGGTGGCCGGCAACAGCGACTACTATGCCCTGTTGAAACGCGGCGGGGTGGCCGGCCCCTTTGAAGTCTGGTATTTCGACCTGCGCGACAGACTGCCCACCATTGCCATTCCGCTGCGCCCGCCCTTCGAGGACGTACCGCTCGACGTACAGTCTGCCTTCGACAACGTGTATGCCCGCGGGCACTACGCCGAGAGCACGGACTATTCAGGCAATCCACCCTTGCCGCACCTCCGTCCAGCCGATGTGGCGTGGGTGGAGGAACGAGTGCGGCAGTGGTCAGCCGCTCGGGGCGAGAGAGCGACCGGCTGACAGCTCTGATCAAGCTCCACCTTGCGTTTGGACCTCTGAGCGCTAGCGCCGGCCAGCCTCCTGCAAGAGTTCATGAGACCAAGCGGCCACGGCGGGATCTAGAGGAGGCTCAGGCTCGGCGGTGTAATCGATCCGCAGGTCATACCGTACCTCGTCGTAGACCTTGGTCAGCAACGCGCTCAGGGCCAGGGTGGGCTCCTCCTCGGCGGCGCGCAGCGGGATCGGGATTTCCGGGATAGGTTCGTTCAGGTTGAAAGGGTAGAGTTGGGCCTTGGGCCGCTCCCATCCCCGGCTGACCAGAAGGCGGTAGTGACTTGATGGAATAGGATGCATCGGCATCGGCTCCCAGGCTCGCAACAGGTCGATTTCCACCAGACTCGTCAGTGAATCCAGCACCTGCTGGCGCTTGCGTTCGTATTGCTGACGGCCCTCCCCAGTCTGCTTGTTCGTCGGGGAGAGAACTTCAATGGAAGTGACCACCTCGTGGGTAGTCGCGTCCCGGACCTCCAGGTAACGTTCCCGCACCCGATCCGGCACAGGGAGCTCAACGGTCATGGGGCGTTCCAGGACGGCTGCCGACGAGCTGCCGGCAGGAGCCAGAGATGGCGCGTGAGACAGGTCAATGGCTGCCACATCCGGCCGGCCGACAAATGTGTGGGGGTCAACAGCCAGCACGTAGATGCGCTCCTCAACCCCTAAGTAGTAGCGTGGGGCGACCTTGGGCACCAGCGTGGCCCGAATGGCTCGAATCAATTCGAAGTGCACGTCAGGCCATATCGTCGGTCGCTCCAG
>JBHIAO010000779.1:0-2448 GCA_046758565.1 Anaerolineae bacterium
TTCTCGTCCTGTTCTCCTTCATCTGGGTTCCGATTTTCGCCATCATGTGCTGGGCAGAGGAGCAGGACCTGCTGCGCTATGGAGAAACCTACGAAGCGTACAGACAGCGCACCGGTACTCTCATCCCCAGGCAAGGCTAACCTCGTGAGTATTTCGACGAAGACCATCACGTTTCACGTTTCACGTTTCACTTGGTTAGGCATATTCGACGTTGCCAGACGATGAATCTACGTCAAACACTCTCGGTCCTCCGCAAGGAATGGTGGCACATCGTCCGGGATCGCCGGACGGCGGTGCTGGTTACGCTGTCGCCAGTCCTGTTCCTGGTCGTGCTGGCATATAGCTTCTCGATCGAGATCAAGCAGGTATCGCTGGCGGTGATGGACCAGGACAGGACACCACTGTCGCGGCGGTATCTAGCTACGCTGACGGACTCGGGCGACCTGGTCACCTGTTGTGCTGCTTCGAGCTATGACGAGATCGAACGCTGGCTGGTGAACGGCCGCGTCAAGGCGGCTGTGGTGATCCCGCCGGCCTTCATGAATCGGATCGAGGCTGGCCAACCCGCTGGCGTGCAGATCATTGTCGACGGGACAGATCCGAACACGGCCAACCACGCAATCACGCATATCGTGTCGCGCAGCGAGAGCTTTTCTGGGAATCTGGCGCTGGCCGCGCTGGATCAACGGGGATATCCAGTCACGAGCGAGATCGCGCCCATCGACCTGCGGCTGCGCACCTGGTATAACCCAAGCCTGAAGTTCATCATCGGGATCGTGCCGGCGCTGATTGGGGTGGTGCTGGGCATGCCGGCCGTTTCCGCGTCTCTCGCCATCGCCCGCGAGAAGGAATGGGGCACACTGGAGGGCCTGATTGCCACACCCATTGGCCGGCTGGAACTCCTGGTCGGCAAGCTGATTCCGTACATCATCAGCGGGATGATCACCGTGGTGCTATGTGCGGCTGTCGCCGTCTTCTGGTTCGGCGTGCCTTTCCGGGGCAGCTTCCTGACCTACCTGGTGCTATCGGCCGATTTCCTGCTGGCGACGCTGAGCATTGGATTGCTGATCTCGATTCTGGTCAACAGCCAGCAGGCGGCCATGATCGCGTCTCTGTTAGTCTTCCTGTTCCCGGGCTTCTTTCTGTCCGGCATCTTCATCCCGCTGTCCGCGATGGGAGTCATGAAGATGGAAGCCTACATGATGCCCACTACCCACTACGTCCTCATCAATCGCGGCATCTTTGTCAAAGGCGTCGGGATTGATGTCTTGTGGCCGTGGGCGGTGACGCTGCTGGGGATCGGGGTTGTTGTCCTTGTGTTGTCGATGTTGTTATTTAAGAAGCAGCTTGAGTAACGTATTGCGTACTGCGTACTGCGTATCACCCTTACGCAATACGCAATACACAGCCTTGAAAGAAACCTGTAAACCGAATGCTCACCCGCATCTGGAACCTGATCGTCAAAGAACTCATCCAACTGAGGCGTGACCGGTTACTGGCTCCCTTCGTCATCCTGGGCCCGGTGCTGGAGTTGGTGATGGTCGCCTATTCAACATCAGCCGGCATTGCCCACCTGCCCACAGCCGTGATCGACCTGGATCGGTCGCAAGAAAGTCGGGCACTGGTTGTGGCGCTGCAGAACACGGAGACCTTTGATCTGCTGCACTACCCGTCCAATGTCAACGCGCTGAGACCGCTCCTCGATCGAGGAGCGGCCAGCGTGGGTGTCATCATCCCCCACGGCTTTGCAGCCGATCTGGCCGACCTGACATCGCCAGCACCCCAGGTGCAGGTGATTGTGGATGGATCGGAGCCGGCTGCGGCCCAGATGGCCATCGGTGCTGCCGAGGGCGTCGTAGCCACCTTCGGACAGCGGGTTGCTGTGCAGCCGGCGGCCCTCAGCCACGGCGCGCTGACCCCCATCGACGCCCGGGTGAGGGTGCGCTTCAACGAGGAACTGAAAGAATCCAACTACACCATTCCATCGGAGATGGGATTCATGCTGGCTGCCATTGCCATGATGGTGGCGTCGTTGGGTATCGCCCGCGAGCGCGAACTAGGGACCTTAGAGCAACTCATGGTGACTCCGCTGCGGCCCATTGAGCTGATCATCGGCAAGGCGGTGCCGGCCATCATCTTAAGCTACATCGTGTTCATCTTGATGCTGGGCATCTCGCTGTTTGGCTTCGGGGTGCCCATGCGCGGCTCATGGCCGTTGCTGCTGGGCCTGGCAGCGTTCTATCTCTTCGTGGAACTGGGCTGGGGCATCATGGCTTCTGTTTTCTCGGCAACCCAGTTGCAGGCGCTGTTGCTGGTGTTTGTCTTCACTATGGTTGAAGTAGTTTTCTCCGGCTACGCCTTTCCGGTGGAGAACATGCCACGGGCGCTGCAACTGGTCTCGAACCTGTTTCCCATCAAACACTGGTTGATCGTGTTCCGGAGCATCCT
>JBHIAO010000780.1:0-2444 GCA_046758565.1 Anaerolineae bacterium
CCCCAGTTGACCGAACCCCAGTTCACGCTGCCCCAGTTGACCGAGCCCCAGTTGATGGGTTCGTCACCTGTCCACAGCAGTTGGCTGGCCTCGATTCCCGTGTTGGCCGTCTCGGTCATCGTGCCCGTGACCGCCGCGTAGACATTCAGGTAGGGATAGCTGCCGCCGTCGGCACTACCACTACCGATGGTGTCGTTAGTAGCGTGGGTCAGACGATATTTCACCTGGTCGGGGTTCAGATCAGGCTCGTCCTGCAGCAGCAAGACCACCGCACCCGTCACCATGGGTGCTGCCATCGAAGTGCCGCTCAGTCGGAAGTATTCGCCATTCAACACCACCCGGTCGGGATGTTCAAGACTCCAGGGAGAGTCCTGGGCCAGTACGCTGATGATGTCCTTGCCCGGCGCGATGACGTCCGGCTTGACGAAGCCGTCCATGGTCACCCCATGCGCCGAGAAGGGCGCTACGGTGTCATCCGCAGGATCAGGTGTACCGTGTTCGTTACTTGCCCCCACGGTGATGATGAAGGGATCATTGGCCGGCGCGGCGTCAACCGTATTGTGTCCACCGCCTGGCCCCTTGTTGCCGGCCGAGGCTACCACGACGAGGCCGTTGAACCACAGGATTTCGGCGGCGGCGTCCAGCGGGCTGGTGTGATAGGATTGCTCTACCGTCGAGTTAATGGACAAGTTGACCACGCGGATCTTGTAATGGTCCTGGTCCTTGTTGTCCAGCACCCACTGCATGGCCTCGACCGTGTCGGACTCGTAAGCCACGCCGGTATCGTCGCTGATCTTCAGGCTGATGAACTTCACATTCGGGGCAATGCCCGCGTAAGCGCCTCCGGAATCGATCCCGTTGCCCCCGATGATGCCGGCCACGTGGGTCCCATGGCCGTGTGCATCATTGGCACTTGTAGAGTTGGGATTGAATGATAGCTGCTGCTTGACACGGCTGGAATTATCATACTCGCTAACCTTGAAGTCAGTATCATTCGAAATCCCGCTGTCAATCACGGCGACGGCGATATCCGTGCCATCCAATCCCATGTCCCAGACCTGACGGACACCCAGCGTGTCGAGAAAGTAATTCTGCGGAGCTGGGCCACTGCTCCCACCACCCTTGCCACCACCGCCTTTGCCGGTACTTTCCACCGGCGCGTCCAGGGACACCCAGCGCACACCGGCCGCCCGGGCCAGCTCCGGCACCATACCCGCCGGCATCTCGGCCGCGAAGGCGTTGATGATGTGCAGGTCCTTGATGACTTCGCCTCCCAGTCGGGCCACCAGGTTCTCCACGCCGTGTCCTGAGCCCATCGCCTGTCCTGAGCTCGGTCGAAGGGAAGGGCTGTCGTCCTGCACCACCTTCTGCACGATGACGCGCACCGCCGCTTCGGGCCGCTCCGCCGCTATCGTCAGCAAGGCCGGCTGCACCCCTCGGGCTGAGCCTCGGGACGAAGCCTGCGTAGCTGCTGCCGGCTGCGGTGCCGATGCCATCAACATGGCCGGCATCAGCAGCCCCACGATCAACAGCAGGCTCAAGGGCCTTCCCCAGCCAAAGGATCGTACCTGTTCAACGAATTTCCCAGTCATTCAAACTCTCCTTTTGGATTGGAACGTGAATATTAACCGCTCCAGCCGTCAGGAGGCCTGGGCAGGTTGACCTCGCCCTTCGGCAGCCCGGCTACCCTGGCCATCTGAGCACGGGAGCAAGGGTACAGGGGAACTGGGGGGTGAACTCTCCTCTGCTCAAGTCAGTCGTCTCATTGGTGAGCAGTGAGTGATCAGCGGGGGGGCCTGATCACTCCGCCTCACCGACACCCGAAAGAAGACCCTGGGTCCGTGGCTTTACGCCCCCGCCTTTCGGCCGGTTTGCCTTTATCGGAGCGTGATACGCTTGTTAAGTCTGCGAAGAGTCTGGCAGCACAATGATGTCCACAACTGAAGATAATGCACCATCTACATGCCCCATTCGATCAGTCCCTCATCGCAGAACACAGAACCCGACTCTTATTAGGAGCCGGGTTTCTGACTTTGCATCTCGCTGAGTCGGCAACCCGGCTGTCCTGGCTCGTTGAGCAGAGGACCCGTGGCTTTGCGCCCCCATCTCTCGATGGGTTTGCCTTTTCGCTCGCGATCTCTACCGTTGTTGGGGTCTCTAAATCACGTTAAAGATCTTGCCGGCATTATACCAGAAAGGGAAGCGTTTGTCATCAGTGTGCACACGTATTTTTATACGTGTGCACTCGTATTTTTGGACTTTGGGCAACAACGGTTAGCTCGGTTTGGAAGTACCCCGAGGTTTGGACGCCGCCACTGGTGTCCCAATCTGCTGAATAATTCGCCCCAAGTCTCGCTCAATCCTCAGATATCCACTAACTGGCGCTCAACAGGGGGTACTTACCATACCGCTTTGCTGCCTCAATCATAGCGCGATAGTTCTCA
>JBHIAO010000781.1:0-2441 GCA_046758565.1 Anaerolineae bacterium
ATGATCGGCCGTTTGTCAAGTGAGCACATCACGGCAGGATGATGTAGACGACGCTTAAATAACCCGAGTGGTCCACACGATGAGCCCCGGCAGGAAAGGTGTGGTTAAGTCCGGGTGACGGGGCAGCACCCGGACCGTGCAGCCGTGCAGGCCGCTCTTGCGGCAGGGAACGACACTGGCCTCGAAGAGATAATGATCTTCGCCATCGGGTTCCACGAGCTGCATCGGTGTTGCCTCCGCTTCTACGATCTCGCCATCGGGGTCCACCCGCCCCAGGTAGAGCTCCACCGTCACGTCGTCCGGTGTGAGAGCACCCAGGTGGATCCGTGCCCGGGCGCGGACCTTGCCACCGACCTGAAGTTCGGTGACGGGCTCGGTATCTACTGTCTCAACGCGGATCTGAGGCCATCCCTCCTGGATTCGGGCCTTCCACGCCGCCAGCGCCTTGGCCCGGACCATATCGTCGGCCGTCAGTTGCCGGAAGCGCTCGTCCGCCGGCAGGTAGAAACACTCAGTGTACTCCCGCACCATGCGGTGGGTGTTGAAGAAATGACACAGATTGCTGATGGACGCTTTCATGCGAGTGATCCAGCGGCGGGGAAGCCCGTCGGCACCCCGATCGTAGAAGCAAGGAACGATATCTCGCTCCAGCAGGTTATAAAGTGCCTCAGCCTCCACCTGATCCTGGACATCAGGGTCGCCGTATGTCTCCCTTCGTCCGATGGCCCAGCCGACTTCGGGCCGATAAGCTTCATCCCACCAACCGTCCAGCGTGCTCAGATTGAGCGCCCCGTTGGCGGCCGCCTTCATGCCGCTGGTGCCGCTGGCTTCGTTGGGACGACGCGGTGTGTTCAGCCACAAATCGACCCCCTGGACCAGGTAGCGGGCTACGGCCATGTCGTAGTCCTCCAAAAAGACCAGCCGACGTCGGAACGCCTCCCGACGGGCCGACCCCACGACCTGCCGGATCAACCCCTTGCCCGCATCGTCCCGTGGGTGCGCCTTGCCAGCGAAGACGATCTGGACCGGACGGTCGGAGTCGTTGAGGATGCGGGCCAGACGCTCGGGATCGCGGAGCAGCAGGGTTGCCCGCTTGTACGCCGCGAACCGACGGGCAAAGCCGATGGTCAGCGTCTCGGGGTCCATCACCTCGTCGGCCATCCGGATCTCTTGCTGTGACGCCCCGCGCCGTTCCAGTTGGGCGCGCAACCGGCGGCGGGCGAAGGCCACCAGCCGCTCCCGCCGTCGCTCGTGGGTGCGCCACAGCTCCTCGGCCGGCATGGACTCAGCCCGCTGCCACACGGCCCGGTCGGCCGGCTCCTCCCGCCAGCGCGGCCCCAGATATCGATCGTAGAGCTGGTTCATCTCGTGGGAGATCCACGACCGGAAGTGGACGCCGTTGGTCACGTGGCCGATGGGGATCTCGTCTTGGGGAACCGCCGACCAGAGCCCTTGCCACATGCGACGGCTGACCCGACCGTGCAGTCGGCTGACGCCGTTGCTGTACGCCACCATGCGCAACGCGAGCACCGTCATGCCGAACGGTTCCTTATCGTCGTTTGGACTCTGTCGCCCGAGGGCCATGAACTCTCTCTGTGACAGACCCAGACCGCGGGTGACATCGGAGAAGTAGCGGCCGATCAGCGTCAGCGAGAAGCGATCGTGGCCGGCCGGCACCGGGGTGTGGGTGGTGAAGACCAGGGCGGCCGATGCCGCCTCACGCGCCTCGGCAAATGAGAGATCATGGGTCTCCATAAGCCGGTGCACATGCTCCAGCGCCAGGAAAGCGGCGTGCCCCTCGTTCATGTGGTAGACGGTCGGCCTCACCCCCAAAGCCTCCAGCGCGCGATAGCCGCCGATGCCCAGTAGGATCTCCTGTTGGATGCGCATCTCCACATCGCCACCGTACAGCTGATCGGTGATGTCTTGGTCGGCGGGGCGGTTGGCCGGGATGTTGGTGTCCAGCAGGTAGAGGGATACCCGGCCCACTTGCACCTGCCACACCTGGGCGATGACCTGTCGGCCGGGGTAGGAGAGTTCGACGGTGAGCGGCGTTCCATCTGGCTGACGCTCCAGGGTCAGCGGCAGATTGTGGAAGTCGTTGTTCTCAAAGGATTCCTGTTGCCAACCCGCCTCATTGAGGTATTGCCGGAAGTAACCTTGCTGGTAGAGGAGCCCGACGCCCACCAGGGGCACGCCCAGGTCACTGGCCGACTTCAAGTGGTCGCCGGCCAGCACTCCTAACCCACCGGCGAAGATCGACAGACATTCGGTCAGGCCGAACTCGGCAGAGAAATAAGCGATGAGGGGAGGCTCGGTTGCACTGTGGACCCGACGAAACCAGGTCGATTCATCGGCCAGGTAGGCGTCAAAGTCCCGACAGACACGCTCCAGGTGGGCCAGGAACCCTTCATCGGCCGCGGCGGCTTTGAGCTGCGCCT